>DXFG01000325.1 GCA_019114545.1 Candidatus Blautia pullistercoris | reverse complement strand
TTTATTTCTACGGTAAAAGGAAGACAAGGAAAAATGTGGAAGATCTCGATAAAAAGGTCCAAAGCTATATGACGAGAGACCTGGATATGGAAGAGGTATTTCCGGCGCCCTATACAGAAGTAGGGGCCCGTATGCTGCAGATCAAGACCGGTATGATCCGGAAGGAGGAATCTCTGAAGCAGGAGGCTCAGAGGAAAAATGACCTGATCACCTACCTTGCCCATGACCTGAAAACCCCTCTGACTTCTGTTATCGGGTATCTTACCCTTCTTGACGAGGCTCCGGATATGCCGGAGGCCCAGAAGGAAAAATATACCCACATTGCCCTGGAAAAGGCACAGAGGCTGGAAGGGCTGATCGAGGAATTTTTCGAGATCACCCAGTATAACCTTCAGAACATTTTCCTGGAAAAAGAG
This sequence comes from Candidatus Blautia pullistercoris, assembly GCA_019114545.1. Taxonomy (GTDB): domain Bacteria; phylum Bacillota; class Clostridia; order Lachnospirales; family Lachnospiraceae; genus Blautia; species Blautia pullistercoris. Next base: position 2,325 of record DXFG01000325.1, on the reverse strand, counting down.
GATCTGGATCTGTCTTATATGCTTATGCAGATGGCCGAAGAGTTTTATCCGGTTTTGGCAGCACATGGAAATGAGGTAAAACTGGAAATAGAGGAAGATATTCATTTGCACGCCGATCCGGACAGGCTGGCCAGAGTCTTCAACAATATCCTGAAAAACGCAGTAGCTTACAGCTACCCAAATACGCCTATTACTATACAGGCTTCCCGGAATAAAGATAAGGTCCTTCTTTCTTTTGAAAACCATGGAAAAAATATACCCCAAGAAAAACTGGACAGTATTTTTGAAAAGTTTTTCCGTCTGGACAGTTCCAGAAGGACCAATACCGGAGGCGCCGGACTGGGTCTGGCTATTGCAAAGGAAATCGTAGAGCTTCATGGAGGCAGTATATCTGCCAGGAGCCAGGATGAGAAAGTGATCTTTACTGTGGAATTGCCGGTAAAACAGTGACCTTTTCTTACCTTCATTTTTTCTTAGGAATTTAGCAAGGAAATATTAAAACATTCCCGTTCTTTATCTGTTATTTTTAAATCATTCAGAATCTTACTTAAGGCATGTATGGCTCTGAATGGAAAACACAGGTAAAGGACGGGATTTTTATGGGCAGAAGAAAAAGAAGAAAACACCTGCTGGGAAAGCTTATTTTTTTCATCGGAGGAGCATATGCTCTTATTCTTGCAGCAGCAGTGATACATAGTATAGGCGGCCTGGGAGGCGTGAGGGAGAGTGTTGAGAAAAATATGGATTCCGGACAGGATCTGGTGGATCTGTCTTCTCTGTATAGTAAAAGCGCAGTGCTTCTGGATCTGGATACAGGAGAGATTGCAGCTCAGAAGAAGAGCCAGGAGAGGATTTATCCGGCTTCTCTGACCAAAATGATGACTGTGCTTCTGGTATTGGAAAACGGGGAAGATTTAGGTAAACAGGTAAGGCTGTCAGAAGACATCTTTCCGGAACTTTATGAAGAGGGTGCTTCCATGGCAGGATTTCTTCCCGGAGAGCATGCTACTGTAAGAGACTTGCTTTATGGGGCGATGCTTCCCTCAGGGGGAGAATGCTGCAAAGCACTGGCAGAGGAAGTGGCCGGATCGGAAGACAAATTTGCGGATCTCATGAATAAGAAGGCAGAAGAGCTGGGCATGAAGCACACTCACTTTGTAAATTCTACAGGTCTTCCGGATAAAAAGCATTACACCACCACCAAAGATCTGGCCCGGCTTTTGGAGTATGCCTGGGAAAATGGGGACTTCCGTGCAATCTTTACAACAAGGTCTTACACCGTGCCGCCTACAGACGGCCACCCGGAGGGGTTTACCTTCTCCAGCCTGATGTTTCAGGAAATGGAGCAGTCCGGTGCTGCCAGTGATTATATTTTAGGGGGAAAGACCGGCTATACTTCTGAAGCAGGCCTGTGTCTGGCCAGTGTGGGAACTGCCGGAGACAAGACTTATGCACTGATTACCGCCAAGGCGGACGGCAGCCATGATACCCAGCCTTATCATATCTTAGATGCTGTTTCCGTATTCCAGAAACTGAACGGGGAATAAAAAATTAAAACAGCATTGCCTGCTCTGCAGCCTCGTGTTACAATACAGGCAAAGCATTATATTTCTTAAGTTCTTATCTATGGGACTTTTGTCCTGTCAATTTTTCTGAAAACATGTCTGAGAAATCTCAATGCTTTAAAAATTCCAGTAAACCGGCAGAGAGGTTTCTCAGTGTATTTACAGAGGAGAGACCTTCCGCCTAATACAATGAGAAGGAGGTCTTTCTATGGCACAAGACAAAAAAGTAACTGCAAACCGCACCTATAAATCCTCGGTATTTACTATGGTATTTCAGGAAAAGAAAGAACTGCTGGAATTATATAATGCAGTCAGCGGCAAACATTATGAGGATCCGGAGGAGCTGGAGATCAATACCCTGGACAATGCCATCTATATGTCCATCAAGAATGATTTATCTTTTATCATTGATTCCAGGCTGTCTCTGTATGAACACCAGTCTACCTATAATCCCAATCTGCCCCTGCGCTGTCTGTTTTATGTGGCGGATATTTATTCCAAAATAGCTTTGCACAAAGATATTTACGGGAGTATGCAAAGACCATAGTCTTAGATGAGGCGGTGGAGAGAGCAGTGACAGAATGTATTAACGAAGAGATCCTAAAAGAGTTTCTGGAGAAAAACAGAGCGGAGGTGATCAAGGTGTGTCTGTATGAGTATAATCAGGAAGAACACATGAAATTTGTGAGAGAAGAAGGTTTCCGACAGGGACATGAGCAGGGCACAAAATCTACCCAGTTAGAAAATATTAAGAATCTTA
>DXFG01000324.1 GCA_019114545.1 Candidatus Blautia pullistercoris | reverse complement strand
TTTTGAATTACAGAAAATAATTATCGAAAAACGATAAATATATCTTGCAAAACAGTAATTACTGTGCTATCCTAAAAAAGAAAAGAGAAAACAGATATAGGAGGAATGAACCTATGAAATGGAATGATGATAAAAGCCTGTTCCTTACCAGGATCTTTGTATGGATCAGCGCAGCAGCTCTGATAGTCCTGTGCGTAGGAGCTCCCTGGATCTTTTCCTGGTTTATCCGGGAAAGAATGATCCTGTCTCCAGACAGCAGAAATTATTTTCTGGCCACGACATATGCGGTAGCTATTCCGGCGGCAGCGGCTCTCTATATGATGAACCGGCTGCTGGCCAATATTAAGAGGGAAGAGGTCTTTACAGAGAAAAATACCGGATATCTCAGGGGAATGTCCTGGTGCTGTCTGGCAGCAGGGCTGATCTTTCTGGCCAGCAGCTTTTACTATCCGGTATTCTTTGCCCTCTGTGCTGCTGCCGTGTTTATGGCTTTGATCCTCCGGGTGATCAAAAATGTGTTTGCCCAGGCGGAGGAGATCAAGAAGGAAAATGACTATACCATATAGAAAGGAAGAGGGAATATGCCGATTATTGTAAATCTTGACGTGATGATGGCTAAGAGAAAGATCGGCGCCGGAGATCTGGCGAAAGCCATAGGAATTACTCCGGCCAATCTTTCTATTTTAAAGAACGGCAAGGCAAAAGCAGTACGCTTTACTACTCTGGAGGCTTTGTGCCGGGAACTGAAGTGTCAGCCGGGAGATATTCTGGAATATGTTCCGGAAGAAGGGAGTGACTGAATATGGAAAATCTGGAAACAAGAAAGGAAATGGATCGTGGACTGTTCCTGCTGGAAGAAGGGCGCCCCCTTCTGGAAAAACTGCCGGCGGACCGCTGGGATCAGATTTTTGCCGGGCTGTATGTAGTCCTGGGAATCCTGATGTGGAATTGCCTGTGTATGGAAAACTTTGCCAGAGGTCTGTCCATGTTTTCCATCCTTTATGTCATTACCGTTCTGGCTTACGCCAGACTGAAGAAACTTTCTATAACCGGGGAAAAGATTTTCTGGACGCTGATCCTTCTGGGAATCAGTCTTCCATACGGCTTTTACACGGTGTTTGGTTTTGGACAGACTTTGATGATCTTTCTTGTGGCTGCTTACTGGACTCTGGTCATAACAGAAGGCCTTTTATGGAAAGGAGCAACCTCTTCCTGGGTCCTGCTGGACAGCTGGAACGGGCTTATTGCCCTTCCTATCCTGAATTCTTTGTGCCAGATACGGCTGCTCTTTCAGTCTTTTTCGGAGAAAAAAGAAGAAAAGAGAGACTGGCGGATGGTCCTTCTGGGAATTATTATATCCATTCCGGCTCTGCTGATCATTGTTCCCATCCTGTCTCAGGCGGATACAGGATTCCGAAATCTGGTCTCCGCCATCCTTGACCTTCTGGGAGCGGATTTTCGGATCCTGATCTGGAGAGGAATCGTAGGGATTCTTCTGGGCGCCCTGATGTTCGGTACTTTATATGGAGGAGCTTATAAAAGACATGTGAAAGAGGAGGAGTGTATACACTTTCATGAAGAATCCGGCAGAGTGTTCCGGTTTGTGCCGGATATAGCGGTACTTACTTTCGGTGTTATCGTTTCAGCCGTCTACCTTTTATTTATTGGACTTCAGGCCAGGTACCTGTTTTCTGCATTCTTTGGGATTTTGCCGGAAGCCTATACTTATGCCCAGTACGCACGCCAGGGATTCTTTGAATTGTGTGTGATTGCTCTTTTGAATGCCAGTTTTCTCATTGCCATGAACAGCTGTGCCAAGACTCCCCGCCGCAAGAACAGAGGACTGATCCTGGAAAACGGGATCCTGGGGGTTTTGACCCTTCTCCTTTTGTCCACGGCAGCCAGCAAGCTGGGTATGTATATAGCCGCCTATGGATTTACTGTAAAAAGGTGTATTTCCTCTGTATTTTTGATCTGGCTTATCCTGGTCTTTATCCTGGTTCTGATCTATCAGAAGAAAAACATTCCTCTGGTGCGCCGGGCTGTCTTTGCAGGAGCAGTATTATTTACGCTTTTGTGTGTCCTGCCTGTAGAGCAGATTATAGGCTGGATTCCTTATAACCCTGTTTCAGGATGAATTTTTACAGATTCGGTCTTGTTTCCAAAGAAAAAAAGAGATAACATTAGGCCAGACCGGGAAAAACTCCATGGTAACAGCCCAAAAGGATTGTATTTTTTTGGATACAATTTTTTGAGGGATTTTCTGAAAGGTATGAGCTTTAAAGTAAGAAAGTGGAGAGAAAGGAGAAAAACTGTAAGTTTTCTACCAGGAAAATGAAGAATAATAAAGTAAAGATCAAGATTCAGCAGATCTATGCCGGCCTGCGGCCATCGGAGCAGAAAGTGGCAGATTATATTCTCAGATATGAGGGAAAGGCCAGCAAGCTGCTGATGGAGACCCTGGCTTCAGAGACCGGGGTCAGCCAGCCCACGGTAATCCGCTTTGTAAAGGCTGCAGGATATGAAGGCTTTAAGGATTTTAAATATGCTCTGGTCCAGGAAGAGGCTAAGGAGCAGTCACAGGATGATGAAAAAATAGGCCTGTACGGATTTCCCCTGTCCAAGAAAGACCGGCTGGAGGATATTCCGGGAAAGATTGTGACCACTTCCATGGAAATGCTGGAAGAAACGCTGAAAAATATTTCCATGAAAGAGTACCGCAGAGCTGTGGAAGCCGTACTTGGGGCAGAGAACATTGTGATATACAGTGTGGAGAACTCTGTGTGTACAGCCAATGACCTGCTGACAAAGCTGACCTATCTGGGGCTGAACTGCAGGATTTACGGAGATTATTATCTCCAGAATGTCAGCGCTGTGAACCTGACAAAGAAAGATCTGGCCATCGGGATCTCCTATTCCGGCTGTTCCCGTCATACCGTGGAAATGCTGGCACTGGCCAGGAAGGCAGGAGCTAGCACTCTGGCTATGACAAATTTTGAGAACTCTCTGATCTCCAAATATGCAGATATTCTCCTGTGCGCCAGTAACCGGCAGTTCCTCTATGGAGATACTATATTTTCCAGGATTTCCCAGCTTGCCCTGGTGGATATGATCTATGCGGGGGTACTGAACCGGGACTATGACCGGTTTGCCAGAAAACTGAATAAGACCAGTGCGATTGTTGCAAAAAGGGCCTATGGAGAAGATGAAGAAGTTTTGTAGATTTTCTACAAAACTTCTTTTTTGACTTTACCTGGCCTTTACACAGAGTTCACTCCGGCTTGATTGAAAGCCGGCTTTTTTTGTCTTTATAATACGAATTGTCAGGCGGGAGAAGCCGTCAGACACAACATGTTGTAATCGAAAGTACAAACTGAGAATGCAAAAACGACAAAAATGAATGCAGTTAAGCAAGTAAAAAACAATGAACAGAGTAGATGGAAAAAAAGAAAGGAGAACCGACATGCTGGAACTGAGACGTGTAAAGAAATCTTATGACGGTGTGACCATTCTGGAGGACATCAATCTGAAGATTCAGGACGGGGAGATTGTTTCGATCCTGGGGCCTTCCGGATGCGGAAAGACCACCTTATTAAATCTGGTGCTGGGACTTACACCTGCCGACCAGGGACAGATTATTTTTGACGGAAAGGATATTACAAACGTACCAATGGAAGAAAGGGGATTCAATATCGTATTCCAGGATTACGCACTTTTCCCGAACCTGAATGTCTATAAAAATATTACCTACGGACTGCGGAATAAGCCGGATATCTCCACCAAAGAAGAAGTGGACGAATTCATCGATCTGCTGGGACTCAGAGAGCATCTGAATAAAAAGATTGAGCAGCTCTCCGGCGGACAGAAGCAGAGGGTGGCTCTGGCCAGGACTATGGTCATGAAGCCAAAGATCCTTCTTCTGGACGAGCCGTTAAGCGCCCTGGACGGGGTGATCAAAGAATCTATCAAGGAGAAGATTAAAGAGATCGCCAGAGACTTCCATCTGACGACGATTATCGTAACTCACGACCCTGAGGAAGCTCTGACACTTTCTGACAAGGTGCTGATTGTAAACAAGGGACATATCTCCCAGTACGGAGCTCCGGAGGAGATTATCACTGCGCCTTCCAATAACTTTGTCAAGGAATTTATCCTGAATCAGCTGGAAATTAAGAAGAATAATATTTTCGCCCTGTTTCATCAGGACCTGACCAGAAATGCACAGGTGGTATAAGACAATGATCAGAAAAGAAAGAGAAATAAAAGTAATCTATGTACTGGTACTCGCTATATTTGCTATTTTTCTTGCCATTCCCATTATAAGGCTCCTGCTGGAGTCTTTCCTGGGAGAGGCGGGGGCAGGAATCAGTAATTATGTAGAAGTCCTGACAGGACGGGGATTTCTCAAGGCCTTTGGAAACAGTGTTACCGTTTCTATCTCCAGCGCTTTGATCGCCACAGTCCTTGCTTTTTTTATGGCTTATAGTATACAGTATACAAATTTGCCAGGGAAATTTAAATCCCTGATCCGTACTCTGGCAGTACTTCCAATGCTGCTTCCCACCATCACCTATGGATTCGCCATTATATATTCCTTTGGAAAAGAAGGACTGCTCACCCGGCTTTTTGGAAGACAGCTTTTTGATATTTACGGATTTAACGGGCTGCTTTTCGGTTATGTGATCTACACTCTGCCAATATCTTTTATGTTGATCCTGAACACCATGGGATTCATTGACAAAAAGTTTATGATCGTGTCCAGGGTTATGGGGGATAATTCTTTCCAGACTTTCTGGCAGACCATTATCCGGCCTCTTTTGGGAACTCTTGCGGCTTCCATGGTACAGTGCTTCTTCCTCTGCTTTACGGATTACGGTATTCCTGCTTCTGTGGGAGGAGAGTACGAAGTAGTAGCTACGGTTCTCTACAATGAGATGCTGGGCAGTATCCCCAATTTCAACCGGGGCGCTGTAGTAGCTATGATGATGCTGATCCCCTCCATTGTCAGCATTGCCCTGCTGAAATATCTGGAACGGTACAATGTGCGCTATACAAAGATCTCCCAGATTGAGATGAAAAAGAACCGGATCCGGGACGGTATCTGCGGCGGTATTTCGGCCTTTATTATCCTGTGCATTCTGGCTATCTTTGCGGTTATTTTTGTGGTTCCTCTGGTACAGGAATGGCCCTATCAGGTGAATTTCACCCTGGAGCATGTGATGGATGTACTGAACGACTGGAGCCTGTTCGGAGTTTATCAGAATTCTTTGTTTGTGGCTTTTTGTACTGCTCTTCTGGGACTTCTGGTTACCTACGGGGCAGCACTGGCTACGGCCAGAAGCGGTCTGAACGGCAGGCTGAAAGGTGTCATCGATGGGATCGCTCTGGTGACTAATACGATTCCCGGCATGGTTATCGGTATTGCTTTTATGTTTATCTTTTCAGGAACACCTCTGCAGAATACATTCCTGCTGATCATCCTGTGTAACGTGGTCCATTACTTCTCCACGCCTTACCTGATGATGCGCAATTCCCTGTCCAAGCTGAACAGTTCCTGGGAGACGACAGCTTCCCTTATGGGAGATACCTGGATCAAGACCATTGTGCGGATCGTCACCCCCAATATGACCTCCACGATCCTGGAAGTCTTCAGTTATTACTTTGTAAACGCCATGGTGACTGTCAGCGCCGTGATCTTTATCGCCGGAGCAAGGACCATGGTTATCACTACCAAGATTAAAGAATTACAGTATTATACCAAGTTTAATGAAGTGTTTGTATTGTCCCTGTTTATCCTGGGAACGAATCTGATCGTGAAAGGAGTTTTGGGACTGATCATTCGAAGAAAAGAAGGAAAAAAGGAGAATTAATACAATGAAAGCAAGAAAAATATCCGTGATCTTAATGACAGCAGCAATCTTAGCAGGAACACTTTCCATGACCGGCTGCGGCGGCCAGGGAGCGCCCGGCGGCTCCGGGGAGGAAGTGGTGATTTATTCCAATGCAGATGATGAGGCTGTGGAAGCCATGAAAAAAACCCTGGATGAAAACGGTTATCAGGGCAAATATCTGTTCCAGACTTTCGGTACCTCTGAGCTGGGGGGAAAGGTTATGGCAGAAGGGACCAACATTGAGGCAGATATGCTCACCTTAAGTACTTTCTATATCGATGCAGCCCAGGAAGACCAGAACATGTTCCAGCCTCTGGACTTTGATTACACCCTTTTAAACAGTGCAGATCAGAAAGACTACTGCGCACCGATCACTTCCCAGGAAGGAACGATTATTGTTAATACAGAGGTTATGAAAGAGAACAATCTGGATATGCCTGCTTCCTTAAAGGATCTTACAAAACCGGAGTATAAAGATCTGGTGTCTGTAACAGACATTAAGAGTTCCTCTACCGCATGGCTGCTGATCCAGGCGCTGGTAAGCGAATATGGGGAAGATGGAGCCAGGGAAGTGCTCTCCGGTATTTATGAGAATGCAGGTCCCCACATTGAATCCTCCGGATCTGCACCTCTTAAAAAGGTACGTGCAGGAGAAGTTGCCGTAGGTTTCGGCCTTCGTCAGCAGGCAGTGGCAGACAAAGCCGAAGGACTTCCGGTAGACTTTGTAGACCCGGCTGAAGGAAATTTCTCTCTGACAGAATCTGTAGCGGTAGTAGATAAAGGGGAAGATACCAATCCTCTGGCCCAGGAGATGGCTGAGTGCATCATCACCAAAGGAAGAGCCGAACTTCAGAAATACTATCCTAACGCTGTATACGAAGGAGAGACCACAGATGAGGCTAACAGCTCTGCAAATCCTAAAACTTTCCCGGAACCTCTGACCTTGGATCTTCTGGAAAAGCATCAGGAACTGTCTGAGAGCTGCAAGTAAATCTTCCCTTTGCAGGCAAGAATCCTGCCCGGCAGGATTCTTTGCCGTTTCAGACGCACAACCGTCTGAAACGAGACAGAACAGATAAATAATGAATAAAAGGAGAAATATTAAAATGCCAAACTACAAACTGCTTACACCGGGTCCTCTTACCACAACAGACACGGTAAAAAAAGAGATGCTTTTTGATCACTGCACCTGGGATGATGATTACAAAAAAATCACCCTGTCCATACGGGAGAAACTGCTGAATCTGGCTCATGTAAGTGAGCCTGAATACACCGTGGTCCTTATGCAGGGCAGCGGGACCTTTGGAGTAGAGTCTGTACTGACCAGCGTGATCGGAGAAGAGGACACCCTTCTGATTGCAGCAAACGGAGCTTATGGAGAGAGAATGGGCGATATTGCCCGGCATGCAGGAATCCATTATCTGATGTATGAGGAAGATTACAACAAGATCCCCTCTGCAGAAAAAATCAGAGAGATTCTGGCGGAACATCCGGAGATCACCCATGTGTCCATGGTCCACAGCGAGACCACTTCCGGTATTTTAAATGATATTGCTTCAGTGGCGAAAGTAGTCAAAGGAGCCGGAAAAACCTTTATTGTAGATGCCATGTCCAGCTTTGGCGGGGTGGATATCCCGGTGGGGGATCTGGAAATTGATTTCATCATCAGCAGCGCCAACAAATGCATCCAGGGCGTACCCGGATTCTCCTTTATTATCTGCAACAGAGAAAAGCTCATGGAAAGCAAAGGAAAAGCCAGAAGCCTGTCTCTGGATCTCTATGACCAGTGGGAGACCATGAATAAAGACGGCAAATGGAGATTTACTTCTCCTACCCATGTGGTGCTGGCTTTTGCACAGGCATTAAAGGAAATGGAAGAAGAGGGCGGCATTCCCGCCAGAGCAAAACGATATGAAGAGAATAACCGGCTTCTGATCCAGAAAATGGCGGAGATGGGGATCCGTCCCTATATCGGCAGTGAGCATCAGGGACCGATCATCACCACCTTCCTGTATCCGGAACATCACAATTTCTCTTTCCAGGATATGTACCAGTACATCAAGGACAGAGGCTATGCCATTTATCCGGGAAAGGTAACCGATGCCGACACCTTCCGTATTGGTAATATCGGAGAAATCTACAAAGAAGATATTGAAAAGCTCTGCAGTATCATTAAAGAATTTTTGGAGGAGAGATAAAACAATGAAATTCGATGGTATTATTTTTGACTGGGCGGGAACTACCGTAGATTACGGCTGCTTTGCTCCGGTGAAAGCTTTTATTGAAGCCTTTGAACACTATGGGATCACTCCGACCCTGGAAGAAGTGAGAAAGCCTATGGGAATGCTGAAAATCGATCATGTAAGGACTATGCTGTCCATGGACCGGATCTCACAGCTCTGGGAAGAAAAGCAAGGCAGAAAATGGACAGAAGATGATGTCCGGAAAGTCTACGAACTCAGCGAAAGCAAGATCCTGGAGATTGTTCATAACTATGCCCAGCCTAAGCCCTATGTAGTAGAAACTGTAGAGAAGCTGCGGGAAATGGGATTAAAGATCGGATCTACCACAGGATACACCGACGAGATGATGGCCCTGGTAGTACCCGAAGCTGCCCGGATGGGATATTCTCCTGACTGCTGGTTCAGCCCGGACTCTACGAACAAAAAGGGCAGACCCTATCCCTACATGGTTTTCCGGAACATGGAAAAACTGGAGTTAAAGGATGTATCCAGAGTTATGAAAGTAGGAGACACAGTTTCTGACATTCTGGAAGGAAAAAATGCGGGACTGGTAACTGTAGGAATCCTGGAGGGAAGTTCTGTAATGGGACTGACTCAGGAAGAATATGAGGCCCTGTCAGAAAAAGAACGGGAAGCTGCAGACAAAAAAGCAGAGAAGACTTATCTGGAGGCCGGTGCCGACTACGTAGTGAGGGACATGCGGGGAATCCTGGATCTGATGCAATAAATCGAATTGTGGAGTCAAAAGTCATGATTTTTATGCTTGTATGAAAAACATGATCTTGGGACCCTGTACAAGAAATTGTACGAAAACAAAGAAAAATAATTCTTGCAGTCCTATCCGGAAATCTTTATGATAAAGGCTATGAGAGACTGTAAAGGAGGACTGCAAGAATCATGAAAGAAAAAGCAAGCAGCAGAATTCGTTACTACGAAAATTCCCAGGGTCCGGTGATCGGGACCTGCAATGAGAAGGTGATCCGGGAGGATGGCCTTTATTTTCGTGACATTAACGGAGATGGAAAATTAAATACCTATAAAGACTGGAGAAAGTCTCCGGAAGAAAGGGCAAAGGCTTTGGCCGAAGACCTGTCTGCAGAAGAAAAGATCGGTCTTCTTTTTCTGAACTCCTGGAAAATGGGTATGGAACAGGAGGACAAAGACTTTGTAGATGAGACAGGGCTTTTGGATGAAAAGCCTGTGGAGAAAGGATCTTCTATTTTTGCCACCAGTTCCACGGTGGGTACCACAGAGACCATCAAAGACTGGAAAGTGCGTACTTTTATTCTTCGGAGTAATCCGAAACCGGATGAACTGGCGGACTGGATCAATGAAATGAACAGCCTGGCTGAGGAAGGGGAACATTTTATCCCGGTAATGGTGGTGTCCAACTCCAGAAATGAAAACGGAGAAGTGGTCTTCGGCATGAACGATGCCTCCGGCGTTTTTGCCGCATGGCCGGGGACCATGGGTATTGCCGCAGCAGTAAAGGGAGACGGGATCCATATCATTGACGACTTTGCAGACTGTATCCGGAGAGAGTGGGATGCAGTAGGCATGAAGAAAGGCTATATGTATATGGCAGACTGTGCCACAGATCCCAGGTGGCAGAGAACCTACGGTACTTTTGGGGAAGACTCAAAACTGATCAGAGAAATTTTTGAGCATCTGATCCCGGGGGTACAGGGAAGCCAGGAGGGACTGACTCCGGATGGAGTAGCCATGACGGTGAAGCATTTCCCGGGAGGAAGCGCAAGAGAGAACGGTTTTGATCCTCATTACCGCCAGGGCCAGTGGAATGTCTATCAGACCGAAAACAGCCTGGAGACTTATCATATACCGCCTTTTGAGGCAGCTATTGAGAAGAACGCCGCTTCTATCATGCCTTACTATGCAAAGCCATCCAGAGAGAAGAGCGCAGACCAGTATGATCTTCAGGGGAATCCCATTGAGTGGAAGCCGGTAGGGTTTGCCTTTAATGACTATTTTATCCAGGAACTTCTAAAGAAGCAGATGGGCTTTAAAGGTTATATCAACAGCGATTCCGGAATCGTTCAGAACATGGCCTGGGGTGTGGAAGAGCTGGAAGTCTGCGAGAGAGTGGCTCTGGCTGTCCATGCCGGAGTGGATATCATCAGCGGCTCCTATGATATCGAGGCTGCAAAAGAAGCCTACCGGAGAGGAAAAGAAGGTTATTATACTACTCAGGGACACAAGGTGCCGGAAGGTTATACAGTAGAGCAGGTGACCCTTTCTGACGAGGCCCTGACACGGGCTGCAGCTCATACCCTGAAAGAAAAATTTGAACTGGGACTTTTTGAAAATCCATACAGAGATCCGAAAAAAGCTGTGGAAGTGGTAGCCACAAAGAAAGACTGGGAAAATGCCGCAGACGTTCACAGAAAGTCTGTAGTTCTCCTGAAAAATCAGGGGGCGCTTCCTCTTACAGAGGAGAAGACCACAGGCAAAAAAGTATATGCCCAGTGCTTTAACAAGAAAGAAGAGGATGGGGTAAAAGCTACAGAAGAACTGAAAAAAATGCTGGAAAAGGAGAAGGGGATTACCCTTACTGATAAGCCGGAGGAAGCAGATTATGCCCTGCTGTTTTTGACACCAAGTTCCGGAGAATATTTCAATGCCACTCCCGGTTATCTGGAGCTGGAGATCTGCGATGGAAAAGAAGTCTGTGATGTAGACGAGGAAGGAAGACCTGGGAAGACTACCCACAAAGAGACTACCCTTTCCGGTGCGGGAAAAATTTCGGAGATCGCCAAAACCGTCCATGACAGAGGGGGAAAAGTCATTGCAAATATTAACTTTACCCTGGCCTGGGAAGTAGGCACCGTGGAGCCTTACACAGACGGTCTTCTGGCTGGTTTTGACACGTATCCCTGGGCTGTGCTGGATGTGATCTTCGGCAGATTCTCTCCTGTTGGGAAGATGCCTATCACCCTTCCAAAGGATGATTCTGTCCTTAAGGTAAGTCCGGAAGGGGTATGTATTTCTCCTAACGATGTACCTGGTTATGACAAGGATAAATATATGCCGGAGAAGATGAAAGACGAGAACGGAAAGGCCTATGCGTACAGAGACCGTACAGGGAATTACTACGAAATGGATTTTGGACTGAGTTATTAAGAAGAAAAAACTGTTGACAAAATCTATTCCAGGGCATAAAATAATACCAGCAAAAGCAAAACCGTTGAGAAAGAGGAGTAAGCTTTAAAAGAAATCCCAGAGAGCGGCAGGTGGTGGGATTGCCGTATGGATTTTATTGCCGAATGGACTTTCGAGGGCAGCCTGAAATGAAAAGAGTAGGCGTTGCCGGGAACCGAACCCGTTATCAATCAGGAGCGTATGTCAGTACGCGAGAAAGAGGGCGAACTGCCAAATTGAGTGGTACCGCGATAATAAAAGATTTTATTACCGTCTCAAGTTATGAAAAATGACTTGAGGCGGTTTTTTTGTGCGATACGCCCGGCAAGCGCCTGCCGCGCTTGCACGAGCAGGCGCTTGCCGGACAACAGACAGCGACAGGCTTTGCCGCAAGCTGTCCGCAGTATCGCACAGATATAAACCGGGATTTTGCTTTTGAAATCATGAATAAAGGAGACAGAGAAAATGAAAAGAAGAGTATTAGCAGTGATTTTAGGAGCAGTGATGACAGCAGCAGGACTGACAGGCTGCGGAGGAGATACTGGAAGTTCCCAAAGCAGCAGTGAAGGACAGGAAATGTATACGATAGGGATCTCACAGTTTGCAGAGCATGGTTCTCTGGACAACTGCAGAGAAGGGTTTATCCAGGGGCTGGAAGAAGAGGGCCTGGTAGAAGGAGAAAACCTGGAGATCAAGGTAAACAATGCGGATGCTGATACAGGAACCGCTGCGCAGATTGCGGATACCTTTGTGGCGGATAAAGTAGATCTGATCTGCGCCATTGCCACGCCAAGCGCTCAGGCTGCTTATAATTCCGCAAGAAATACAGATATCCCCGTGGTCTATACTGCAGTAACAAATCCGGAGAAAGCCCAGCTTGCAGATGATGAGGGCATGCCTGTGGGAGCAGTGACAGGAACCAGCGATCAGCTTCCTGTAGAGGCTCAGCTGGCGATGATCCGGGAGATCCTTCCGGATGCCGAGACGATTGGTATTCTCTATACTACCAGCGAGGCCAACTCCGCTTACAGTATTACCCAGTATGAAAAATACGCAGAGGAATATGGCTTTACTCTGGAAACAGCGGGCGTTACCAATACTTCAGAAGTTTCCCTGGCAGCGGCAAGCCTTCTGGATAAGGTAGACTGTCTCACGAATCTTACAGATAATACAGTTGTAAGTGCTCTTCCTACAATCCTGGATCAGGCCAATGAAAAAAATATCCCTGTATTCGGCAGTGAGATTGAGCAGGTAAAACTGGGGTGTCTGGCAGCAGAGGGACTTGACTATGTGAACCTGGGAATCGAGACCGGAAAGATGGCGGCTCAGATTTTAAAAGGAGAATCCAATGCGGAGGATATGGAATATGAGCTGCTTACAGAAAGCAGTCTGTATATCAACCAGGCAGTGGCTGACAATCTGGGAATTACCATCCCGGATGGTATGACCCAGAGAGCAGAAGAAACCTTTACCGAAATCTCTCAGGAGTAAAAAGCAGATAACAGGAGGCATAGAAAAATGGATTTTGCGTTAAGTATACTGGAGCAGGGGCTGATCTACGGGATCCTGGCTCTGGGCGTCTATATTACCTATAAAATACTGGATTTTCCGGATCTGACAGTGGATGGAAGCTTCCCGCTGGGATCGGCGGTGACGGCGGTCCTTCTAACCAGGGATGTGAATCCTTACCTTTCTCTTTTTGCCGCCTTTCTGGCGGGGGTTCTGGCAGGAACCTGTACGGGATTGATCCATGTGAAAGGAAAGGTCAGGGATCTTCTTTCCGGAATTATCATGATGACTGCTTTGTATACAGTAAATCTTATGATCGCAGGAAGCAATAATGTGCCTCTTTTTGCACAGGATACCATCTTCAGCAACAGCTTTCTGGAAGGTGTCACGGGGGGAAATATTCCCGGATATGCAGTGATCCTTCTGATTCTTCTGGTGTCAGTGGTCAGCAAGCTGCTGCTGGACTTTTATCTGAAGACCAGATCCGGATACCTTTTAAGAGCAGTGGGAGATAATGAGATCCTGGTGACCTCCCTGGCAAAGGATAAGGGAAATGTAAAGATCCTGGGGCTGGCGATTTCTAACGGACTGGTAGCCTTGTCAGGCTCTGTATTCTGCCAGCAGCAGGGAGTCTTTGATATCTCTTCAGGAACCGGATCTATGGTCATCGGCCTTGCCAGTGTTATCGTGGGAACCAGTCTTTACCGGGTAATCAGCAAGATCGGCCCTTTCCGGAAAAAGAGTTATATCAAGGTGACCACTTTTGTATTTGTGGGTGCTATTTTATACAAGGCCTGCACAGGTCTTGCCATCCGGTATTTTGTACCTCAGTCCATGAAAATGATCTCAGCCCTGTTTCTGCTGGCTGTGCTTCTTCTCATGCTGGTATTTGATAATATGGATAAAAAGAAGGTGAAGAAAAATGCTTGAACTGCGTCATATTCATAAATATTATAATCCTGGAACAGTCAGTGAAATGTGCCTTTTCCAGGACTTTAACCTGAAGATCCAGCAGGGGGAATTTGTCTCTGTGGTAGGCAGCAACGGTTCCGGAAAGACCTCTATGCTGAACCTGATCTGCGGCAGTATCGGCCTGGATGATGGACAGATCCTGATAGACGGAAAAGATATTACGAAACAGAAAGAATATAAACGGCTGAAACGGATCGGCCGTGTTTATCAGAATCCTGCCATGGGTACCTGTCCGGAGATGACTATCTTGGAAAATCTCTCTATGGCAGACTGCAAAGGAGGATTTTTCGGCCTTCAGAGAGGAACGGATAAGAAAAGGATCCCCTATTACAAAGAACTCCTTTCACAATTAGGCCTGGGACTGGAAGATAAGCTTTCTGTGAAGGTAGGAACCCTTTCCGGAGGACAGCGCCAGGCAATGTCTCTTCTTATGTCTGCCATGACTCCTATCGATTTTCTGATCCTGGATGAACATACAGCGGCTCTGGACCCAAAGACAGCAGATCTGATCATGGAGTTGACAGAAAAGATCGTAAGAGAGAAAAAACTGACGACGATCATGGTGACTCATAATCTCCGGTATGCAGTGGAATATGGGGACCGGCTTCTGATGATGCACCAGGGAAAAGCTGTGATGGATATTGCCGGAGAGAAGAAGAAAAACCTTCAGGTAGAGGATATCCTGGATAAATTTAATACCATCAGCATTGAGTGCGGAAATTAAGGGGCTTTTGTATAAATTCACGAATCTGAAATATGGGCTTGAAACCAACCATATATTGTGGTAACATTAGTATCGCTGACAAAATGTTGTGGAGGTTGGTGAAAATAACATAAAATCAACCATATATTGCACGGACATTCTTGCAGCCGCAAAATCTAGTGGAGGTTGACAACATGACAACAGAAGAGTGGTTGGGCAGTGAGAACCAGCTTGGAATGGATATCTGGACCAGAAAGTACTGCAACGAGGGTGAGGATTTTGAAGCCTGGATCCGGAGGATCAGCGGCGGAAACGAAGAAATAGGGAAGTATATCAAAGAAAAGAAGTTTTTATTCGGGGGAAGGATTTTATCCAACAGAGGACTGAACAAGCAGGGAAGAAAGGTTACCTATTCTAACTGCTATGTGATTGCTCCTCCGGAAGATAATATTGAGAGTATATTTGACTGTGCCAAAAAACTGGCCAGAACATACAGCTATGGCGGCGGATGCGGGATCGATATTTCCAAATTAAGCCCAAGGGGAGCAAAGATCAACAATGCTGCAAAAGAAACCAGCGGTGCGGTATCCTTTATGGAACTGTATTCTCTGGTTACGGGCCTGATCGGACAGAACGGAAGAAGAGGAGCTTTGATGATCTCCATTGACTGTTCTCATCCGGATGTGCCGGAGTTTATTGAGCTGAAAACGGATCTGGAAAAGATCACAAAAGCAAATATTTCTGTGCGGGTTCATGAGGATTTTATGGAAGCCGTCAAGAAAAATGAAGAGTATACCCTGCACTATACCAGGGAAACTACGGGAGAAGTCATCGAAAAGAAAGTAAATGCCAGAGAACTTTTCCGCAGGATCACAGAGACAAACTGGGATTATGCAGAGCCGGGAGCCCTGTTCTGGGATAGGATCACCAGTTGGAATCTTCTGAGCAATACAAAAGAGTTTTCCTATGCGGGGGTAAATCCCTGTGCAGAGGAGCCTCTTCCTGCAGGAGGAAGTTGTCTGCTGGGCAGTGTGAATCTGGCAGAGTTTGTTCAAAACCCGTTTACAGACGAAGCCTTTTTTGATTTTGAAGGGTTAAAAGAGTGCGTACAGGCTTCTGTCCGGGCTTTAAACGAGGTTCTGGAGGAAGGTCTTCCTCTTCATCCTCTCCAGGAACAGAGAGACAGCGTAGAACAGTGGAGACAGATCGGTCTGGGAATTATGGGACTGGCGGATGCGCTCCTGAAGCTGGGTCTCACTTACGGGGAAGAGGATGCCGTAGAAATGTGTGATAAGATCGGATTTGCCATGGCAGATACGGCCATCGCAGCTTCTGCAAAGCTGGCAAAGGAAAAAGGAGCCTTTCCAAAGTGCAATGTGGATGAGATCATGTCCACTCCCTTCTTCCTGGCAAATACTACGGAGAAGACCAAAGAGCTGGTAAATAAATACGGTCTGAGAAATTCTCAGCTTCTTACCATAGCGCCAACAGGCACACTGTCTACCATGCTGGGAATCTCAGGAGGAATTGAACCGGTATATGCCAATTATTATGTACGTAAGACGGAGTCTCTCCATGGTACAGATGTATATTACAAAGTGTATACAAAGATCGTGGAAGATTATATGAAACAGCATGATCTGAAAGAGGATAAAGAGCTTCCGGATTATTTTGTGACTGCCATGACTCTGGATTATCGTCAGAGGATTGACATGCAGTCTGTATGGCAGAAGCATATTGATGCTTCTATCAGTTCTACGGTAAATGTACCCAACAGCTTTACAGTAGAAGAGACAGAAAGCCTGTATCTCTACGCTTATGAGCAGGGCCTGAAGGGAATCACCATCTTCCGTGATGGCTGTAAGAGAGTGGGTATTCTGAATACAGAGCAGAAGGAAGAAAAGAAAGAAAAGAAGGTAACCGCCGGAGAAGGCCTGAAAAGAGGAGAGATTCTTCTGGTTACCGATGATGTGGTAGGGAAAAAGAGAAAGCTGATGACCGGTTGCGGAAGCCTGCACTGCATCGCTCTTTTTGATCCGCATACGGGAGCTCTTCTGGAGACTTATTTAAGCAAGGGGTCTACCGGAGGCTGTAATAACTTCATGGTGGGGCTTTCCAGAATGATCTCCATCAGTGCAAGAGGCGGCATTGACATTGAGACTATCGTGGATCAGCTAAATTCCAGCGGTTCCTGTCCTTCTTATACTGCCAGAAGAGTTACCAGAAAAGATACCAGCAAAGGTGCCTGCTGCCCTATGGCTGTGGGAAATGCCCTTATGGATATGTATAAGGAAATGCAGGCTGAGCTGAACCAGAAGCAGGGAAAAGAGCCTATGAAGCCTAAAAAAGCTCCAAAGCCAAAGGCAGTGACCCCTGTGGAGGAGACAGACAAGATGTATTGCCCGGAGTGCGGAGAACCTCTGGTATTTGAGGAAGGCTGCAACATCTGCAAAAGCTGCGGATGGAGCAAATGCCATTAAAAGATAACAGATGCTCTGAAATCCCGAAGGAAAGCAGAGCAGTATGATATAGGAAAAGGCAGCCGCTAAAGAAATCTGACCATGAAGATTTTGAACAGCGGCGGCCTTTTTTGATTATAGAGAAGAACCTTAAAAGAGGAGAAAAAAATGAGGCTGGAAAAGATACAGAAAGTTTTGGAAGAAAAAAATTTCCCATATACCTATACAGAAGAAGACGGCTGCGGCAGTATTGATTTTGAATACCGGGGAGTAGTCTATCATGTGTGGGAATTTCAGGATCAGGACCAGTGGGGCGCAGAGACCAATGTGCGGACTGTAGGACGCCATGAAGACATCCTGGGGGATTACGAAGAAGAGATCATAAAATTGATCAGCGGCTGGAAGTAAAGGCCGGGAGAGGGAGAACTGATGAAAGAGAACAAATATGATGATCCGGTGTTCTTTCAGAAATACAGTGAAATGAACCGGTCAAAATACGGCCTTCAGGGCGCCGGAGAGTGGCAGGAATTCCAGAAGATGATGCCTGACTTTACAGACAAAGAGGTTCTGGATCTGGGCTGCGGCTATGGATGGCACTGCGCTTACGGGGTACAAAAAGGTGCCGCAAAGGTACTTGGCATAGACCTTTCCGAGAAGATGCTCAGTCAGGCAGAAAAGATCAACAGACACGAAAAGATTACTTATAAGAGAGCGGCCATGGAAGAACTGGAGTTTCCGGATCATTCTTTTGATATCGTGCTCAGCTCCCTGGCTTTTCATTATATAAAAGACTTTCCTGTCCTTGCAGAGAAGATCAGCAGATGGCTGAGGCCGGAGGGAACCTTTCTTTTTTCTGTGGAACATCCGGTATTTACTGCTTATGGTTCCCAGGACTGGTACTATAATGAAAAGGGAGAGATCCTTCATTTTCCTGTGGACAACTACTATTACGAAGGAAAACGGGAAGCAGTATTTCTGGGAGAAAAGGTCACAAAATACCACAGGACCCTGACTACCTATGTAAATACACTGCTGAAAACCGGCTTCATCCTGGAAAGTCTGGTAGAGCCAGCGCCTCCGGAAAACATGCTGGATCTTCCTGGAATGAAAGATGAGATGCGCCGGCCTATGATGCTGCTGGTCCGGGCGAAAAAAATAAATACTGGTGAAAAAATATGATAGAAAAAGCGCTGTTACATGAAACATATGGCGGGAATATTTATTCATTTTATGCGAATTTGTCGAGTATAGCTTTGAGACTATAGGCTCAAAGACTTGCAGACTGCGCAATAAAATATATAAATATCCTCGATCCTGATTAATGGAACAGCGCTTTTTCGTATGTTGTTTATGATTTAATACCAACGAACCATTGGGAAATCATTATTGATGCCTTTTGTCAGAAGGATCTGATGGATATCAATGATTCCGTTATGGAAGGTAGCAGCACAGGCATTCAGATACATATCCCACATCCGGAGGAAACGTTCATCGAACATTTTCCGCTCTTCCTCAATATGCTTGTGGAAATTGTCCGCCCAGCACAGAAGGGTCTTGTTGTAATGGAGACGGAGATTTTCCACATCCATGGTATGGAAATTATCCTCAGCCAGACAGGAGAGAATCTCCCGCAGGCTCGGGACCGTTCCGCCCGGGAAAATGTATTTTTTGATCCAGGGATCCCCGGCATGCTCTTTTAGGGCGCTGATAAAATGAAGGAGGAATACCCCGCCTTCTTTCAGGACTTTGCTGACACAGTCTACGAAAAGCGGATAGTTTGGTCTGCCTACATGTTCGATCATGCCTACACTGACTACACGGTCAAAGGTATAGCCGCTTTTCGGAAGGTCACGGTAATCCATGATCTCGGCTGTCAGGGAATCCTGAAGCCCTTCTTCTTCGATACGGCGCTTAAACTCAGCGCACTGTTCTTTACTTAAAGTGATCCCCACGCCTTTAATCTTGTATTTTTTTGCTGCTTCGATCAGTAAAAATCCCCAGCCGCATCCAATATCCAACAGTGTCATGCCTTCTTTCAGATTTAATTTCTGAAGGATATAGTCCACTTTATTTACCTGAGCCTGATACAGGGTATCGTCCGGATTTTTAAAATAGCCGCAGGAATAGCTCATGGTCTCATCCAGCCATAATTTATAGAAGTCGTTTCCAATATCGTAATGAGAGGTCACTTCTTTTTCCTGATTCCTTTTGGAGACAGATGTATGGATCAGTTTTTTCAGAGCAGACTCATTGGTGGAAAATTTCCCCATCTGTCCCAGAAAATGGTCAAGAGCATAGTACAGGTCTCCTTCAATCTCCAGATCACCGTCCATATAGGCTTCCCCAAGAGCCAGAGAAGTACTGGTGAGAAGCTTTGATTTTGGTATCGGTCTTTTAAAGTCTACGGTAAATTCCGGTTCGCCCTCTCCGATCAGGTATTCTTTGCCATTCAGTTTTACTTTGAATGGATAGTCATCAAATTTTCGTAAAAATGTAATCATAATATCTTCCAAGTTTCTTACCTCCAGTTCCTATATACTGAGATACTATGAAAATACAGCATACAAAACTGCCAATTTCAGTACCACAATTATTTTAAAACTGAAAAAAACGAACTTCAAGGCGCTAATAGACGAAAATTACAGATAATATACGAAAAATTATTTTAAAAGTGACGAATAACCAGCTCAGACTTACAATTAAAATGACAGATGCCCAGAAGCCCCCCTTTTGTTTACACTAAACAACTTATGGATTTTCTCAGCAGGCTGCAGGGTGTTTTTACAGAAAAACAAACAAGTGTCTTGTCACATGTAAAAACATGGTGTATAATTCCTGTTAAAATTGTGTTAACAGGAGGGGACAGGGATGGAGTCCGTAAAAGAAGAAATAGAGAAACTGAAAAAAGAGAAAAAGGCCGTTATACTGGCCCATTATTATGTGCCCGGAGAAGTCCAGGAGATCGCAGATTACATAGGAGATTCCTATTTTCTGAGCAAGAAAGCAAGGGAGACCGACGCAGAAGTGATCCTTTTTGCAGGGGTATCTTTTATGGGAGAAAGCGCTAAGATCCTGAACCCGGAGCGGATAGTGCTGCTTCCGGATCCTCAGGCTGACTGTCCCATGGCTCATATGGCTTTACCGGAAAAGATCCAGGAAATGCGGAACCGGTATGAAGATCTGGCCGTTGTCTGCTACATCAATTCCTCTGCCCGGCTGAAGACTATGTCAGATGTATGTGTGACTTCTTCCAATGCGGTGGATATTGTACGTAAACTTCCTAATAGAAATATTTTCTTTATACCTGACGGCAATCTGGGCGCTTATGTAGCAGCGCAGATTCCTGAAAAAAATGTAATTCTCAATAACGGCTATTGCCCTGTACACCGGGAGATCACCCGGGAAGACGTAGAAAAGGCCAGGAAGGATCATCCGGCGGCTCTGGTACTGGTCCATCCGGAATGTACCACAGAAGTGGTCCGCAGGGCTGATTTTGTTGGAAGCACTTCAGAGATCATCAACTTTGCCTGTCAGTCGGAAAAGAAGGAATTTCTTATCGGTACCGAGGAAGGGGTTATGTGGGAACTGGAGCGGAAGTGTCCGGGAAAAACTTTTTATCCGGTAAAATCGGGACAGTGCTGCCAAGATATGAAAAAGGTTACTCTGGAAAAAGTGAGAGAGGCAATGAAAGAAGAGAAATATCAGGTGATTCTGGATGAGGAGACAGCCCGAAAAGCCAGACTGCCTCTGGACAGAATGCTGGAGCTTGGAAAGTAGGAGGAAAGAAAACATGGAGATAAAGAATACAGATGTACTGATCGTGGGAACAGGAGCCAGCGGACTGTTTGCGGCCCTCCATATTCCCCGGAATCTCCGGGTACTGATGATTACCAAAGGCGAGGTTAAAGAAAGTGATTCTTTTCTTGCTCAGGGCGGGATCTGTATGCTGAGGGATGAAGAGGACTACGACAGCTTTATGGAGGATACATTAAAGGCAGGTCATTATGAAAACCGCCGGGAATCTGTGGACATCATGATTCGCTCTTCCCAGGGAGTGATCCGGGAGCTGATGGGATATGGCGTGGATTTTGCAAAAAAAGACGGAGAACTGGACTTTACCAGAGAGGGCTGTCATTCCAAGCCAAGGATCCTGTTCCATGAAGATATTACCGGAGAAGAGATTACCAGCAAACTGCTGAAAGCTGTACAGAAGCTGTCTAATGTAGAAATCCTGGAGCAGGTTACCATGCTGGATATGATAGAAAAAGAGAATACCTGTCTGGGAATCCTGGCCAGGACAGAAGAAGGAGAGCACCTTGGAATACAGGCCGGATATACTATATTTGCTACCGGAGGTATCGGAGGATTGTACCAGCATTCCACCAACTATCCTCATTTAACAGGAGATGCACTTGCCATAGCCATGCGCCATGGGGTAGAATTAGAACATATTGACTATATCCAGATACATCCTACTACCCTCTATTCGAAAAAGCCCGGCCGCCGGTTTCTGATCTCTGAATCTGTCCGGGGCGAAGGTGCAAAACTGTATAATGCAGAAGGAGAGAGGTTTGCCAATGAAGTCCTGCCCAGAGATGTTCTCACTGCAAAGATCCGGGAACAGATGGAAAAGGATGGAAAGCCTTTTGTATGGCTGGATATGACGGTCCTGGGAGAAAAGGTCATACTGAATCATTTTCCGCATATCTATGAAAGATGTCTGGAAGAAGGCTACGATGTGACAAAGGACTGGATACCGGTGGTGCCTGCCCAGCATTATTTTATGGGAGGTATCCATGTGGATCGTGATAGTAAAACAACCATGAACCGTCTCTATGCGGTAGGAGAGACCAGCTGCAATGGAGTCCACGGCGCCAACCGTCTGGCCAGCAATTCTTTGCTGGAGAGTCTGGTATTCGGAGAAAGGGCTGCGTCTTCTATTGTGAAGAACTGGGAGACAGAAAATAACTCAGCAGAGGAATTTGCAAACCTTCTTCAAAAGACAGAGGCGTGTGTCTGCCGGCAGGAGAAGGACCTTGCAGATACTTATAAGCAGGAAGTATTGGGAGAAATCGAAAGGGAGAGACAGGCAAAATGAATGAGATAACCATGAAATTAAATGCAGACAGGCTGATCCGTATGGCACTGGAAGAGGATATTACAAGCGAGGATATCACCACAAATTCTGTGATGCGCAAAAAACAGATGGGAGAAGTCCAGCTTTTGTGCAAAGAAACCGGAGTGATCGCCGGAATATGGGTATTTGAGAGAGTCTTTACCCTTCTGGACGAAAATACAGAGACGGAATTTTATGTAAAAGACGGAGATAAGGTAGAAAAAGGCCAGCTTTTAGGACTGGTAAAGGGAGATATCCGGGTACTTCTCTCCGGCGAACGGACTGCCCTGAATTATCTTCAGAGAATGAGCGGTATTGCCACCTATACCCGCCAGATTGCAGATCTGCTTAAAGGTAGTAGGACAAAACTCCTGGACACCAGGAAAACCACCCCTAATATGCGTATCTTTGAAAAATATGCGGTAAAGACCGGAGGCGGCTATAACCACAGATATAATCTTTCCGATGGAATTCTTTTAAAAGATAATCATATCGGGGCGGCAGGAAGTGTAAAGAAAGCTGTGGAAATGGCCAGAGAATATGCTCCCTTTGTAAGAAAGATCGAGGTGGAGACAGAAAATCTGGATATGGTGAAAGAAGCTCTGGAGGCAGGGGCGGATATCATTATGCTGGATAATATGACGCCGGAAATGATGAAAGAAGCGGTAGCCCTTATAGACGGCAGAGCCCAGACGGAATGCTCCGGGAATGTGACAAAAGAGAATATCGAAAATCTGGTGTCTATAGGCGTGGATTATATTTCCAGCGGTGCGCTGACTCATTCTGCGCCGATCCTGGACCTTTCTCTAAAGAATCTTCATGCAGTGGATGGATTGCCAAATGAGTAGAAATACTCGCTTGGCTCTCCGCTTTGTGGTATACTAGAGATAGAAACCAGGCATAGAAAGGTTTAGAGGAGAGATTTTTAAACAGCGGAGGAGAAGGCAGTGCAGATGGCAGGAGAAGAGCGGAGACAGGAGATCTTAAAATACATAGAAGAGAGCGAAAAACCGGTATCCGGGCAGAAGCTTGCGGAAATCTTCCATGTGAGCAGGCAGGTGATTGTTCAGGATATTGCTTTGCTGAGAGCCGGAGACAGGGAAATCCTTTCCACGAACAGAGGTTATGTGTGTAAAGATGAAAAAAAGGCTGTCCGGATCTTCCGGGTCTTCCATACCGATGAGCAGATCGAGAAAGAACTGAATATCATCGTAGACTGGGGAGGAAGGGCGGCAGACGTTTTTGTGGAGCATAAGGTCTATGGAGAACTTCGCGCTTCTCTGAATATCAGTTCCCGGATGCAGGTCCGAAAATTCCTGGAAGAGATCCAGAGCGGCAAGTCTCGCCCCCTGACCAGCCTTACCTCAGGGTACCACTGTCATACGGTCTATGCAGACAGCGAGGAGATCCTGGACAGGATCCAGGAAAGCCTGAAGGAGGCCGGGATCTTATCTGCGTAATGCCTGGCGCACAAAGTGTTCAAGCCCCTCAAGATTGAGGGGAGAGAGAGCTGAAGTGGGATTGCCTACTTTGCTCTTTTCTGGTTGCAGAGAAAGGAGAAGGCTTATGGGTAAAAGAGTGATCACAATCAGCCGGGAATTCGGCAGCGGAGGAAGAACGATCGGAAAGAAAACAGCAAAACGTCTGGGAATTTCTTACTATGATAAGGAACTGATCCGTAAGATCGCAGAAGAAACCGGCTTCTGCCAGGAATTTGTTGCAAGACAGGGAGAGGAAGCTTCCAGTTCCAACTGGTTTTTCTACAGTCTTTCACAGGGACAGGCTATGGGACCTAACGGAATGTCTATGTCTGACTATCTCTGGTCAGTGCAGTACAAGATCATTCGGGAACTGGCGGAAAAAGAACCTTGTGTGATCGTTGGAAGGTGCGGTGATTATGTGCTGGAAGACAGGGACGACTGTCTTCATGTATTTGTCCATGCTCCTCTGGAATTTAAGAAAGAAAGGATCCTCCGGCTCTATGGAGAGCGGAAAGAAAGACCGGAAAAACGTCTGGAAGAAAAAGATAAAAAAAGAAAACTTTATTATCAGCACTATACAGGAAGAGACTGGGGAATGGCCAAAAACTATCATCTTTGCCTGGACAGCAGTCTCATAGGAATTGAAAATTGTGTAGATATTATAGAGAGACTGGCGAAAGGACTTTAAGAAACGTATGGGTGATATATTGATCAGAATGGCAAGACCTGAGGAAGCCGGAAGTCTGGCTGAAATTGAGGGAATCTGCTTTCCTCCCCTGGAGGCGGCTTCGCCGGAGCAGGTAGAGGAAAGGATGAAAACCTTCCCGGAAAATTTTGTGGTGGCAGAGGCAGAGGGAAAACCTGTAGGCTTTATTAATGGAGGGACTACAGACAGACCCTATCTTCCTGATGAAATGTACCATGAGGTAAGCCTTCATATTCCAGGAGGAGATTATCAGACGGTTTTCGGACTGAACGTGCTGCCGGATTACCGGCGCCAGGGAATAGCAGGAAAACTGGTGGATTATTTTACAGATCTGGCCAGAAGCCGGGGAAAGAAAGGTGTGGTCCTGACTTGCAAAGAGAAGCTTATCAGATTTTATGAAAAGCATGGCTTCCAATGCTACGGGGAGTCGGATTCTTCCCATGGGGGAGCCAGGTGGTATGATATGAGAAATATATTCTGAAAGAAAGAACCGGACAGACAGCTGGAGATTTCCAGTCTGCCTGTCCGTGTTTTTTTAACAGAGAGTTTAGAACTCACGGGTAATATTTTTCAGCCACTTATAGCTTTTATAATGGCGGTAGACAAAGGGAAGTTTTACAAATTCATCAGTGCAGATGAGAAAATATACCCACATAGGGGGAAGCTTGAACACAAAAGCAGAGAGAAAGCCCAGAGGAACCGCATATATCCACATGTCTATAAAATCACAGATAAATCCCCATCTGGAATCTCCGCCTGCCCGGAAGATACCGCTGATAACAGAAGAATTCATAGCCTGCCCTATAACATAATACATGTTGATAAAAAGCATAATGTTCAGGTATCCCCGGGACACAGTACTCAGGTCAGACATATTCATGAATACAGGACGGAGAAGAAAGATCAGGATCCCTCCTGCAACGCCGCTGAAAAAGGTTATTTTACAGAAACGGGATGCGTCTGCTTTTACCAGCTCCATATGTCCGGCTCCAATAGATTTTCCCAGAAGGATGGCACCTGCATTGGCAATTCCGAAACAGACTACAGTTCCCAGGTTTCTGGCTACCACTACTACCGCATTTGCCGCTACCATATCACTTCCCAGATGCCCCATGATCACAGAATATGTAGAGAAGGCAACGCCCCAGGCTACTTCATTTCCAAAGGCAGGAAGAGAATATCGGATAAAGTCGGCAAAAAGCAGCCTATGATGCTGAAAGATTGTGATAGGCCGAAAACGCAGGGTTTTAAATCTTAAAGTATCCATTATACACAGACTGAGCTCTACAAAACGGGCGATCGTAGTTGCAAGAGCAACTCCTGCAATTCCCATTTTCGGGAGGCCGAACAGTCCGAAGATAAAGACTGCATTTAGAACAATATTTAAAACCAGTGCAGTCCCGTTTACAACAGTAGCAAAGATTACCCGTTCAATCGTCCGCATGGTACAAAGATATACCTGGGAGATGCTCATAAACAGATAAGAAAAGCTTACTATGCGCAGATAGGTTTCTCCGGGACCGAACAGAGAAGAGTCATTGGTAAAAATATGCATGAGCAGCGAGGGGCTGAAAAGGGCCAGTATAA
This sequence comes from Candidatus Blautia pullistercoris, assembly GCA_019114545.1. Taxonomy (GTDB): domain Bacteria; phylum Bacillota; class Clostridia; order Lachnospirales; family Lachnospiraceae; genus Blautia; species Blautia pullistercoris. The sequence continues at coordinate 15,137 of DXFG01000324.1, read as the reverse complement.
AGAAGAGGAGGGAGATCAATATGGAAAGACGCATGCCGATTCCCATGATCTTTTCAATAGTCCGGGTATCCTTTTTTCCCCAGTATTGTGCAGCAAGCATAATGATCCCGGAGGAAATCCCTGTATATACAAGATTCAGGATAAACATGATCTGGCTGGCAAGAGAACCGGCAGCAAGGGCTGTCTGGCTTACAAAGCCAAGCATGACCACATCCGCGGAGCTGACGGCTGTAGTGATAAGGTTCTGCATGACGATAGGCAGAGCAAGACGGATCATGTCTTTGTAAAAAGTAGATGTATTATCTTTTGTTATCCTATTCATTTCATAAATACCTCCATGTATAAAAGAAGACTGCTCCATATTAGCGAAGCCTGATATATTTCGGCCGGCATTTAATGGAACAGCCCTTTAGAGCTTAAACAATATTATAAAAGAAACAGGTAGGTCCGTCTTTCAAAAAAACGAAAAAAAACTACAAAATTATGACTTTTGTTTTTGCGGAAATAGCAGGTCCGGCTCATTGATCTTTATATGATTTTCCAGAGAAGGCCGATCAATCAGCGCAGGCACCACCCCTGTTCTGGAAACGCAGAATCCGGCCGCATAAGAAGCAATCCGAATGGCTTTTGTCAGGGGATATCCTTCTGTGAGGTAAGAGGCCAGAGCGGCGATAAAGGCATCTGCCCCTCCTGTAGAATCTACCGAGGGAAAATTGGAGGCAGGAAAATAAAGACTTTCTTCTGAAGTCCGTAAATAGCAGCCTTTGTGACCAAGAGTTATAATCACCACCGGGCAGCCTTTAGATAGAAAAAAGTCCGCCTGCTTTTCTACAGAAGCTTCTCCGGGACACAGTACTGCCGCTTCGTTTTTATTTGGAACAAAAATATCTGTATTTTCCAGCAGCCCCTCAGGAAGAGCAGAAAGAGCAGCCGGTTTGACAATGGTTTTTCCCTGATGATTCTTTGCAGTTTTCAGAGACTGGATCACCGTTTCTTCAGGGATTTCCGTAGAAATCAGACAGTAGCCGCAGCCCTCAAACAGATGTTCCCTGGAAAGAATGTCTTCCGGGGTAAGATGAAGATTGGCTCCTGGCAGGATGGTAATGCTGCTTTCTGCGTCTTTCAGTACATGAATATATGCTTTACCAGTGAGAGCACGGGAATCCCGACGCAGTCCATGGGTGAGAACATGTTCCTTTTTTAGTGTATCGTAAACCACGTTGGAATCAAAATCATTTCCTGTTTTTCCAAGGATCACCACTTCCCGGCCAAGTTTTGCGGCACCAATGGCCTGATTGGCTCCTTTTCCTCCCAGGGTTGTAGAAGAAGAGGTAGTGATTACCGTGGTACCCGGCTTGGGAGCCTCATCCACATTTAAAGTGATATCTGTATTAATACTGCCTACTACCACGATTTTTTTATAGCGAAAGGATGGGGGCGCATCGATACTGTCCTCATGATCAAGGAGAAGATCTTCCGGTTTCAGTGTAAGAAGCTCAGAAGGTTTTGCCTGCTCGCACTCCGCAATAAGATTTTCACATACGTTTTCTCCAAAACGCCGGTAGGGGATCCGTATTGAAGAGATGCGAGGAAATCGTATGGCTTCTCTGGCGTCCTCCCGCAGACTGACCAGGGACAGATCGGAGGGAATGTGGTAATGAAAGCTGTCTACTTTTGCATAAAGAGCCAGGGCCGATTCAAAATGCGTGCTGACAATTCCGGTGAATCCCTGAAGAGAGATCTTTGTATAAAAATCTTTGTCAAAGATAGAAATCTGCATATCTTCCGTATAAGGAATTTCATGATCGAAAAGACATTTTTTAAACCCCTCGAAGACCATGGCGGACCGGAAACTGCCAGGCTTGGTCAGGCAGGCAATATTGGTATGCCGGTAGTCCAGAAGCTTTTGGGCAGCAGCATATCCCATCAGAGTAAAATCCAGGCATTGAGAAATACCGGGGCTTGGTATATTGATAAAAGAAAAAGGGATGTTCATCTCTTTAAAATAGCGCTGCCGTTCCATGCTGTCTTCACATACCGGTTCCCAGATCACCCCGTCTACATGATGGCGGCATAAGGCAGTAATATGCTTCAGTTCCTGCTCCTGGCTGTCATTACTGTCACAGATCAATACATTATATCCATGGCGCTGGGCAGATTCCATAATGCCGTTTTCTAAAAGATTGGTTTGAGAAGAATGCTTCAGTAATACGCCGATCAGGAATGTTTTGGCATTTGAAAGGCTTTTGGCCGTTCCGTATGGGGTATAGTTATATTCTTTAACGATTTTTAACACCCGGTTCCGGGTTTCAATATTAATATTTTCTGCTTTATTGTTTACAATCTTAGAGACTGTGGAGATGGAAACTCCTGCTAAATTTGCAATTTCCTTTATAGTCATAGGCAATACCTTTCCTTGTTATTCCCTTTTAAAATCATGTTTATAAAGTCATTATTGACTATCTTGTTCTTTTTGTCAATATAAGGAAAATGCTCCTTTCATTGCAATCTTAAGAAAGATGTGTTAATCTCATTATTGAAATATTTACGACAGAAAACAGAAGATCATGCATTGTCCGGTCTGTATTCGTGCATGATCTTCTGATGTTTGTACGATTTTTCAGAAAGCAGGACAAGAAAATGCGCTACAGAAAACCACAATATTATCAAAATTTCCAATGTATTGCCGGCAGATGTCCGGACACCTGCTGTGCCGGATGGCAGATTGTGATTGATGAGCAATCTCTGGAAAGGTACAGCAATGTAAAAAGCGATTTCGGTACCCGGCTTGTAAATTCTATTGACTGGTATCAGGGAACTTTTGAACAGTATAACAGACGCTGCAGCTTTTTAAATGAGGAAAATCTCTGCGATATCTATCAGGAGCTGGGACCGGAGGCCCTTTGCCAGACCTGCCGTCAGTATCCCAGACATGTGGAAGAGTTTGAAGATCTGAGAGAATATTCCCTTTCTCTTTCCTGTCCGGAGGCAGCCAGGATCATGTTGTCCACAAAGGAAAAGACAGAATTTGAGGAGACAGAGGATGCTGTGGAGGAGGACGAGGAAGACTATCAGGATTTCGATCTGTTGCTTTTCGACCGTCTGGAGGAGGCCAGGGAACTTATTTTTGCTGTGATCCAGGACCGGTCTCTGAATTTCTCCAAGAGAATGGCAGTTCTGCTCCGGTTTTCTTTTGAAATACAGAAGGCTCTGGACAAAGGAGAATTGTTTGAATTGGAGCTGAAAGCGTGTATGGAAAATATCCTGAAGAAGGAAGAGAAAGGAAGCCTTAAAGCCAGATTCCGGAATATGCAGGCCATGGCTAAAGATCTGGAAAAACTGGAAACCCTCCGGGAGGACTGGGGAAAAGAGATTGAAAATCTTCAGACGCAGCTTTATGATAGAGGAGAAGAAACCTACAGGAATATCTTGGAGAGATTTCATGAATCTCTGAAAAAATCCGGGACAGCCCCCTATTGGGATATCTGGGGAGAACAGATCCTGGTTTTCTTTGTCTATACTTATTTCTGCGGAGGGGTATACGACGATATGATTTATTCAAAGGCAGTTCTTTCGGTGTTTTCCGTACTCTGGATCCGGGAGATCATTTTGGAGCGATGCTGCATCCATGGGGAATCCTTGGAATTAGAAACCGTCTGCCGGGCTGCCTGGAAGTTTGCCAGAGAGATTGAACATTCCGATGAAAATCTGAATTTGCTGGAAGAAATCTTTGATGGATCTGCTTTTTATACGCCGGAAAATTTTCTGTCTGCACTGGTGTGCTGACACCATAGGAAAGAGGTAAGTTTATGAGTGAAGAAAAAGAAAAACCGTATTGGGAAGGAAAAAAATATTCTTTTTTCTGTCATAAAGAATGCGAGTATTTTCCCTGCCATAAAACCAGTGACCCGGAAAATTTTAACTGTTTGTTCTGCTATTGTCCTCTGTATGCTCTCGGAGACCGGTGCGGAGGAAATTTTAAATATACAGAAAAGGGTGTTAAAGACTGTACCAACTGTCTTCTTCCCCATAAGAGAAAGAATTTCGGTTATATTATGAGCAGGTATAACGAGATCAAGGAACTGGCAAAAGAAAACCGGAAAAAGTGATTTCAGATAAAAGCGCTCCCCTTACTTTTGAACCGGAAAAGAGAGGGGAGCGCTTTGGCAGAGCAGGCTTTCATAATTAGTTGATGCTTTTGATAAGAGAAATGATCTTAGAAAGATCCTCACATACATAATCACAGACTGGCAGAAGTTCTTCCGTGTAAGGCGTGAGGTCAGGTACCATACAGGAAATACCTCCGGCAGCCCGTGCAGCTTTCAGTCCGTTGATGCTGTCCTCTACAATCAGGCAGTTTTCAGGAGAAACCTGAAGAGCCTGGGCAGCTTTCAGAAAAATATCCGGTTCCGGTTTGCAGGCAGCCACTTCATCTCCGCATACGGAAGCAGTGATATAGGATGTGATTCCGGCCAGCTCCCAGTAGTGAGCAGCAGTGCGGCGTTTTGTGGAAGTAGCCACTGCTGTGGGGATGCGCTCTTTTTTTAAGAAATTCAGCAGTTCTTTCAGACCTTTCTTTTCCGGTACAGAATACTTGTCAATATATTCTTTTACATATTGACTTCGGATCTGACGTCCCTGATCATAATTTACTTTACCGCCATACCATTTTTGAAACAGCGCAGCGCTCTGGTCTCTGGAACTTCCTCTCATTTGACGCAGGTGATTTTCGGTAATAGTAAATCCCATTTCCCGGCCGGCTTTCATCCATCCTTCTTTCATCAGTTTTTCTGTGTCAAAAAGAACACCGTCCATATCAAAAATAACCGCCTCTATTTTCATAAAAAACATTCCTTTCCTGAATTACAAAAATTCAACTGTATTTCCAGAGGCTATTTTATCACGGACAATAGGGAAAGTCTATTCCGGAAAAAAGAAGTGACGGAAAAAGGATAACATGATAAAATACCTGGGTGAGAAACAAACCAAACCAGAGATAACATATTTGGAGGTCACTAATGAAGATTATTATATCACCGGCAAAAAAGATGAGACGGAAAGAAGAGGAACTTTCTGAGACTACCAGACCGGTATTTTATGAAGAAGCCTGCCGGTTAAGAGAAGAGTTGAAAAAAATGGACTTTGGATCTCTGAAAGCTTTGTGGAATTGTAACGAAAAGATCGTAAGGGAAAATCAGGAACGCCTTTGCTGTTTTGAGATGGATCGGAATCTGACGGGGGCAGTGCTGGCCTATGAGGGGATCCAGTATCAGTATATGGCGCCTCAGGTTTTTACGGACAGTCAGTGGGAATATGTAAAAAAACACCTCCGAATCCTTTCCGGCCTTTATGGGGTTCTAAGACCCCAGGACGGGGTGATCCCCTACCGCCTGGAAATGCAGGCAAAGCTGAAAGCGGAAGGGTACGTTGATCTTTATGATTTCTGGGGAGACCGGCTTTACCGGGAGCTGACCAAAGATGACAGGGTGATTCTGAATCTTGCGTCTAAAGAGTACAGCAAAATCATAGAAAAATATCTGGAAAAAGATGTCCGGTATATTACCTGTATTTTCGGAGAAGAGATCCAGGGCAGGATAAAAGTAAAAGCTACAAAGGCCAAAATGGCCAGAGGCGAGATGGTCCGGTGGCTTTCTGAAAAACAGATCGAAAGACCGGAAGAAATAAAAAAATTTCATGGATTAGATTATAGATACAGGGAAGAATATTCTTCAGACACAGAATTTGTTTTTCTGGAAAAAAAGCAGGATAAGGAGAAAAACGGGTGAAAAAGACAGAGGAGATAAAAGAGATCATTGAATACTATGCAGGACAAAAGGAGCCAAAGGACCAGGAGAATCTTACAGCCATGCTCAGGGAGATCCAGGAGACGGAAGGCTGGATACCTTCAGAAGCCTGCCGGATGGCAGCAGAAAAGCTTGGGGTAAAAGAAAGTGTGCTGAACTGTATCATAAAGCTGTATCCCAGTCTGAAGGCAGCTCCCTATGTCCATGAAATCCTTTTGTGTACCGGAGAGCGCTGCCAGAAGAAAGACAGTATGGAGATCCTGGAAGCTGTAAAGAAAAAGCTTCAGGCAGACAGGGATGGCCTGTCGCGGGATAAGAGGATCCTTCTGACTACCAGAAACTGTCTGAAAAAATGCAGAACTTCCCCAAATGTCTGTATAGACGGCGTCCATTATTCCAATATGACAAAAGAAAAAATATTAAAACTGACAGACAGTCTGAAACAGGAGTGAGAAAAATGCATTATCAGGGAGTATTATTTGATTTAGACGGAACACTGACAGCTTCAGGAGAGGGAATCACCAAATCCGTCCAGTATGCCTTGGAAAAAATGGGAATGCCGGAGCTGGGAAAAGATCGGAAAAAGCTGGAGGTTTTTGTAGGACCTCCTCTTCTGGAGCAGTTTATGAGCTATGCCGGATTCAGCGAAGAAAAGGCAGCAGAAGCTGTAAGGTATTACCGGGAAAGATATAATGTGACGGGGATTTTTGAAAATAGGCCATATCCGGGCGTGAAAGAGCTTTTGGAAGAGCTGAAAAAGAAAGGTATGACTTTAGCAGTGGCATCTTCGAAACCGGATAAAATGGTAAAGATTGTTCTGGACCATTTTCAACTGGATACATATTTTGATGTGATCATGGGCAGCGATATTAACCGGCCAAAGATGACAAAGGCTCAGGTGATTCTTCAGGTCCTGGAGAAAATAAACTTTCTGGACAAGCGGGATCAGGTGATTATGGTGGGAGACCGGCATTACGATGTCCTCGGAGCAAAAGAGACCGGACTTTCCTGCATCGGCGTTACCTACGGATACGGTACCAAAGAAGAACTTTTAAAAGCAGGTGCCGTAAAGACTGCGGCCAGTATCCGGGAGCTGGGAAAACTTCTGGGGCTGTAAAAATTTTGTATAAAGGGATATCCCAAGGGGATGAGGAATGTCCGGGCTTTTGTGGGCTGAGGGCAGGATTAGAGGAAAAAGGCTGCTGTATTTTACAGATGAAAGACTCTGTGAAATACAGCAGCTTTATCATTTCTTTTTCGGATCAGGAGATACCTGAGCAAGGATAATAGCCCCAAACATCAGCAGACAGCCCAGGATTTCTCTGGGTGCAAGTGCCTGGCCAAGAAGGATCCATCCGGCCAGCACAGAAACTACAGATTCCAGACTGAGGATCAGAGAGGCGATGGTAGGATCCGTGCCCTTCTGTCCGATGATCTGCAGGGTATACGCAATGCCGCTGGAGAATACGCCTGCATAGACGATGGGGAACCAGGCAGCCAGGATCTCTGAAACGGCCGGCTCTTCAAAAAGAAACATCAGCACCGAAGAAAGCAGGCCGCAGACAAAGAATTGTATGCAGGACAGCTTTACCCCGCTGACTTTCTCTGTAAAGTGATCGATGACCAGAATATGCAGAGCAAAGCACAGAGAACAGAGCAGTACCAGAAAATCTCCCTGCCCAAGAAAAAATCTTCCCTTCATGCACAGCAGGTAAAGGCCGATAAGGGCTATGACCACGCTGATCCAGATCTGAAAGGATACCCGTTTTTTAAGAAAGATCCCCAGGATCGGCACCAGGATGATATAAAGAGCCGTGATGAAACCGGCTTTGGCTACTGTGGTATACTGGATTCCCACCTGCTGAAGGGTGGTGGAAAGAAACAGCATGATGCCGCAGAGGATTCCGCCGGTGATCATGTCTCCCGGACGGTCCCCGGCGATTTCTTTTGCCGGATCTTTGTCTTTGACATCTTTCTTTTTCTGACCAAAGAAAAAGACACAGGGGACCAGGACAATGCCGCCCAGTAAAGAACGGACGGCATTGAAAGTGTAGGGGCCGATGTAGTCCATAGCTACGCTCTGAGCCACAAAGGCCACGCCCCATATAAGTGCTGTTAGAAACAGCAGGATAAAATTTTTTGAATGTTTCGCTGACATAATTACAGTCTCCAGATGATGTGATAAATTTTACATGCAGAAAGCCGGACAAAGTCCCAGTCCGGCTCCCTGAAAAATGATTTTACTCCAGCATCTGATGATACTCCTGGAGAGATTTCAGAGGAGAGGCCTCCTTATTCAGCACCGCATGGATACCTTTGGCACTTGCAAGGGCAGCGGACATTGTGGTGATGTAAGGGATCCGCTTATTGATAGCAGTTTTCCGCAGATAGGAGTCATCATACTTACTCTGTTTTCCAGCGGGAGTATTCACGATTAAATCAATCTCTCCGTTTACCATGGCATCATAGATGTTAGGACGGCCTTCCTGAAGTTTTTTCATTGCCTTGCAGGGTACGCCGTTTTCATTAAAGTAGCCGGCGCATCCTTCTGTGGATACGATCTTAAATCCCAGTTCATGAAGCTGTTTTGCCACCTCAAGTGCATCGGGACGGTCATTTTTATTTACACTTACAAGGGCCGTTCCACCCAGCGGCAGCTTGGCATTGGCAGCCTCTTCCGCTTTATAGTAAGCCATGCCGAAAGTTTCCCCAAGACCAAGGACTTCTCCGGTAGAACGCATTTCCGGTCCCAGAAGAGGATCTACCTCCGGGAACATATTGAATGGGAAGACCGCTTCCTTTACTCCGTAGTAAGGATGTTCTTTTTCCTCATATTTGGTCACATCCGGGCGGATGCCTGTAAGTTCATAAGTCATTAATTTTGTGGCGATATTTGCCATGTTAATGTTGCAGACCTTGGATACCAGAGGTACAGTACGGGAAGCTCTGGGGTTTGCCTCCAGAACATAAACTTTTCCTTCGCAGATGGCATACTGCATATTCATCAGTCCTACAACACCCATTTCACAGGCAATCGCCGTAGTATATTTCCGGATCAGGTCCTTGTGTTCTTCGGAAATCTCCACAGAAGGGATCACGCAGGCAGAATCACCGGAATGGATGCCAGCCTGTTCAATATGCTGCATAACTGTAGGAACAAAGGCATGAGAGCCGTCAGAAATAGCGTCTGTCTCGCACTCCAGGGCGTTCTGGAGGAATTTGTCCATAAGGATGGGACGCTCCGGCGTTACGTTGATGGCAGCAGCCATATAGTCTTTCAGCATATCATCATCGTAAACCACTTCCATGCCTCTTCCGCCAAGTACATAGGAAGGACGCACCATCATGGGATATCCGATCCGATGGGCGATCTCCAGGGCTTCTTCGATATTGACAGCCATGCCCGATTCCGGCATAGGGATATCCAGCTTCTGCATCATAGCGTTGAACTGGTCACGGTCTTCTGCCATATCAATGACAGCAGGAGAAGTACCCAGAATATGAGCGCCTCGTTTTTCCAGCTCTGCGGCAATGTTCAGAGGAGTCTGGCCGCCGAACTGGACGATAATGCCCAGAGGCTTCTCTTTGTTATAGATGGACATAACGTCTTCTACGGTAAGAGGCTCAAAGTAAAGTTTGTCCGAAGTATCATAGTCTGTGGACACGGTTTCCGGATTGCAGTTTACCATGATCGTCTCGAATCCCAGCTCCCTTAAGGTAAAGGCTGCGTGAACACAGCAATAATCGAATTCGATACCCTGGCCGATACGGTTGGGTCCTCCGCCCAGGACCATGACTTTGCGCCCATCAGATACGGAAGCTTTGTCTTCTCCGATATAAGTAGAGTAGTAGTAGGAAGCAGGCTCTTTTACAGCACTTACCGGTACTGCATCCCACCGCTGGGAAAGCCCCAGGGATTCTCTTCTCTTAAACAGATCCCATTCGTCTGTATGGAGGATCTGAGCCAGATACCGGTCGGAGAAACCGTCTTTCTTAGCCTGGATCAAAAGATTGTCGGGCAGTTCTTTATCCTGGTATTTCAGGATCTCTTCTTCCAGATCCACCAGCTCTTTCATCTGTTCCAGAAACCACATCTTAATATGGGTCATGTCATGAAGTTTCTCCAAAGAAGCGCCTTTGCGGATGGCTTCATAGAGAAGGAACTGACGCTCGCTGGTAGGCTCTGCCAGTCTTAAGTACAGTTCTTCCAGGGAAAGGCTGTGAAAGTCAGAGGCAAAGCCAAGACCGTAGCGTCCTTTTTCCAGAGAACGGATGGCTTTCTGAAGAGCCTCTTTGTAATTTTTGCCGATGGACATCACCTCGCCTACGGCTTTCATCTGAGTTCCAAGTTTATCCTGGGAGCCTTTAAATTTTTCAAAGGCCCACCGGGCAAACTTGATAACTACATAATCTCCGGAAGGTTTGTATTTCTCAAGAGTTCCTTCTTTCCAGTACGGGATCTCGTCCAGGGTCAGTCCTGCGGCCAGAAGAGCGGATACATAGGCGATAGGGAAGCCTGTGGCCTTGCTGGCAAGGGCAGAAGAACGGGAGGTTCTGGGATTGATTTCGATGATGATAATACGGCCGGTCTTGGGATCATGGGCAAACTGTACGTTGGTGCCGCCGATAACGCCGATGGATTCAACAATGGCATGGGCCTGCTTTTCCAGCTCATCCTGAACATCCTGGGAAATAGTCAGCATAGGTGCAGCGCAGAAAGAATCTCCGGTGTGGACGCCCATGGGGTCAATATTCTCAATGAAACATACAGAAATCTTCTGCCCCTTTGCGTCACGGACAACCTCTACTTCCAGTTCTTCCCAGCCGATGACAGATTCTTCGATCAGGATCTGGTTTACCATAGAGGCGGCAATTCCTCTGGCAGCAACTTTCCGAAGCTCTTCTTCGTTGTAGACGATTCCTCCTCCGGTTCCCCCCATGGTATAGGCAGGACGGATGACACAGGGATACCCTAATTCTCCGGCAATCTTTACAGCCTCTTCTACGGAATAAGCCGGAGCGCTTTTGGCCATTTCGATTCCAAGCTTGTTCATGGTATTTTTAAACTCGATACGGTCTTCACCACGGCTGATAGCGTCTACCTGGACACCGATGACCTCTACATGATATTTGTCCAACACCCCTGCATGATACAGCTCTTCGCAGAGATTCAGTCCCGACTGGCCGCCCAGGTTGGGAAGGAGAGCATCCGGCCGCTCCTTTGCAATGATCTCCGTAAGACGGTCTACGTTTAAAGGCTCGATATAGGTCACATCAGCAGTGGATGGATCTGTCATGATGGTGGCCGGATTGGAATTTACCAGCACGATCTCGTAACCAAGACTTTTTAAGGCCTTGCAGGCCTGAGTACCGGAATAATCGAATTCACAGGCCTGTCCGATGATGATAGGTCCGGATCCAATGATTAAAACTTTGTGGATATCATTTCTCTTTGGCATAAAAACCTCCCATATATAAAATTTTTGTAAAACATCTTCACAATGCAAGTATACCATAGCGGCAGAAGGAGAAGCAATAAAAGAAGAAACAAAAATCAACCGGAGAGGTTTTTCTTTACCTTGACAGAATTTTCTGCTATACTGGCCTCAAATCCAATAATTTTCCGACAAAATCCAGAAATTGTTGGAAAAAGCATACGGAGGAGGAAAGTTATGATCGAGGTGAAAAATCTTACCAAATACTATAAAGGGAGCCTTGGAGCAGCAGTAAAAAACGCTTCTCTTACTGCCATGCCCGGAGAGATCACTGTGCTTTTGGGGCCGAATGGGGCAGGAAAGTCTACTACCATCAAAAGTATTGTAAATCTTCTGAGCTATAATGGGGAAATCCTGATCTGCGGTTATCCCAACAACAGCCTGGAGGCCAAAAAACAGTTCGGCTATATTCCGGAAGTACCGGTACTCTATGATCTTCTTACCGTAGATGAGAGTATTGAGTTTATCGGTAAGGCTTACCGGCTGGAAAATTATAAAGAAACAGGAAATAAATATCTGGAACTGTTTCAGCTGACCCAACAGCGGCATAAACTTGCAAAAGAACTGAGCAAAGGGATGAAGCAGAAGCTGAGTATGATTCTGGCTCTGCTGATCCAGCCAAAGGCCCTTCTGGTAGATGAACCTATGGTAGGCCTGGACCCGGCCAGTATTGAGGAGGTTCTGAACCTTCTGGTGGAGCTGAAAAACCAGGGGACTTCTATTTTGATCAGCACCCATATCATCGATGTGGTCAATGAGATCTGGGACTGTGCCTATATCATGAACCATGGGGAGATCATCCGCCGGATACACCGGGGAGAAGAAGGCAGTGAAACACTGAAACAGATTTTCTTTGAAGCTACAGCGGAGGAAGAATAGATGAAGTCATTGTTATATTTGTCTCTTTTAAAAGTGAAGGGAACAGTGCGGAATCAGTTCCGGACTCCGGCATCTGCGCTGATCACGATCTTCCTGATCCTTCTTTACGGCGGACTGGTGATCATGGCTTTTGCTGCATCCTCAGATAATCCGGCTGCAGAGGGAACGGTGGATACCAATACGGCTATCCTTATAGGAATCGGCATGACGGCTATTTTTGCCTTTACCGTAATGCTCAATAAGAGAAAGGCTCTTGTATACGACACCGATGCCTATTATCTTTTTGCAGGGCCCTATACCAGAAAACAGATAAACGGCTATATCCTGTTCCAGTCTCTCAGACAAGGGGTGTTGTACGGACTTTTAGGCTGCTATATGATCGCCATGTTTTCCATGACCGGATATTTTACCATTCCCTATTTTCTGGTATGTTTTGCGGACCTGACACTGATGCTGGTCTTTTTCCTTCTTCTTACCGATTACATCTATATGTGGGGGCTGGTAAATGAAAAGTATAAAAAATGGAATTACCTGCCGGTGGCAGTGGTGGTAATCTGCACGGCGCTGGTATTTCTCTGGGCAGTACATCAGTCCGGCTATGATCTGGAAAACGGCTTTCTCCTGTTTGCGGCCAGCCGGGAATTTTATCTGGTTCCCTTTTTCGGCTGGACCAAGTGGGCGATCGACGGTTTCCTTCAGGGCAAGTATCTTTTTACCTTGGGAGGAACCTTTCTTCTCCTTGCATGCTGCCTGGTCATTGTGATATTCTTTTTAAGATTTGACAAAGACATTACGGAGCAGGCGGTAGCGGATGCAGAGGAGGCCAGCGCTTTTCTGCGGAGGGCCAAGGCCAACGGCGGACGGGCCAGAATCGAAGACGGAAAAGTAAAAAGTGTGAAAGGCGGATTTGCTCCCGGAGCAAAAGCGGTACTTTCCAAAAACATGCTGATCATGCGGAAAACAGGAAACTTTCTGAGAAAACAGGACGTGGCTATCATCGTCTTTTATTTCGTCATCAGCCTGATCGTACTGCCGGACAACGTTTTTTACATGTTCTGTTATATGATGATCATCTGGTTGTTTACTCTGATACAGGATTCGGATCTTCTGCGGGATCTGAACAATTACCAAATCTATCTGATCCCGGACAGTCCTTTGAAAAAACTGGTATACGCTATGATCCCCGCTTATCTGAAGATCGGAATTATCATGAGCGTTTCGGTGATCTTTGCCGGTATCTTTACCAGAATGGCACCTCTGGATATTCTCCAGTATCTGGTTATGCTCCTGGGATACAGCCTGATCTTTGTGGCAGGTACTGTGCTGTCTGTAAGGATTTTAAGAAGCAGAGCCAATGTGATGCTGGAATCCTTTCTGCGCATGCTGATCATTCTGGTTGCGGCGGTTCCTTCTCTGGCTATCGGACTGATAATTGTCCTTTTTGCGGGTATGTACCGTACTCCTGCTTTGATGATGGGTGTCTTTACCGTTGTCAGTCTTGTGATGAACATTCTTGTTTCACTGGTGATCATAATCGCCTGCCAGGGCATGATGAACGGAAGAGAAGTATAGAAGAAAAGGGGAAGATGAAATGTTAGGTTCAAAAGATGAGATCAGGATCAGCCAGGCGATTGTACATATTATGGATCCGGGACTTGGAATGCCGGTGCTTTCTGACGCAGTACTGGATCTGGGACCGGATCTGGCAGATTTTCTGAAAGCCCATATTTACCGGATCGATACCAGCGATGATGTGAAAAATTGCAGTTTCCTGGAGGATTCCCAGATATTTCCTTTGGCGGAAGAGTGGGATAGTGAAAAATTTGTTGAGATTTCTCAGAAGATCGCCGGACAGCTTTACACTATTATGAGTCAGAATATAGACATTCCCGGTGCAGATCTCCTGGCAGTGGAGTATATGGTGGAAAAGCACAGATATCTGGCTCTTTTGAAAATGAACTATAAAACTTCTTATACCCATTTGACCAACTCCGATCCCTGGGGAAATAATAATGATATCATCCAGCAGAAAGCCATCCTCCCCGGGGAAACCCAGAAACTTTCGGAAGCGGCTCTGATCGACTTGGATGCCCCGCAGTACGTGCGGCTGGTGGAGAAAAAATATGAAGTAAACGGGGTAAAGACCAATTATTTTTCAAAATTGTTTTTAAAATGTTCCGGCGCCCTTTCTTCTAAGTCCAAGCTTTCTATTGTGAGCAAAGCCGTGGCCGATGTGCAGAAAAAATATTTCAATGAATCGGAACAGTTCGAGGTCCAGATGGAGACGAAAAGTATCTTAAACCGGGAGTTTACAGAGCAGGGAGGCTTTCAGGTCCCGGAAGTGGTGGACAAGATCTTTAAGGATCATCCCGATATGAAGGAAGAAGTCCAGGAGAAACTGGAAAAATATCATCTCAATGAAGCGGCGGTGGAACCCCAGAATCCTGCCACCACCAGGAAATATATGACCCAGCGTCTGCTGACGGATACAGGGATCGAGTTGAAGATCCCTATGGAAGAATATAATAATAAAGACCGGATCGAATTTATCACAAATTCTGACGGGACCATATCTCTTCTGATAAAAAATATCGGAAGTATTGAAAGCCGGTAAAGAAACATGGTATACTGATACTGTTGTCTAAAAAAGAAAGAAGAGGTAAAGAAAAATGGAAAGAGAAAGATTTTCTTCCCGGATCGGTTTTATCCTGATCTCTGCAGGATGTGCTATTGGTCTGGGAAATGTCTGGCGTTTCCCCTACATTACAGGTAAGTACGGCGGCGCAGCTTTTGTGCTGATCTATCTGTTCTTCCTGATCGTTATGGGACTTCCCATCATGGTCATGGAATTTGCTGTGTGACGTGCCAGTCAGAAAAGCATTGCCCTCTCTTTTAACGTTCTGGAAAAGAAAGGGTCCAAATGGCATCTCTACCGCTATGTGGGGATTGCGGGGAATTT
>DXFG01000323.1 GCA_019114545.1 Candidatus Blautia pullistercoris | reverse complement strand
TATCCAGTTTTTTGAAATCTTTATAAGATTCTTCCCCCAGATTGTCTCTGGCTACATAGGCCTGGATCGCTCCCTGCAGATCCTGGATGCTGCAGAAAGAAGCTTTTCCCATAACCCGCTTAGACATCATACGTCCTGCCAGAGTAACCTCTTTTCCCTCAAACTCCTCAAAAGCATTCTTGATTTCCATACTGTGATTTGTCACATCATATTTGGTGATCTGGAAAGGATTCTTTCCATTTGCCTGCAAATCGGCTAGTTTTTCACGGCGGACCTGTAATAAATGGTTTAAGTCCTGCTCCTGGGCTTTCTTCTGTTCTGCCACTTCGTACACTCTCCTTCTATATATGATCAAACGTTTCTTTCAATTTCCAGAATTTTGTATTCCATAACTCCTGAAGGCATCTCAACGGAAACAGTATCCCCCTTCTTCGCTCCGATCAGAGCCTTTCCAACTGGAGATTCATTGGAAATCTTGCCCTCCAGGCTGTTGGCCTCTGTGGAACCAACCAGTCTGAATTCCATTTCCTCATCAAACTCCACATCATATACCTTTACTTTACAGCCAACACTGACCTTGTCCAGGTCAACCTCGTCTTCAACAACGACTTCTGCGTTTTTCAGGATCTTTTCAATCTCTTCAATCCTGGCTTCTATATCTCTCTGCTCATCCTTTGCGGCATCATATTCCGCATTTTCAGATAAGTCTCCCTGCTCTCTGGCCTCTTTGATCTTATCTGCCACTTCTTTTCTCTTATTTACCTTCAGATCATGAAGTTCATCTTCCAGTTTTGTCAATCCGGCATAGGTAAGCAGTGTTTTCTTTTCTTCCATTTTTTGTACACCCTTTCTTATATTCTGATATATGGACTTTTGCCCCTATAAACGCTTCTTAACAGTCATAATATTATAAATAATACCCCTCTAGATGTCAAGTGAAATGTTTGATTTCCAAAGCATCTCTCTCCTTTAAAGTTCCCTTATCAGTTCTTCCAGCTCCTCCCAGGTCTCCACCTCATTAACCTTTCTCCGCACTGCCGCAGAGTGAGGCATTCCTGAGGTATACCAGGCAATATGTTTGCGCATTTCCCGGATTCCTGTATAGGCCCCTTTGTATTCTAGCTGGAGCCTGCCGTGGCGGAGCATCATATTTTTGATCTCTTCCTTATCCGGCGGGGGAAGTAGTTCTCCCGTCTCCTGGTAATGGAGAATCCTGGAAAACAGCCAGGGATTTCCCTGGACACCCCGGCCGATCATAATGCCGTCACAGCCTGTTTCCCGGGCCATAGCCTCTGCCTTCTGGGGAGAATCCACATCTCCGTTTCCTATAACCGGAATGGAGACGGCTTCCTTAACCTGCCGTATAATATCCCAGTCTGCCTGTCCGGAATAATACTGTTCTCTGGTTCTTCCATGGACAGCGATGGCTGCGGCCCCGGCGTCTTGGGCGATCTTGGCGATCTCCACTGCATTTACGCTGTCTTCCGTAAATCCTTTCCGGATCTTTACAGTCAGAGGTTTTTTAATGGCTCTTGACACCTTATAAATGATTTCATGGACCAATCGTGGATTTTTCATCAGGGCAGAACCCTCGCCGTTATTTACCACCTTAGGAACCGGACACCCCATATTTATATCCAGAATATCAAAATTTCTTTCTTCGATCTGCCTGGCAATCTCTGCCATCAGATCCGGCTCAGAACCAAAAAGCTGAAGAGATACCGGCCTTTCCCTCTCATCAATGGCCATAAGGCTTTCTGTATTTTTATTCTTATAATAAATAGCCTTGGCGCTTACCATCTCCGTACAGATCAGCCCTGCTCCCTGCTCCTTGCACAGCAGCCGGAAAGGAAGGTCTGTCACCCCGGCCATAGGCGCCAGGACCAGATTGTTCTCCAGAGTTACATTTCCGATTTTAAGCTTCATTTCTGCCCTCTGCCTCTTTATTCTTCTCATAAATGATCCGCAGACCTTCCAGTGTCAGCCGCTGGTCATAGACGTCGATGGCTTCTGTCTCCCGGGCCAACACCTTTCCGAGGCCCCCGGTAGCCACTACCTTCAGATCCTTCAGCCCCGATTCTTCCTTAACCTTTTTCACAATGTACTCTACCTGGCCGATATAGCCATAGACCAATCCTGCCTGCATACTGGTAATGGTATCCTTTGCCAGTATGGATTCCGGTTTTTCAATGGCAAATTTGGGGAGTTTCGCCGCCTGCTGCCAGAGGGCTCTGGCACTGATCTCCAGTCCCGGAGAAGTGATCTCCGCGATAAACTCTCCTTTTTCATTTACCAGATCATAGGTGGTCGCCGTACCAAAATCAGCGATCAGCACCGGACCGCCGTAGAGCTCATAGGCTGCGGCGGCATCTACGATCCGGTCCGCCCCCAGAGCCTTGGGATTTGCCGTCTTCACCGTGATCCCTGTAAAGCTGTCCCACCTTACATGGTAAGGCGTTATATGGAAATATTTTATGATACCGCTGGTAAGAGAATGCATAAGATCCGGCACAACAGAACTGATAATGGCAGCATCCACCAGATCTTTATTAATCCCCCGGTATTCCAGCATATTGCAGATAAAAATTCCGTACTCATCAGAGGTACGGCTGTATCCCGTAGTCATACGGAAAGTTCCCTTTAATTCTTTATCTTCAAAAACCCCCAGGGTAATGTGGGTGTTTCCTACATCGACAACCAGCAGCATAACCTATTCCTCCATGCCTTCCCCCAGGAAGAACACCCGGTAGTATAATTCCAGGGACTCCAGAAGTTCTTTCTTGGTCTTTTGAAGTTCCTTGATCCTCAGCACACTGCCGATATCATCAAACATTGCGTCTGCCTCCAGTGCCTCTACCTGGAACTGAAGATTCCCTTCTTCGTCAAATTCCAGGGTAAGGATCCCCCCGATCTCCTCCGTATACATAACACACATGATCTGGAGTTCATCCTTGATCTGCTGAGGCAGAGCGGAAAAATCCTGGTTAAAATAATATTTCTGTTCATAGGCGCTGGCGCCGCATAAAACTACTTTATCTTTATACATTTTCATTTTCCTTTATATTCGAAGATTTCAGAGCCTGACAGGCTCTTCATAATTTACCGTCCATATTTCATCCGGCATCTCTCATACATAACTATACAGCCCCCGAACAGAGACTTCTCCCGACATAATCTCATGCATATATCCCCGACTGTCTTCCACAAGAAGTTCTCCCCGGTTATTGATCCCTCTGGCTATTCCCTGCCACTGGCCTGTTTTTTCTATGATCCGTACCTGCCGGTCTTTATTTAACAGCAGGCTTTCATAATTTTCCTTTATCAGAGACAGATCTTCTGTCCTGAGAAACTTCCGGTAATTTTTTTCAAAATATTCCATGACCCTGGCGATACCAGCAATCCGGTCTGCCTTTTTTCCGGTTTCCAGGAAAACAGAGGTAGCCTTGTCCTGAAGCTCCGGGGAAAATTCTGTCTGATTCACATTGATCCCTACCCCGATCACAATATGTTCCGGCTTTCCCTCCTGTATCCTCATTTCTGTAAGGATACCGCAGATCTTCTTTCCAGAATATACCACATCATTTGGCCACTTAATACCGGCTTTTCTCCCGGTAAGCGCCTCTATTCCCTGGGCCACAGACAGTCCCATGACCAGAGTAAGCTGTGAGGCTGATACCGTCTTTATCTCAGGTTTCCACAGCAAAAGGCTCATATAAATATTCTCTCCCGGAGGAGATGTCCATATCCGTCCCTGACGGCCTTTTCCTCCTGTCTGTTTTTCAGCCACAAAAAGGGTGCCGTCGGGATCGGTTCCTTCTTCCGTCCAGCAGCGGCTCCCTGCATATTCTCTGGCCCAGTTATTTGTAGAATCTATTTCTTCTTTCCACAGAACCTGCCGGGCAATCCTTTCAGTCCTGAGACATTCCTGGAACTGCCCGGCAGGGAAATACTGCTCGTCTTTTTCTATGCTCATGAAAATTCTGCTCCCAAAGTAGCGGCCATGACTGCTTTGATAGTGTGCATCCGGTTTTCTGCTTCGTCAAATACCACAGACTGGGGAGATTCAAAGACTTCGTCTGTAACTTCCATCTCTGTAATTCCGTACTTTTCTCCCATTTCTTTTCCGATCTCTGTATCCAGATCATGGAAAGAGGGCAGACAGTGAAGGAAGATTGCCTGGTTTCCTGCGTTCTCCATAACTTCTTTCGTAACCTTATATGGAGACAGCTCACGGATCCTTTCCTCCCACACTTCGTCAGGCTCGCCCATGGATACCCATACGTCTGTGCAGATCACATCGGCGCCCCTGGTGCCTTCTTTTACGTCTTCTGTAAGAGTAATGGTTGCTCCGGATTCTTTAGCGTAGCCCTTACACTGATCCACCAGTTTCTGATCCGGGAAATATTTCTTCGGCGCACAGGCCACAAAGTGCATTCCCATCTTCGCGCAGAGGATCATCAGGGAATTTCCCATATTATATCTGGCGTCTCCCAGATATACCAGCTTCAGTCCTTCCACCTTTCCCAGATGTTCTTTAATAGTAAGAAGGTCCGCCAGCATCTGTGTTGGGTGATACTCATTTGTAAGGCCGTTCCATACAGGAACTTGCGCATACCGTGCCAGCTCCTCCACGATCTCCTGTCCGAAGCCTCTGTACTCAATACCGTCATAGATCCTTCCCAGGACTCTGGCTGTATCTTTAATACTTTCCTTCTTGCCGATCTGGGAGCTCTTGGGATCCAGGAAAGTACTGCCCATTCCCAGATCGCTGGCTGCCACTTCAAAGGAACACCTGGTCCTTGTACTGTTCTTTTCAAAGATCAGGGCAATATTCTTTCCTCTGAGGACATCTACCGCTTCTCCTTTTTTCTTCTTCTCCTTCAGCATTGCTGACAGATCGATCAGATACTCAATTTCTTCTTTTGTAAAATCTTTTAATGTAAGAAAATTCCGTCCTTTTAAATCCATAGCTCTCTTCCTCCTGATTCGTTACTGTATCATTTAAAATAGAATCCGTGACATCATGGGCTTCATAGATTTTCACTAATTTCCTTCCATAATAACACGCTTTTCCTTTCCAGGGCAATAGCCCGGCACTCTTTTTGTGGCAAAATTAATAACGATTCCGTCATAGGTATTAGCCATAAGCGAAGATTCAGCTGCGGCAGCAGCGAACCTGAGCTGTATGGCTGAATAATTAAACCTGACTCCCCATACAAGACAGAAGGGGACCCTGCTTCTAAGCAGCGGCCCCCTTGCCTACTTTTTCTCTTTATGAAAGACCTGACGGTCTCTTATTATTTTTTATCCTCTGTGATCACTTCCTTCAAAGAAGAAGCCAGTCCGGCGATTCCCTGGATCTCTGAAGGGATAATGATCTTGGTTGACTTTCCGTCTGCAGCCTTCTGGAATGCTTCCAGGCTCTTCAGTGTCAGCACCGCCTGATCCGCTCCTGCCTCTTTGATGAAACGGATACCGTCTGCATTGGCCTGCTGTACCTTCAGGATGGCTTCTGCTTTACCTTCTGCTTCCCGGATCATCTTCTCCTTCTCTGCTTCTGCCCGAAGGATAGTAGCCTGTTTCTCTGCCTCTGCGTCCAGGATCTCAGATTCTTTCTTACCTTCTGCCACAAGGATGGTAGATTTTTTCTCACCTTCTGCCCGAAGAATAGCTTCACGACGCTCACGCTCTGCCTTCATCTGTTTTTCCATAGCTTCCTGGATAGCGGCAGGCGGAATGATGTTTTTCAGTTCCACACGGTTTACTTTAATTCCCCAGGGATCTGTAGCCACATCCAGAGAAGCCCTCATTTTGGTATTAATGATCTCTCTTGAAGTAAGAGTGGCATCCAGTTCCATATCACCAATAATATTACGGAGCGTAGTAGCTGTCAGATTTTCGATAGCCATGATCGGATTCTCTACGCCATAAGTAAACAGCCTTGGATCTGTGATCTGGAAGAACACTACCGTATCGATTCGCATAGTAACGTTATCCTTTGTGATCACCGGCTGGGGAGCAAAATCCACAACCTGTTCTTTTAAATTCACTTTCCGTGCAACCCGGTCTATAAATGGAATTTTAATATGAAGTCCTGTTCCCCAGGTCGCCAGATACATTCCCAGTCTCTCGATGATCATGGCATGTGCCTGAGGCACGATCTTGATACAGGAAGCTGCCAGGATCAATACCAAAACTATTAACACAATTATTACGATTAAACCAGTCATACTACTTTTCCACCTCCACGATAAGTTTGACGCCTTCCACCGCCAGCACTTTTACTACTTTTCCTTCTTCGATCGTATCTCCGTTTTGGGAACGGGCCGACCAGACCGTCCCGTCAACCATCACCTGTCCCTCTGCTTTCAGATTATCAATGGCCTCTGTTACCACTCCTGTCTTTCCCGGTATACTGTCCACATTGGTCTTCTGCTGGTTTTTATTCATATACCTTACTGCCAGGGGCCTGGTAAATATCAACAGTACCACTGAAACCCCGAGAAACAGCAGGATCTGAAGCCATACAGGACCGCCCAGAAGAGAAACCACAAGAGCTGCCAGCGCTCCTCCTGCGAACCAGATGGTGGTAAGACCCAGAGTAATGATCTCGATCACCACAAGAACCGCCAGGATCACAAGCCAGATAATAGGGATCATTCCCGCTGTTACTGCCATTTTTCCACCTTCTCCTTATTTTATTCCTCAAAGCAGCTGCCTTATAAATATAAAAGGACCTCTCTGCCCGAGAACAGAGAGCAGACTTTGATAGGTGTCTCTATTATATCTTAATTTTCTGAAATCAACAAGATTTCCTTGGATTATTTAACAAATCTGGCATGTATTTTACAAAATTGAAACATATTTTTTCAATAACCATACCTCCCGGCGAAAAGTTCCAGGAGGTATGATTATTAAGATTATTCCTCATAATGTCTGTCCTATACTTCAAGGGTTCAGGCTTACCTATTCCCTGCACAGCTCCATTTCTTCGTATATCTTCCAATAAACTGTTTATCTTTTTCAGTGTCTTTTTATCCTGCTTCTGCCAATATAGGTAATCTGAAAATCCTTGTCCCGTAAAGGTAAATTCATTCATTATTCATTTGCCCCATAAATTCTTTTATTTTCTGTGAAGGTTTCCAAGCATCGGATTCCATATTTTTCAGCTCTTCCATAGATAAAGATATTGTCTGATTTTTGGCCAAGTTTCTTTCTGGATAGAAAAAGAGTATCCAGAATATTTTTCTCCTGGATACTCTTTTTAAATAATTTCCTATTTTTAATAAAACGTCTGATTCGCAATTGTCAGTCCGCTTCCCCCGCCTGCATGGAAGAAGAGGCAGTCTCCTACGGTATTTGCTCCTGCAAATACATCTCTTGCCGCATCATAGCAGTCCTGTCTGGCGCCTCTGCTCAGCACGGAAGCAAGCTTTCCGCTGGCTACCGGTGAGAACTGGCCGCTCTGGTAGATAACCTCTGAAATAGTATTTGGAAACTGAGAGCTTCTCACCCGGTTCATTACCACGGCTCCCACGCCAATCTTTCCTTCGTAAGGCTCTCCCCCGGCCTCACACTCAATGATAGCCGCCATCAGATCCAGATCCCCCTGGGATACAGAAGCTGCCGCCTGAGCGGCTGCCTGGGCTTCTGCTTCTGCCTGGGCCTGTGCCGCCGCCTGGGCTTCTGCGGCTGCCTGTGCCTCTGCCGCTACCAGTGCAGCCTCATCTACTGCCTCAGCGCCCACGATATCGGCGCCTTCTCCATAAGAAGCTTCAAAAAGCTGCCGGGCTGCGTCTCCGGTAACCAGAAGGTCTCCCCTGATATATCCTTCTACCTCTCCGGATACTACCTGTAACCAGCCGTTTTCTTCTCCTACTACAGTTACCACAGCTCCTGCAGAAAGCTTGCCTACCCGATCTGTGCCGATATCAGAACCCTGGCGGATATTGGCATATGTATTCACATTTGCCGCCGCCTTATCTGACCAGTCAAAGGACTCTTCCTGTACTGCTTCCTGGACTTCTGCTGTATCTATATTCTGATTCTCCCCTGTTGTGTCCGCCATAGCCGGAACCGCCATTGTGACAGTCATCACGCCAACTGTTCCCACACAAGCAAATAGTTTTTTCATTCTCTCTTTCATAAAATATAACCTCCTGATAAGTCTGTAACATTTTCTTTTCATTTGTTACAAATTTATTAAGTTTTGTTAC
>DXFG01000322.1 GCA_019114545.1 Candidatus Blautia pullistercoris | reverse complement strand
AGCTGAGCTAAGATCCCATTTCATTTTCTTGCCTTTCGGCAAATAGCGAGAGGGGGATTCGAACCCTCGACACTACGGGTATGAACCGTATGCTCTAGCCAACTGAGCTATCTCGCCATATTTCTTTTGCTTTTTTGCAAAAGAATGGGACCTATAGGGCTCGAACCTATGACCCTCTGCTTGTAAGGCAGATGCTCTCCCAGCTGAGCTAAGATCCCGTTCTCATTCGACTTTACCGCCGACTGCTTTGCTATTATATAATATAATTCAACGAAATGTCAACACTTTTTTTCAAATTTTTTCATTTTACATTTTTCCAATCCGATCACTTCGTCTACCTTAGATTTCAAATTTCTGTCAAGGTCTAAAACTTTATTAAATTTTTCTCTGTGCCGTATATTGTTGGTTGCCTGTGAGAATCATCTTAAAGAG
Source organism: Candidatus Blautia pullistercoris (assembly GCA_019114545.1). GTDB lineage: Bacteria > Bacillota > Clostridia > Lachnospirales > Lachnospiraceae > Blautia > Blautia pullistercoris. The sequence goes on along the minus strand of DXFG01000322.1, from coordinate 7,293 downwards.
AAGATCTGCATTTGCAGCATTTCTATTACGCAACAGGAGGATTCTTGCTATGGCACTTAATAAAGTTGAAATCTGCGGGGTGAACACTTCACGACTTCCCATTCTTACAAATGATGAAAAAGAGGTGTTGTTTGAACGGATAAAACAAGGTGACATGGAAGCGAGAGAACAATATATCAAAGGGAATCTCCGGCTGGTTCTTAGTGTGATCAAACGTTTCTCCAGCAGCAGTGAAAATCCCGATGATTTATTCCAGATCGGCTGTATAGGCCTTATAAAAGCCATCGACAATTTTGACACTACTTTAAATGTAAAATTCTCTACTTATGCGGTCCCCATGATCATCGGAGAGATCCGTCGGTATCTCAGAGATAACAATTCTATCCGCGTCAGCCGCTCTTTAAGAGACACCGCCTATAAAGCCATCTATGCCAAAGAAAACTACGTAAAACAAAATCTGAAGGAACCTACGATCAGTGAAATCGCCAGTGAGATCGGCATTGAAAAGGAGGAAATCGTCTATGCTCTGGATGCCATCCAAAGCCCGGTGAGCCTTTACGAACCAGTGTATACAGAAGGCGGGGATACTCTGTATGTCATGGACCAGATCAGCGATAAAAAAAGCAAAGAAGAAAACTGGGTGGAGGATATCTCCCTGAAAGAGGCTTTGAAACGACTGGATGAAAGAGAGCGGAACATCATAGAAATGCGGTTTTATCAGGGAAAGACCCAGATGGAAGTCGCTCAGGAAATCGGAATATCTCAAGCCCAGGTCAGCCGTCTGGAAAAGCATGCTCTGAAAAATATGCGTTCCTATCTGAGAGCCTGAATTTTACCGTCTGTCCTGTAAGATCACAGATCTTATCTTGGCAAAAGGAGCCGGCGCAAATGCACCAGCTCCTTTTCTATATTCATTATTCTGTAAGGGTCTCGCCGTTTTCCACAGCCTGCATCTCACTCTTAATAGCGTCTACGCTGGCCTGATCCGGCTGCATGACGTACAGTGCGGTTCCCGGCATAGAGTAACAGTATTGGCTGTCTCCGGTTCCCTCAGCCGCCATAGACTTGATGGTCCAGCTTCCGCCGGTGTTCAGCTGGCTCTGAATCAGTTCCTGAATCTGATCCATAGACATATTTGTTTCTACACTGTCGCTCACCTGAGAGATCAGATCAGGCGCCTTCAGAAGCATTTCCGGTGTCATCATCTTCTGGATCATGGCCTGGATCACTGCCATCTGATTCTTTCCTCTCTGGTTGTCGCCGCCTTCCAGACTGTAACGTTCTCTTGAGAAAGCCAGGGCCTGCTGTCCGTCAAAGTGATTTACACCCTCCTGGACATTGATCACAACGCCGCCGTCACCGTTGGTAGTAAATGCATATTCGGAATTTACGTCGATTCCTCCCATGGCATCCACCAGAGTGATCAACGATGTAAAGTTCACCCTTGCATAGAACGGAATATCAATGTCATAGAGATTCTCTAAAGTAGCCATAGATTTATCCACACCATAGATCCCCGCATGGGTCAGCTTATCTTTACTGTCTCCGCTTACTCCCGGTATCGTCACATAATAATCCCGAGGCGTATTGGAAAGAAGGATCTGCTTGGTTGTAGGGTTCACGGTAGCGATAATATTCACATCACTCCGGCTCCTTGTGCTAACCGGACCATATACGTCAATACCGCTGATATAAATGTTAAAACTTTCATTCTCTACATTTACCTCCGCTGCTTTACCCTGGATTGCAGAATCTGTATTGTCCTCACTTTCAATGCTGTACTGGGCAATGATCTTTACCTGGCTCTGGAAATTCTCATAAACCTCATCCAGGATTCCGCCATAACCTTCGTTATAGACAATTGCCTGGACACTGCCGTCCAGAAGAGCTCCCGCCTGCTCATTTAAAGTTCCATACTCTGCGGTCATGACTTCCGTTCCTGCTTCTTCATTGACCTTTTCCATGGCCTTGTCTACATCACTGCCATCTTCCGCATGCTGCACACCGTATATATAATCTGTGGTGTCTGATACCTTCTCAGCAGGGTCGTCGCTTCTTACAGCAACCAGCATACTGTTTACCTGGGTTCCCAGAGTGTCACCGCTGATATCCCGTACTGCATCATGAGTCCGATACAAATATACAGAGCCAAAGATCAGCACTGCCGACATAATCACACTGACCAGCTTGCTGATAATCGCCTTCCCCCTGGAAATCGACTGAAGAGTAAATAAAAGCGCTGCAAATACCAGGAGGATCGCTCCCAGACCTGCCACATATTTTACCGGGATCATACCCAGTCTCCATATAAAGGCAAGAAAAACCAGGGTCAGAAGCAACTGTATAAGCACCAGGAATTTACCCACAGTACGGAATGCACGGTTAATCCGCTTTTTTTTCTTTTTTACGGATTTTGTGGTATTATCATGGTTTCTGTTCTCCATCTCACTGCTCCTTTTGCATATTCTGTTATTATAGAAATTGTTCTATTTTGCCCTTGTTCCGGGCATTTCATTCTTTAATATAATATAATTTTCCTGAAAAAGCAACTATATCCGATATTTTCTCTGGTTATTCCCGATTTTCCCTGTGTTTTGTCCCTCTGCAATACACTTTTCATAGAAGATTTTTCTGATCTGTGCTATAATTTACTTATCGAAGGATATGTGTCTGTGGAAAGGGGGTATCTCTATGGCACATCGTATTATTACAATTAACAGAATGTATGGAAGCGGGGGAAGACTTTTGGGGAAGGCCCTTGCCGAAAAACTGGGAATCGGTTTTTATGATAAGGAGCTGATCCGCCTGGCAAGCGAAAAAAATCAGATTCCCTACAAAGAACTGGAAAAAGTAGACGAAAAGAAAGCCAGCCAATGGCGGCTGCCTGTGAAAGAACAGATGCAGATGGAACCCCAGTACCATTTTCATCCCATGAATGATGTCTTATTTGAAACCCAGAGCCAGGTGATCCAGGAACTGGCCCAGAAAGAAGACTGTATTATCGTAGGAAGGTGCGCCAACTATGTGTTAGGCGACAAATGCTTCAGCCTGTTTGTCTATGCGCCTTTTGAATACCGTGTCCAATCCATTATGGAACGTCTTGGCCGGGAAGAAAAAAGCGCACGGGCTCTGGTAAAGAAAATGGATAAGACCAGAAGATCCTACTATGAATTTTTTACTGATGAGAAGTGGAAAGATCTGTCCAACTATCAGATGTGTATCGATACCAGTCGCTTTGATCAGGAATTTCTCCTGAAGCTGCTGGCAGATGTATATGCCGCTTTGTAGCTTTCTCACAAGGAGACCCGCCGGAATGCAGAGGAAAACACCCTTTCTCTCTCACCTTCCGGCGGGTTTCTTTATCTCCTACAGGCAGGCTTTGATCTTTTCGATCATTTCTTCATATTCTGCCTGGCTGAGATATTTCTTATCCGGATTCATCTGGAACACACCGCCCCATTCATCCTGTCCCTGATATTTCGGTACCAGATGCATATGAAGATGACAGCCGGTATCTCCATATGCTCCGTAATTTACCTTGTCAGGGTGAAAAGCCTTATGAAGGGCCCTCGCTGCCTTGGTCACATCTGCCATAAAACGGTTTCTTTCTTCATCGCTGATGTCTACGATCTCACTTACATGATCCTTGTAAGCAACAATACATCTTCCCGGTTTGCTCTGCTCTTTAAAGAGGATAAGCTGGCTCACATCCAGATCACAGATCTTGATACCGAACTTGTCCAGCAGTTCTCCTCCCATGCAATATGCGCAATTATTATCCTTCATAGAAAAACCCACCTTTTTGCATTTGTCTCTATTATAAGCATTTTCCGTGTCCGGTTCAAGAAAAAACCATCCGCCAATGGACAAAGCTCCCATTCTTTCTTATAATAGATAGATCCGGATCTAAGGATCAGCATGATCTGCTAAGGTGTCTCTGTCTAAGATCCGCAATATCAGGAATCATCAGGAGGATCACTATTTTGAACGAAATCATCGAAAGTTTATTCACAAGGAAATCCGTACGTTCCTATACGGACCAGGAAATCTCTTCCCAATGTAAAGAAGAGATTCTCCGTGCCGCCATGGAAGCTCCCACTGCAGGGAATCAGCAGCTATATACCGTTTTGGATATCACCAGTCAGGAACTGAAAGAGCGTCTTTCCGTTACCTGCGATAACCAGCCTTTTATTGCAAAAGGAAAAATGGTCCTGATCTTCTGTGCAGATTTTCAGAAGTGGTATCAGGCCTTTACCATTGCCGGCTGTAATCCCAGAAAACCCGGCCCCGGAGACTTCCTCCTTGCGGTGGAAGATGCCGCCATAGCAGCCCAAAATGCCGTAACCGCAGCCCAAAGCCTGGGAATCGGTTCCTGCTATATCGGCGATATCATGGAAAACTATGAAATCCATAGAGAACTCCTTCACCTGCCGGAATTTGTCTTCCCTGCTCTTATGCTTGTATTCGGCTACCCCACATCTCAGCAGCAGGAAAGAGAAAAGCCACGGAGAGCCCCCCTTGACTTTATTGTTCATGAAAATACCTATCCCCGTTTCTCCCCGGAAGAGATCCGTCAAAACATCGCCGATTTAAATGACGAGAATTTTGATTCCTGGATGAAACGGTTCTGCAAAAGAAAATATCAGGCAGATTTTTCTCTTGAAATGTCACGCTCCGTGGCTGCCGCTCTGAAAAACTTCCAGGAATAATCTGGTGTCAAAGATATGTATTGATATATTCTTATCTTAATATTCTGTTTTCAAACAGCCCATTCCTTCTCCTACCCAGCCGCCGGAGAGGAGATGGGCTTTCATATTTTTCTGAAGAGTTGTTTTCTCCGGAAGTTCCTCCAAAGGAAGGTCTTTTCTTTTAAACACCCATTCCATAAACTCTCTGCTGTCCTTATAGACTTCTTCTACAGTAAACATTTCCTGAAATTTCAGGATCCTGGAATTTGCTCCCAGAAGTTCTTTTAAAGCCGGACTCAGCAGCCAGGAGCAGCACTTATAAGGAATATTATCCCAGGATGGATCCTTTTTTTCAAAAAATGCTTTTGCACTGGAAAGAGATTCTTTGATCTTCTCCGGATCCAGAACTGCGTCAGAAGGTATGTGGATAGATATATACCTTTCCCCATTCTCCTCTTCCACTTTTTCATACTCCAGTTCTCCCAGACGAAAAAGCTGAAGGGAAAGCTGCCTTCCTGTCCAGAAGTCCCGGTCAAATCCATAGACACCGTAGCTGGCCTTATGCTCTTCTACAAACCTGGTAAAACATTTCATGGTATCGTCAAAGATTTTCCCTTCGATCCCCTGTTCCTGGTATTTCTCCCAGGATATCACAGCGGCCTTTATCATACAGTACAGAATTTTCAGACCCCGGGGATCTGCTCCCATGGCTTCCTTCAGATCTGCTCTTGCCTTCCGCCAGTGCTCTGCCTCTGTCAGTTTCCGGATTTCCTCCTCCCTCTGGAAAAGTTCCCGGTTCTCTTCCATGGCTAAAATAATTTCCCGTACTTCTTTCTGTAATTCAATACGGCTGCAGATCTCTTTCATGCTCTCCATACATCTCTCCTTAGCTATTAATTTATGGGATCGGCACTCACTGCGCCATTCAGAATCCGGTATCTGAGTCAGGAATTTTTTTATTATGCACCCTGCCTTTTTTCTTCCAAATTCCTTAAATGTTCCTCCGCTTTTCTCATATCACGATCATAGTTTTCAATTTTCTGGTTCAGACGGTCCAAAGATTCCTGCATTTCTTCCATCCGGGACATCAACTGATCTCTCTGGTCCACCAGAATGTTTTTTCTGGCTTCCAGGGTTGCATCCCCTTGTTGGAAAAGATCCACATACTCGATAAGGGCCTCAATCTGCACCCCGGCTTTTCTCATACATTTCATTAACTCCACCCAGCCGCAGGAAGCCTCGTCATAATTGCGGATCCCGCTTTTGGTCCTGGGTACCGGAGGGATCAGTCCGATTCTCTCATAATACCGGAGCGTGTCCTGTGAGATATCATATTTCTTGCTGACTTCTGCTATGGTCATAATCCTTCATCCTTTCCTTTAAATACTTCTGGTATAAGGATATAACCTGTAGCCGACTCTAAGTCAAGGATTTTCTACCGCTTTTTTATTTCTTCTCATAATCGGCAGATACCCATATTGTATCTTCCTCATCGCTATCCCATGAATAATAGGGGCCTTCCCCATATCTAATCCAAAGCCCCAGTGTTGCATATTGTTTCCCGTCTATAGCATCGACAGAAAATTGCGACAATTTTTCTCCGTTTGCATATCCATAGATTCCTTCTCCTATTGATGTCATTGTTACATCATTCTGCCCGTCCTGTTCATTTCCCTGATTTCCCGTAATCTCTTTCTCTCGAGGAAACACAGCAATATTTAAAAGAGCTTTTAGAGCAAGCCGGTGTATATTTATAGTCTTTCTTTAAAGTATCTCTTCTTCCCATAATTCCTGGCAGGTGCTATAATATCTTTATTCTTTGAGAAAGGCAGGTACCGATAATGAAACAATGTATGGATGCTCCCAACCTTCACCGGCGCATGAAGAAAATCATGGGACAGTTAAACGCTATAGACAAAATGATCGATGAGGACGTCCCCTGTGAAGATATCCTGATACAGATAAACGCCGCCAAAAGTGCCCTGCACAAGGTGGGACAGGTGGTCCTGGAGGGCCATTTAAATCACTGCGTAAGAGACGGCATCGAACATGGCGATGCAGATAAGACCATTGCAGAATTCGCCAAAGCCATCGAACATTTCTCCCGGATGTCCTGATCCCGTCCTGATAAACATTTTTATAGACGTATTGAAAAAGCCTCCGAAAAGAGTCTGCAGAACTCTTTTCAGAGACTTTTCTTATTTGATGTTGGGGGCAAAAGCCCCCAACTATGATACCTACGGATTGCTACGTGCTGCGCACTCTCTCATTCTTTCCCGGGCATCTTCCATGCATGGTGATCCGTATGGAGGAGATGATGGGCTGTTTCAGAAAGAGGCGCTCCCAGGTAATCCTGGTAGCATTTGGTCACGGATGGATTCTCATGGGAAAAACGCAGATTGTTTACTTTATCCAGCCCGTAAAGCACCGTGTTTCTCACTTCAGACAATTCTTCTCCATCCTTGATAGGCTGTCCTCCGCCTCCGGTACACCCCCCGGGACAGGCCATGATCTCTACGAAATCATATTTTACCCTGCCTTTCCGGATAGCCTTCATCAGTTTTCTTGTATTGCCCAGTCCGCTGGCAACCGCCACCCGGATGGT
>DXFG01000321.1 GCA_019114545.1 Candidatus Blautia pullistercoris | reverse complement strand
GGATCCCAGCTCATAGCTGATAAAATAACCCAGACCCCCGCCGATCAGAACAGCCCCTGCCTGATCATAAAGCACATTATAGCCCAGGAGGCTCCAGGTAAATTCCACGCCGAAGATGTTCATAGGAATCTGTGGCCACATAAACTCTGTGGCCGCCAGCTCTTCTCCCAGGACTCCCGGCAGAAAGGTAAAAAACAGATACTGTATGATGGTCACGCCCATGCTGAACACAAAAAAGTAAAAAATCTGATACAGCCACTTGGCCAGCTTGGGATGTTTTTCCTCAAAGTTTTTCCAGATTTTTTCCCAGCCTGCTGCCATCTGGCCTTTTGTTTCTGAAAGTCCAGGCGGTTTACTGCAGTTTCCACATCTTGGTTGTGTGGATTGGATTCATCATATACCACGTCTTCTGTCACCTGGTAGGAATGGGAGTCCAGAACATTGTGGCTGTCTGACCGGAGGCTGATGTCATAGTTTCCTGCTTCCAGAACATAGCAGCCTCTTCCGTATGTATCATAGGAAGCCATATCTTCCTCATCAAAAGACAGGGTAAGAGTCTGGGAAGCTCCCGGCTCCAGTATGTCTGTCTTGTCAAAGGCAATGAGGTTTACACTGGATTTTTCAATCCCTCCGTTAGTATAAGGTGGTGTGTAATATAACTGTACCACATCTTTGCCAGGGGTGTCTCCGGTGTTAGTCACCGTCACATCTACGGTAATAGCGCCCTCTGTTACATTCAGGTCTCCCATGGTCTGTTCAAAGGTGGTGTAACTCATTCCATAGCCGAAAGGATACATAACGGTGTCTTCATAATTGATCAGTCCTTCTTCGGCTGCAGTCTCATAGAAACGGTAGCCGGTATAGATTCCTTCGTTATAATTTACAAAGGATACAATGCCGTCTGCCTGTTCCCAGGCTGCCTGTGCCGCTGCGGCCACGTCCTCTGTATTGGTATAGGCAAAATGGCCGATATTGTTATAATAAGGTGTCTGGGTCAGATCTCTCACCCAGGTATCTGCAGTTCTTCCGGAAGGATTTACCTCTCCTGAAATGATATTTCCAAGGGCGTTAAATCCTGTGGCTCCTGCACCTGCACAGAGCAGGACACTTTTGATCTGGTCATAATTTTCTGTCCAGCCAAGCTCCATGGTGTTGGCGCCGTTGTATACCACAATGACGTTATCAAACTGGCTGCACACCATATCTACCAGGTCCGCTTCTGTACGGCTCAGTTCCAGATAAGACTGTCCAGCTTCAAAGTCTGCATACTCGTCAGAATTATTGGTATAAGAGCCCCTTAAATACTTGGTTCCCACGTCCATGGTAGAGCCGTCCATGATACTGCCCATGTCATGGGGAAGGTCTGCGCCTTCACCGCCTGTACGGGACAGAACAATGAGAGCTGTATCGGAAAAAGCTTTGGCATTTTCCATAATTGTGTCTGAATAGTCTGCAACGGGAACCTCCGGAAGGGTCCAGTCCTGTCCGTCGTTGATACTGATAGCCGGACGGTCTTCCCTGTATTCCCTGTACATATCCGACAGTTCTGTGTTGGTCTCAAATCCGGCGTTTTCCAGGCCTTCCAGGATTCCTACCGCCGTGCTGGCGTCTACAGTTCCGGAGCCTGTGCCTCCGTAAATAGGATTGGTGGAAGCCCAGCCGAATACATTGATCTTCTGAGGTTCAATCGGCAGAAAATCCTCGTCATTTTTTGTCATTACTACGCCTTCATTAGTGATCTCCTCGATCACCTGTCTGGAATTATCTGCATTTTCCTGAGACAATTCCCCTCTGTCTGCAAGGACTACGTTCAGCGTGTTGTTCAGTGCTCCTGTCAGCATCACATTGACAACAATGGCAGTGATCAAAAGAAAGCCAATAAACGACTGCCAGCGGATAAATCCTCTTAATGGCTTTGCCCATCTTCTTGCCAGGACCATAAGCAGGATCATGCACACCAGGGCCGCACCGATAACGATCAGGTGGGTCCGCACCATCTGGATAACACTGATCACGTCCTCCCATGCAACTGTTACATTACCCATTTTCTTTCCTCCATTTCCTTCTTTGATAGTCCTACCATAGCACAAAAAAGAAAAAAGGAATTTTTCTGGTGTATTTGGTCATCAGAAAGGTAAAATTGGCAGAAAGAAAAAGCCGGGTTTTCACCCGGCATAAAAAAGTATGTCTACAAAAAATCTTTCTTCCTCTGCCCGCATCAGCATATCCCCCCGGTATTTTTCCACAAGATACCGGATACTCCTTACGCCGAAGCCGTGGAAGTTCTTGTCCTCTTTGGTAGTCACAGGAAGTCCGTCTGCAAACTCCACCTTATCCTTACAGTAGTTTTCTATATGAATGTGATATCCCTGAGGCTCTCTGGCGATTTTCACGCTGATCACCCGTTTCTCTTCATCTTCCTCTTTCATCACACTTTCGATGGCATTGTCCATAAGATTTCCGAAAAGAGCGTAGACATCTGTGGTGTTCATAAAGTTCAGCACCTTTCCGTCGATCATACTGCTGAGTTTGATCTTGTACTCATCACAGAGAAGGCTTTTTTCCGTAAGCACCAGATCCAGGGCGTCGTTCCCTGTCTGGAAAATGTTGTCATAAATTGCCACTGCCCTTTTAATCTCTTCAATGTAATCCTTCTGGTCCTGGGCATCCTCAATCCTCTGGATCTTGGAAATACGGTATTTCAGGTCATGGCACTTAACGTTGATGATATTAATGCTTTCCTGGGAAAGTTTCTGCTGCTCCCGCATACTGTGAAGCATATTTTCCATCATCTCTTTTTCGTGAAGGATCCGGTTCTGTCTGGAAAGATTAAAAGCGATAAGGATGGCCATCATGCTGCAGAAGGCTCCATAGATCTTACAGAGAACATTTCTGAGAAGTCCGGAGTCATTTTCAAAATACCGGCTGTCTACAAACACACTTAAAAAGATCACCACCGTAAGGATTGCCAGGGCCAGCAGGATCATGCGGATATCCCGTTCTCTCAGTTCCCTTTGCCCTTCATACCGCCTGATCAGCAGCAAATAAACCAGGATATCAATAAACAGGTAAGGCAGGATCCGGAAGAAAAGAAAATCCCAGATTCCCGTAAGGCTCCAGCCCCCTACCTCCTGTATGATCATGGAAAGGGCAAAGCCCATATGCTGAAGAGCATATCCGCAGACTCCCCCGAAAAGAATCTCCTTTCCACGGATTTCAAAACAGATTCCCAGAACGCCAAGAGACAGGGCGAAAAGGCTCATATAATATGCTGTATAAACAATGGGCATATTCCCGGGAATACTGGAAAAAAGAAGAAACGCAAGGCCTGAACAAAGGACATAGCCTGCCAGGCTTCCTGCCAGACGCAGTGGAAAATGGTGTCTTTTTTCCCACTCAAAAGTAAAAAAGGCCTCAGCCATAAAAAGCTGTATGGAAAATCGGATACAGGAAATAAATTCCATACCCTCCATCAGTACCCACCTCCCATGTATCTCATCAGGTCTTCCTTAAACCCGTTTCTCCGCTGCCTGCTGATAGGCAGTGTTATATCAGAAAGCCATACGGTGTCTTTAGAAGCTTTTGTCACATACTTTAGATTTACCAGGCACCCGCTGATACATTTGGAAAAGCCCTCTTTCCGGAAAGCATCTTCCACATCGGCAATGGTTCCCCGGATCCGGTATACCTGATCTCCGGTATGATATTCCAGATAATTTTTGCTTTTTTCAATATAGAGGATCTGAGAAACCGGTATTTTGACCACAGTATCTCCAGTCTGGATCAGAACCTCTCTCTCCCGGTTCCGCTGCAGAACCCGCACTTCTCCAAAGCATACAGGGCCGCTCCTGCAGCTCCCACGATTTCCGGTTCCTCACAGATATAAAGACTGGCTCCAATCTTCTCTTCCACAGCCCGGACCACACCGGGGTTCTTGGCTACGCCTCCTGTCATCATGAAGTCCGGCTCCATGCCTACCCGGCGCAAAAGCCC
>DXFG01000320.1 GCA_019114545.1 Candidatus Blautia pullistercoris | reverse complement strand
GTATTTCCGGGGGGCAGATATGGAAGTGGGAAATATCTATCCAAGAGAGTATGCCCGGATGGCTTATGAGGGAATGGAAAAAGAAGGACAGAAGAATATCCTGAACCTTCTTCGCTGTGCCTGGGCCGGCAGCCAGCGGTACGGAACACTGGTGTGGTCCGGGGATATTGATTCTTCCTTCCGTTCCCTGAGAAACCAGCTGGCAGCAGGACTGAACATGGGAATCTCCGGGATCCCCTGGTGGACCACGGACATCGGAGGCTTCCATGGCGGAAATATCCATGATCCCAAATTCCATGAGCTGCTGGTCCGCTGGTTTGAGTTCGGCGCCTTCTGCCCGGTAATGCGTCTCCATGGATTCCGGGAGCCTTTTAAAGCGCCTCTGGGAACTACCGGCGGCGGAAAACACAACAGCGGTGCGGAAAATGAAGTGTGGAGCTATGGAGAGGAAGTTTACAAGATCTGTGAAAAATATATTCATCTCAGAGAGCGGATGCGTCCTTATGTGAGACAGATCATGGAAGAGGCTCATGAAAAAGGAACTCCCCCAATGCGTCCCCTGTTTTATGATTTCCCGGAAGACAAAAAGGCCTGGGAGATAGAAGATGAGTATATGTTCGGACCGGATCTCCTGGTGGCTCCTGTTTTATATGAAGATCAGAGAGAGCGGACCCTCTATCTGCCGGAAGGACTCTGGAGAAATATTAACGACGGTGAGGAATACCAAGGAGGCAGAGAGATCACGGTGGACGCTCCTCTTGACCAGCTTCCTGTATTTGCAAAGGCAGGAAAACAGACGGAACTGTAAGAACGGAAAGGGTGTAGAACATGGGTAAAAAGAAAACACAGAGAAATATTTTTGGATTTGATGGCAGCTTTATCAATATCTGTGATAAGATATTCGATGTAATGGCTCTGGGATTTTTATGGATGCTATGCAGTATCCCCATTGTGACCATAGGAGCCTCTACATCGGCTTTGTATTATGCTATGGTGAAGTGTGTGAAAAATGGCAACGGATATATTGCCAGAGAGTTTTTCCACTCTTTCAGGCTGAATCTTCTCTCCGGGTGTTTTATCTGGATCCTGGTGGTGGCGGCTACTTTTGCCATGCACTTAAATATAGGTATCCTGATGAAGGAAACAGACAGCTATGTGGGCTTGTTCTTTATCTGTGTCTATGCCCTTACCTCTATATGGATCCTTGCTTTTGCCTGTTATGTATTTCCGGCTTTAGCACGGTTTGATATGAGCAGCGGCTGGCTGATCAAGCTGGCCATGTATATGACGGTGCGCTATTTTGGTACGACTCTTGCCCTGCTTCTGGTCCTGGCCTGTACAGGGGCTATTATCTGGCGTTTTCCGATTCTGGTGATCTTTGCTCCAGGACCGGTGATCTTCCTTATGTCGGAATTTCTGGAACGGGTGCTGAAAAAGCATGAGCCGGACAGGCAGGAAACAGGAGAATACGAAGCAGAAAGAATACAGGAGCAAGAAAAATAAAAAATGGATTTACAGGAGGAAAGATTGTGAAATTTACAAATGGATACTGGCTTTTGAGAAAGGAAATGGAACCTGCATATGCAGTAGAATATGCAAGTCATATAATAGAAGGCAGCACTTTGACCGTATATCTTCCCAGTAAGCATATAACCGGAAGAGGCGACTGTCTGAACATCCCAATGCTGACACTGACCCTTTCCAGCCCCATGGAAGGTGTGATCAAGGTTTCGGCGGTACACCATGCAGGCGCTTTGTATAAAGGCCCCTTTGCCCAGGTGAACCAGGAAGATCCTCAGGTGGAGATCACGCAGACAGATACCCAGGTGATCTACCGCTCCGGGGCTCTGAAAGCGGTGATCGACAAGGCCCCGGCAGGATATAAACTGGCTTTTTATGAAGGAGAAAAATTCCTTACCGAGTCCAGCTTCCGGAACCTGGCCCATATGTATAACAACAAGACAGAGAAATCCTATATGCTGGAACAGCTTTCTATTGATGTGGACGAATATATCTATGGGCTGGGAGAGCGGTTCACGCCTTTTGTGAAGAACGGACAGATCGTGGAAATGTGGAATGAGGACGGAGGAACAGCCAGCGAGATCGCCTACAAGAACATTCCCTTTTATGTTACCAATAAAGGATACGGCGTTCTGGTAGATAATGTGGGAGACGTGGCTTTTGAGATCGCAAGTGAGAAGGTAGAGCGGATACAGTTTTCTGTGGAAGGAGAGCGGCTGGATTATTATTTTATCAGCGGCGGCAGCCCTATGGGAACGGTGGAAAAATATACAGATCTCACCGGAAAGCCCGCTCTGCCTCCGGCCTGGTCTTTCGGCCTTTGGCTGACTACTTCTTTTACCACTAATTATGACGAGGAGACTACCTCCAGCTTTATACAGGGAATGGCGGACCGGAATATCCCCCTTCATGTATTCCACTTTGACTGCTACTGGATGGATGCTTATGAATGGTGCAACTTTATCTGGGATCCCAAGACTTTCCCAGATCCAAAGGGTATGCTCCAGAGATACCATGACCGTGGTCTGAAGATCTGCGTCTGGATCAATCCCTATATCGGACAGAAATCTGTACTTTTTAAAGAAGGGATGGAGAAGGGATATCTGGTAAGGAAAAAAGACGGCAGCGTCTGGCAGTCCGATCTGTGGCAGCCAGGCATGGGACTGGTAGATTTCACCAATCCGGAAGCGGCAGCCTGGTATCAGGAAAAGCTGAAGACCCTTCTGGACATGGGAGTGGACTGCTTTAAGACGGATTTCGGAGAGAGGATCCCTGTAAAGGATATTGAATATTTTGATCATTCGGATCCGGTGAAAATGCATAACTATTACACGTATCTATATAATAAGACAGTATTTGAACTTCTGGAGAGAGAGCGGGGAAAAGGAGAGGCAGTGCTCTTTGCCCGTTCTGCTACCGTAGGAGGGCAGCAGTTCCCGGCTCACTGGGGCGGCGATTGCTCTGCAACTTATGTTTCTATGGCGGAGACCCTCAGGGGAGGCTTATCTCTTTCTCTGGGAGGGTTTGGTTTCTGGAGCCATGACATCAGCGGCTTTGAGAGCACCGCAACTCCGGATATCTACAAGAGATGGTGCCAGTTCGGACTTTTAAGTTCCCACAGCCGTCTTCACGGTTCCGCTTCTTACCGTGTGCCCTGGCTTTTTGATGAGGAAGCCTGTGACATTCTCCGGGAGTTTGTAAATCTGAAATGCCGGCTTATGCCTTATATTTACGGGCAGGCAGTGAAGTCCCATGTAAAGGGAACCCCCCTCCTTCGTCCTATGTTCCTGGATTTCCCCCAGGACAAAGCCTGCGACACTCTGGATCGCCAGTACATGCTGGGAGATTCTCTGCTGGTGGCTCCGGTATTTAAAGAATCCGGGGAAGTAGATTATTATCTGCCGGAGGGAACCTGGGTGAACATTCTTACCGGAGAGAAGAAAACAGGAGGGAAATGGATAAAAGAAACCCACGACTATCATTCCCTGCCGGTTATGCTCCGGCCTAACACAATCCTGCCTGTAGGAAATAATGATCAGGTTCCGGATTATGACTTCGCTGACCAGGTGACTCTTGTGATCGGAGAATTTGAAGAAGGGGTCCGGACCTGTGTGGAAATCCCGGATACCAAAGGAAATACTGTGATGAAAGTACAGGCCAGAAGACAGGGAGAGGAGATCCTTCTTTCTGTAGAGGGCGGAAAAGGCAATTTTCAGATCAAAAATCTGGGAAGCCAGACTGTTAGAGTAGAAAGTTAAGAAGATAAAAAGAATGGCAGGGAAATCGGAGCTGCTGCGGTTCCGATTCCCCTGCCATAACTTTTTTTACATGGATAGGGTGCCAATACAGTTAAAAATCTATTTTAAGAAATTCCAACCGTAGATTTGAAGGGGGCTGTACGGTAGACAAAAATGTTAGTCCAGATTCAGTTTTTTTGTCAGAATGTGCCGGCTTCCAAAATAGAATACTACCGATAAAACCAGATACCAGGCAAGCATGAATATCATCTGTGCAGTTCCGTTTCCTCCCGTACTGGAAATAACCTCTCCGCTTTCTGTGGTGACCACAGTGCTGATGGGACTCAGGGGCGGGACGATAAATAATACGATCAGCATGACGATGGACTGCCCGATATTGATTCCAAAGAAAGAT
>DXFG01000319.1 GCA_019114545.1 Candidatus Blautia pullistercoris | reverse complement strand
ATGAACAGGTCTTACAATCATAAGAAATCCTCCTTTTTATCAGCAATCTATTTAAATGAGTGCTAAAACTTGATTTTAAAATATAGCGGATAACAAATTATCCGCTTTCCCGTTTAAAACCTACAACAGTTTCCTGGCACAGTACAAATTCTGACACTGTGTCATTGGTTATACAATAGCATGCACAGAAGAGAATGTCAATATACTTTGCAAAAAAAATGAAAAATAAAGTAGACGGAAAAGAGAAAATCCGATATGATATTTTCTATCGGGCAGCTTTGCTCTGCAAAGGAGAATATTCGATGAACATTATTAACATAGAACATATTGATAAGATATTTGGAGATAAAGTGATTTTTCATGACGCTTCTCTGGGAATCCAGCAGGGGGATAAGATCGGCATTATAGGAATCAATGGTACAGGAAAGTCTACTTTATTAAAGATCATTGCCGGAGAAGAGGAGCCGGATACGGGAGAGGTGATATACCAGAACGGTCTGAAGATCCTGTATCTGCCTCAGAATCCGGAGTTTCCCCGGGAGGGGACTCTGGCTTCCTATGCGCTGAAGGGAGATCCCCAGACGGACTGGCAGGTAGAGAGTTACCTGAATATCCTGGGGATCACAGACCTGGCAGTTCCTTTTGATACCCTTTCCGGGGGACAGAAAAGAAAAGCAGCTATGGCCAGGGCTTTGTCCCAGGATTTTGATGTGCTGCTTTTAGACGAGCCTACCAATCATCTGGATATGGAAATGATCGGCTGGCTGGAGGAATATCTGAGAAATATGAGAAAAACCCTTCTTATGGTAACTCATGACCGGTATTTCCTGGACCGGACCGTAAATAAGATTCTGGAGATCAGCCGTGGAAGCCTTTATGAATATGAGACGGACTACTCGGGATTTTTGGAGCGGAAAGCCCAGAGAGAGGAAATGGAACTGGCCTCTGAGAGAAAGCGGCAGAGTATCCTGCGGATTGAGACCCAGTGGGCCCAAAGAGGCTGCAGGGCCAGAAGCACAAAACAAAGAGCCAGGCTTGAAAGGCTGGAAGCATTGAAAAACGGGAAGGTCCCGGTCAGAGACCAGAATATAGAGCTGGAGAGCCAGACTGTGCGTATGGGAAAGAAAACCATCGAACTTTCCCATATCAGTAAAAGCTACGGAGATAAGGTGCTGATCCGGGATTTCAGCTATATTTTCCTGAAAAATCAGAAAGTGGGATTTATCGGAAAGAACGGCTGCGGCAAATCCACTTTAATGAAGATCATTGCCGGGCTGGTGTCTCCGGATTCCGGAACCGTGGACAGAGGCGAAACAGTCAGGATCGGCTATTTTGCCCAGGAAGAGCCGGAGATGGATCCTTCCCAGAGAGTGATTGATTATGTAAAAGACATGGGAGAATACTTCCGTACCGGAGAAGGAAGGATCAGTGCTTCCCAGATGCTGGAGCGTTTTCTCTTCACTCCGGATATGCAGTATTCCCCTATCGGAAAACTTTCCGGAGGAGAAAGGAGAAGGCTGTATCTCCTTGGCGTGCTGGCAGGAGAGATCAACGTACTGATCATGGATGAGGCGGGAAATAATCTGGACATCCCTACCATGACGATTCTGGAGGAGTATCTGCTGTCTTTTCAGGGGATTGTAATTACGGTATCCCATGACCGGTATTTCCTGGATAATGTGGCAGATCGGATTTTTGAGTTTGACGGACAGGGCGGCCTTCGCCAGTATGAAGGAGGCTATACAGACTATCTGGAAGCAAAGAAAAACCGGCAGGATGAAATAAAAGAGACAGAACAGCCCCAGACGAAAAAAGAAGGAAACCGGGACTGGAAGGGACCACGCCAGGCAAAAGTGAAATTTTCTTTTAAAGAGCAGAGAGAATACGAGACCATTGATCAGGATATTTCTGACCTGGAGGAACGGATCAGTAAACTGGAGGAAGAGATCCTGGCCAATGCAACCAACTCTGCAAAGCTGAATGCATTAATGGCAGAAAAAGAAGAAGCAGAGGCTGCCCTGGAGAAAAAAATGGACCGATGGGTCTATCTCACAGAGCTTGCAGAGCGGATAGAAGCTGAAAAAAACAAATAAAATATGATTGTAAAAATTGCACAAAAGTGAAAACAAATATTAGTAAAAAAATATAGCTTGACGGTAGGGAACACTTTAGTATATAGTAACTATTAGCAGAAGAAAATAGAAAAGATAATATATTGATAGTGTGTTACTGGTGAGCAGGCATAAACTATCCGGTATATTCACTTAAAAACTGTCAAAGGCCAGTGGGCTTTTGGCTGCTGCGGTGATAGGCGGATATGTTTGTGCTTTTCTTTTTGTCAGTAAAAGAAAGCTATAAAAACAAGGAATTCTTGAAACATGTATCAGATTATCAAAGTTTTAAATAACAATGCGATCCTGGCCTATCACAATGAGAATGAACGGATATTGCTGGGAAAGGGAATCGGATTCGGTAAGAAGCCGGGAGAGCAGTTTGAAAAGATCGAGGGAGCGAAGGTCTATGCTCTGGAAGCGGGAGAAAAACAGAGTTCCGTTGTAAATGCGGTCAATATCATAGAACCTGTATATCTGGAGGCTGTGGGACGGATCATTGATGAAGCGGAGATGGTATTTGACTCTATCAACAGAGGAATCCTTCTTCCTTTGGCAGACCATATCGCCTTCGCAGTGAAAAGGGAGAGAGAGGAGAATATTTACATACCCAATCCCTTTATTCCGGACATTAAGCTGCTGTTTGATAAAGAATACGCAGTAGCGGTAAAGGGCAGAGAGATCATCCAGGAGATGACCGGATGCCGGATATCGGAGGATGAAGTCGGATTTATCGCATTATATATCCATTCGGGGCTTTCCAACGAGCATGTGTCGGAGACACTGAAGACAACACAGATCATTGACGAAAGTTTAAAGATTATTGAGGAGCAGATGGGGCAGGAGCTGAAAAAAGATTCGCTGTCCTGCATTCGGCTTGTCAGCCACCTCTATTATATGCTGGTCCGGACAAGGACCGGAGAAGGAGTCAACATTGACTTAAACGATTTTATGGAGACCAGCTATCCACGGGCAAATGAGACTGCCCGGATTGTATGCGAGTATATGGAAGAGACAATGGGGCAACCTATTGCAAAGGAAGAAACAGGTTTTCTGGCCGTACATATCCAGAGAGCCGCAGTGTGAGAAAATATCCCATAGAAATATGGGCTATTGCGTGAAGCCAGAGGCGAATCGCAGATAAAAACCAACATGAAGGGAGATTTTTAAAATGAAAAACTTTGAGTACACAATTAAGGACGAATTAGGAATCCATGCAAGACCGGCTGGAATGCTTGTAAAAGAGGCTAAGAAATATCAGAGCAAGATTACCATTACCAAAGAAGGAAAAACAGCAGAAGCTTCCAAACTGATGGCAGTTATGTCTTTAGGTGTTAAATGCGGACAGACAGTTCAGATCGCTGTAGAAGGTCCCGATGAAGAAGAAGCTGCAGCAGGAATCCAGGCTTTCTTTGAGGCAAATCTGTAAGAATAAGAGGTAATAAAGTATGGAACGTCTGAAAGGCAAATCAGTTTATAAAGGAATTGCCCTGGGAAAGATTTCTGTTCTGAAAAAGGATGATTACGTAGTTAAGCGAGTAAAGATAGAAGACCCTGAGGCAGAGATCGAGAGAGTTTCTCAGGCGAGAGAAAAGGCAAGAGAACAGCTTCAGAAGCTTTATGACAAGGCTGTAAAGGAAGTGGGAGAGGCAAGCGCTGCGATCTTTGAGGTGCATCAGATGATGCTGGATGATGACGATTATAATGAATCCATTGAGAATATCATCCGTACCCAGGAGGTCAATGCGGAGTATGCAGTAGCCACTACAGGGGACAATTTTTCACAGATGTTTGCCAGCATGGACGATGATTATATGAAAGCCCGTGCAGCAGATGTAAAAGATATTTCCGAGCGTCTGGTGAGAAACCTCTACGGAGGCGACGGAACGGATATGGAGTTTGACCAGCCGGTGATCATTGTGGCAGATGACCTTTCTCCCAGTGAGACTGTTCAGATGGATAAAGAGAAGATCCTGGCTTTTGTTACGGTACATGGTTCTACCAATTCCCATACAGCTATCCTGGCCCGTATGATGAATATTCCGGCTCTGATCGGTGTGGATATGGATCTGGATAAGCTGAAAACCGGCATGGAAGCTGTGGTAGACGGTTTTGCCGCTGAAGTGATCTTTGATCCGGACGAAGAGGTCAGAATGGATGCCAGAAAGCGGATCCAGGAAGAAGAAGAAAAGACCAAACTTTTATTAGAGTTAAAAGGAAAAGAAAACGTTACAAAAAGCGGCCATAAGATTAATATCTATGCAAATATCGGCAGCGTGGGAGACATGGGATATGTTCTGGAAAATGATGCAGGGGGTATCGGCCTGTTCAGAAGCGAGTTTCTGTATATCGGCCGAAATGAATTGCCAGGCGAAGAGGAGCAGTTCCAGGTTTACAAACAGGTAGCCCAGACAATGGCGGGCAAAAAGGTGATTATCCGTACCCTGGATATCGG
>DXFG01000318.1 GCA_019114545.1 Candidatus Blautia pullistercoris | reverse complement strand
GCCTGGTCAATGGCTTTTTCAAAGACTTCCACGGAATCACGGATGTGCTCCGCATCCAGATTCTTGAATACCTTGGTAATAACCTTCGCTCCCGCTCTTTCAAATGCCTTTGTGCTGTCGTACTCGCAGTTGGTTCCCGGAAATACCGGAATAAACACGGTCGGCTGCGCAATCTTGTGGGAGCAGATATGCACATCTTTGGTATCATAGAGACCCTTATCCATACTTTTGGTGGCGTCATCTGTCTCAGAGCCTGAACGTGTCTTAAAGACTTTCTCCAGAGGCGCTTTCCAGGTCTCCAGAGCCTCCGCCATGGTGATCTTCATATCCTTGTATTCCAGGCAGGCGCTGTCTGTCACTTCACCGATTACTGTATAAGTGATCGCCAGTTCTCCTACTTTTCCATCTGCCACTTCACAGATGATATCGCCAAATCCTGGGGAGAACAGATCTCTCTCATCTACGTTGTGCTCGATCTTCACGCCTTTCTGATTTCCGAAAGCCATCTTGGATACAGCGGCGGCAATACCGTGACGGTCCAGAGCATAAGCGGAAAGGATCCTTCCTGCCTGGATGTCTTCTCTGAATTTTCCATACTGTACTTTTAAGGCTTCAAAATCCGGAAGATCATAAGCAGCCTTAGGCATTCTCAGCCATACCAGCTTGCTTCCGGCCTTTTTCAGTTCCGGTGTGATAATGTCTTTTTCTTTTGCCACATCTACTGCAAAGGATACCAGAGTAGGAGGCACGTCAATATCATTAAAGGTTCCTGACATAGAGTCCTTGCCGCCGATGGAAGGCAGTCCAAAGCCCAGCTGAGCTGCATAAGCTCCCAGAAGAGCAGCGAAAGGCTGGCTCCAGCGGTGAGGATCTTCTGTCATTCTCCGGAAATATTCCTGGAAGGTAAAGCGGATCTTGCTGTAATCTCCGCCGGAAGCTACGATCCTTGCCACAGATTCTGTTACTGCGTAAACAGCTCCGTGGTATGGGCTCCAGCTGGACAGATAAGGATCAAATCCATAACTCATCATGGTAACAGTCTGGGTATTTCCGTTCTGTACAGGAACCTTTGCTACCATAGTCTGGGTCTCTGTAAGCTGATATTTTCCGCCGTAAGGCATGAATACACTTCCTGCTCCGATGGAACCGTCGAACATTTCCACCAGACCTTTCTGGGAACAGGTATTCAGATCAGACAGGGTATCCAGCCATTTTTTCTTCACATCTCCCACATCAGAAGCTCTGTCCAAAACATTTCCTTCTTTATTTGGGATTTCCACATATACATCTGTTTCCTGATGAGCGCCGTTAGTATCCAGGAAAGCTCTGGACAGATCCACGATGGTCTTGCCCCTCCAGTTCATCACCAGTCGCGGACTCTCAGTAACAACAGCCACAGGCACAGCTTCCAGATTTTCCTCCTGGGCATATCCAAGGAAGGTATCTACGTCTTTAGGATCTACCACTACGGCCATACGTTCCTGGGACTCGGAAATAGCAATCTCCGTGCCATCCAGACCGGCGTACTTTTTCGGCACCTTGTCCAGATCGATCTTCAGACCTGCTGCCAATTCGCCGATAGCTACAGATACGCCGCCTGCACCGAAGTCGTTGCACTTCTTAATGATCTTGCTGACTTCTTCTCTCCGGAACAGTCTCTGGATCTTTCTTTCGGTAGGCGCATTTCCTTTCTGTACCTCTGCGCCGCAGGTCTCGATGGATTCCTCAGTGTGTACCTTGGATGAACCTGTTGCTCCACCACAGCCGTCACGACCGGTACGTCCGCCTAAAAGGATGATCATATCTCCCGGATCAGAGGTCTCCCTGATAACGGCTCTTCTTGGAGCAGCTCCCATAACAGCGCCGATCTCCATACGTTTTGCCACATAATTGGGATGATAGATTTCTTTTACATAACCGGTAGCCAGACCGATCTGGTTTCCGTAAGAAGAATAACCCTGGGCCGCTCCTCTCACCAGTTTCTTCTGAGGCAGCTTTCCTTTCATAGTATCTTTCACAGATACGGTGGGATCTGCTGCTCCGGTGACACGCATAGCCTGGTATACATAGGTACGTCCGGACAGAGGATCACGGATAGCGCCTCCAAGGCAGGTAGCCGCACCACCGAAAGGTTCGATCTCTGTAGGATGGTTGTGGGTCTCATTTTTAAAGTTGATCAGCCACTCTTCTTCTTTTCCGTCTACATCTACGGGAACTACAATAGAGCAGGCATTAATCTCTTCCGATTCTTCCTGATCCTGAAGCTTGCCCTCTGCTTTTAATTTCTTCATAGCCATAAGGGCCAGATCCATCAGGCAGACAAATTTGTCATTCCGGTCTTTATAAATAACCTGCCGGTCTGACAGATATTTCTCATAAGTTTTTACTATGGGGTCTTTATAATCCCCTTCGCCAAACTCTACAGTTTTCAATTCCGTAGAGAAAGTTGTATGACGGCAGTGATCAGACCAGTAAGTATCCAGTACCCGGATCTCTGTCATAGAAGGATCTCTCTTCTCTTCGTTCTTAAAATAATTCTGGATATGAAGGAAATCCTTAAAAGTCATAGCCAGGTTCAGAGAAGCATAAAGCTCTTTCAGCTTCTCCTCTTCCATGTCTTTGAAGCCGCCAAAAATCTTTACATCCTCCGGCTCTTCAAATTTCGTCACCAAAGTCTCCGGTTTCGCCGGGTCTGCCTCTCTGGAATCCACTGGGTTGATGCAGTGGTTCTTGATGGCTTCCAGCTCTTCATCGGAAACATTTCCTTCGATCACATAAGTGGTTGCAGAACGGATAATAGGCTCCTCGTCCTCTTTCAAAAACTGGATACACTGGACTGCAGAGTCTGCTCTCTGGTCAAACTGTCCCGGCAGATATTCCACGGAAAAAATCCTGGCTCCTTCTGCTGCTTCAAAGGTTTCCTTATATAAATCATCTACAGGAGGCTCAGAAAACACACAGGTACAGGCTTTTTCGAATACCTCATCAGAAATATTTTCCACATCATACCGGATCAGTTCCCGTACTCCGGTAACGTCTCCGATTCCCAGATAACTTTTGATCTCATGTCTCAGCTCTTTTGCTTTGACTGCAAAATCCGGTTTTTTCTCAACATAGACACGCCTTACTTCGCTCATGTAAGCTCCTTTCTGCCCCTGGGGCAATGACATTTGTATAGCACTTTATAAACTCAGTTTAACACAGTTCTCATTATAAGTAAAATTAATATACCTAATATTTTTTATAAGTAATACTCATCACAGATTTACATTAAAAATTTGTCCCACAATCCTTCAAAAACAAGTTGACAGTGGAAATCTTTCCTTATATAGTATCTCTTAGCTTTTAGAGCTTGCGCCCGGAGTCCGGGCAGAGGGGACCTTGAAAGGATCTGGTCTGGCTAAAAGAAAGGATTGATTGTCCATGGATATCAGTTTTGAATTATACAAAGTGTTTTATTACGTTGCCACTACCCTTAGCTTTTCCCAGGCTTCCCGTCAGCTGTATATTTCTCAGTCAGCGGTAAGCCAGTCTATCAAGTCTCTGGAGCAGAAACTGGGGCACCCTCTGTTTCTGCGGAATACTAAGAAGGTAGCCCTGACTCCCGAAGGAGAAGCCCTTCTCCGTCATGTGGAACCGGCGGTGAATCTCCTCTATGAAGGGGAAAATCAGCTTCTCAACTCTCCTTCTGTGGAAGCCCCCCTGCGGATCGGTGCCAGCGATACTATCTGCCGGTACTTTTTAGTGCCTTATTTTCAGCGGTTCCACCGGGAATATCCCAATATCCGCATAAAAGTCACCAACGCTGCTTCCGGAGGCTGCGTATCTCTGCTCCAGAATAACAAGGTAGACTTTATCGTGGTCAACGCCCCTAACGCCCACCTTACCAGCCGGGAGACCCAGTACGAAATACTGGATTTTCAGGACATTTTCGTGGCGGGGAAGAACTACTTCGGTCTGGAAGGAAAAAGGATCACCTTATCCCAGCTTGTAGAATATCCCATTCTTATGCTGGAAAAATCCAGCACCACCAGCGAATTTTTCCAGCAGCTTTTTGTCCGCCACGGCCTTTCCCTGACTCCCGAGGCAGAGCTGTCCAGCAATGATCTTCTTTTGGATCTGGCCAGGATCGGTCTTGGCATCACCGTGGTCCCGGACTTTGTGCTGGCTCATCAAAAAGAGGACTTTTATAAACTTGATATCCAGGAGCCCATTCCCAAAAGACAGCTGGTGCTGGCTCATAATTCCCAGATTTCATCCTCCCCGGGAGCAGAAAAATTTCTCCACTACCTTTTCCCCCAGGCAGTGGAAAAAGAAATTCCATAACACCAAAGCTCCATAACAAACACATACTATAAAATATTTT
>DXFG01000317.1 GCA_019114545.1 Candidatus Blautia pullistercoris | reverse complement strand
GAAAATTTTTCCTGGCCGTTTACCATATGCCTCTCTTTTACTGTCTCAGAGTGATGATCATGATGATGTTCGTCCCTAGTATTTTCTCTCAGATTCATCCTGCTTCCTCCTATATCTGACAGATTCAGTCTCTGTGATACAACTTGTTATAGTATTCCAGAGAATAATGATAAAGTTCATCATGAGCCGCTTCACTCTGAGCCGGATTACTCATATCCGTCATAAAACAAGGCATACAGCGTCCTTTTGCTCCGTAGTGGTCTACGAAGTCTCTCACTATTTTCCGGATTTCTTTTTCATCTGCCTGAGGCGGAATATTTACAAAAAAAGCAAAGGTCATTTTGTCTCCGTATTTCTCATAAAGCTCATCCGGGTCATTAATCTCTGCCTGAGGGGTCCACATATCTATTCCCATTTCTATCATTTCGGGAACATACTGGACGTTTTTGCCACAAGAATGAAGTTCAATAAATTTCCCCTGATCTTTTACAAATTTTAAAAAGCGGGAGGTCGCAGGCATAATCTGGTTCCGGAACATCTCATTTGAGAAAAATCCCGCCCGCTGGGTTCCCCAGTCATCATGATACAGGACTCCGTCCACCCTTCCGTAATACTGGAATATTTTACCTGTAGACTCGATCTTATAATCTGCCATTTTCTGAAAAAACTCTTCCAGAAGCTCAGGCTCTTCATAAAAAGCCATCAGCGACTCATCAAAAGGAATCAGCTCATGGAGCCGCTCAAAAATCCCTTCCACACACTCATAGATATGTACTCGGTCCGGATCCAGCATTTTCTGGATCTTTTCCCCGTCTGTTTTAAAATCCACCAAAGAAAGATCCGGCCATTCCAGTTCTTCTTTCCATTTGGAAAAATCAGAAATGGTCCGGGTTCCCGGCTTGGTGATCATACCTCCGATATCATCCACCATGGTCCAGTAAACGCCCCACCAGTCATATCCGTCTTTCTCAGGAACCGGATGTTCCTCCATAGCGTCAGGCCAGATGGTATTGCTTTCCGTCATATACGCAGGCATCCAATAGGGCTGTTCCCCTTTTACACAACGGATATAATTTTCCCTTACACTGTAGGAACGTCCCGTAATAGGGGCCTTTGGCCGCTGAAATATCCAGGGAAAACTTCCCGGGGCCTGCCATTCCTTTGCATAATCTCTGTTTGCAGCAGTCTGCATAAATTTTCCTATACTCATATTTTCCCTCCTACTGTAATCGGTTATTTCCAAAACTGTATCAAACGGCCTATAAACCCAGTACCGCTCTCCACACAGCGCCTTCTGTCTCCTGGATACCCGAAGTCCGCAGCAGCGCCGCCGATCCATTCATTTTCCGGATATCCTTCTCGATTTCCGCCAGTTCTTCTTCCTTTACCAGATCTGTCTTATTGAGCAATACCGTATCGGCACATTCGATCTGTCCTGTAAAAAGTTCTCCCATAGGGATTTTGAGCCTTTTCCAGCGCTGAGCGTCCACAACAGAACAGATCCTGGACTCCTGACCGATAGAGTTTTTCAGATTGTCCCGGATAAGGCTCGGATAAGCCAGCCCGGTGGTTTCCAATATCATCCAGTCAGGATGATACCTTTTACGGATATCTTCCACAGAAGAAATCAATTCACTTCCCAGTGTACAACAGGTACATCCTCCAAAGAGATCCTGCACCTGATATCCGCTGTTTTTCAAAAATTTATCATCCACCCCGGAATTTCCCACCTCATTTTCTAGGATTATCACCTGGCTGGGGCCATTCTCCCGGGATTCCCTTGTAAGATAACGGGCCAGCTGCATCAAAAGAGTCGTTTTCCCGGATCCCAGAAAACCTCCCAGAATCAGAAATTTCATGCTAACACTTCCTTTTTTCTCTATTTATAAAAAGCATCTCCATATCTGTAAACTTCATCAAACAGGATACTGTTCTTACGGATCACTTCCTGATCATCCACCGGTCCCAGGTAGCCCCCGCACCAGCAGAATCCGCCTCCCTTTGCATAGGTATCCATAGTATCTCTCACTGACTGGCGGATTTCTTCCTCTGTCACATCTGGAGCCATAAGACGGTCTCTTGCGTCCCAGCATCCCATCAGGACAAGATTGTTTCCAAATTTCTCCTGAACTCCCTTCAGATCATTGCAGGTCTGAGCCGGATCCCAGGCCTTTACGCCTATGGCTGTCAGATCATCCATAAAGATCTCCGCCTTTCCGCAGTTATGCATGGTAATCGGAATCCCTGCATCTCTTCCGAATTTTGCCTGTCTGTCATGAAATGGAAGCACAAGGTCATGATACATCTGCTTAGATATGAAAGGTGCTCTCCAGGCGGCTGTATCATCCATCAATGTGAGAACATCCGGCTGTATATAAGGCCAGATCTGACGGGTAACTTCTGTATAAAAGTCACACATATAGTCAAAAAGAGCGTACACTTCTTCCGGTTCTTCACACATAGCACAGAGTCCTTCTGTAAATCCCATAAAAGCCATAAGATTCTGGAAGTAGCCCACATGAAGATTTAATGCTATGGCTGTATCTTTCCGGTTTACTCCCATCTTATAAAAGCCTTCCAGCTGTTTTTTTGCCATGGCTTCCCAGTCAATCCCTTCCAGGGAAGGCGCTTTTATAACATCTCTCCAATGCCGTATGTCATCCAGAATAAAGTTGCCCGGCTCCGGCAAAAGGGCATTGCCAGTCTCATAAGTAGGAATATAATTTACTCCCCAGCAATCCTTTCCCCCGCCTTTAAAACGAAATTCACTTAAGATTAAAGGTTCCACCATACAGGAGGTACAAGGTCTCTCCTGACCCGGCATAGGGCCGAAACTATATACCGGAACCCACTCCGGCTCTTCTCCTCTCAAAGTCCTCAAATAATTTTCTTTTTCTGTCATCTTCTTATTCCCCCTTTGCTCTCTTTGCATTTTCCGCCGCATACATAGCTGCGTCTTCATCTGTGATCTTATATCCAAACTGCATAATCAGCGCACCGATCAGTACCAGAACTGCCGGTATGACAGCTAAAAGGATCATAAAGTCTGTCTGGAATTCCGGTGTGACGGTAATGCCTGCATGATAGCCGATCATAGCAAGGCCATAAGTCGCCACAGCGCCTCCAAGCATCATCCCGATCTTCATGGGAACGGAATACATGGCAATGGCGATCATCCTGGTATCTTTCCCTGTTTTATAGAGATGATATTCTCCGCAGTCTACGAAATAATTCACTCCAAATCCTGTAAACATGTAGACTGCTCCGCCGCCGATTGCGCCCATCAAAGTAAAAAGGATCCAATTTCCGCCGATAAAGTATACACAGGCATAAGCGGCGGCATAAATGATCAGCGCCAGTACGAAAGATCTCTTCTTTCCCAGCTTTCCCCCCAGCTTCGGCATGATCAGTGAGGAAAGAAATCCGGTAATCATCGTCACTGTCATGCTGTAGGACATATTCATATAATTCCCAACAATGTAAGTGAAATAGTAAGTGCCCAGACCGGATATGGTATAAAGTCCGATATAATAAATCGTATAAGAAAGAAACAGAATCAAAAGCTGCTTATTCTGTACTACAGACTGGATCATATCTTTCAGTGTCACAGTAGAAACTCCAGCCCCCTGTTCTCCTCTTTTTCCGGAAGGATCACATTCTCTGCACAAGTCGGAAACCATCTGGCAGCCTAAAATATAGGGAAGAGCGAACACAACCGCCACGGCCAGATAAGCATTGGCAGGCCCCGTATAAGGAGTCAGGAACGTTACCAGGGGAATTGTTGCAGCCGAGGTGATCAGCATAGCCACGCACATAAACTGAGCTCCCCTGGCGCTGAGACGGTTCCGGTCATTCAGATTTGCCCCTGCCAGAGCCGGACCCAGGGCATAGTAGGCATTGGTGGTAAAACTCATGCAGGCATTCAACAGGATATATCCTATAAAAGAAACGCCTACCCGAAATGCCAGAGGCCATGCTGATGTATCAAAAAAGGAACAGACCAGAGAAAAGACGATCACCCAGCGAAGAAGCAGCAGCCATGAGCGGTATTTGCCCCAGGGCAGATGAACCTTTTCTATGATTCCTCCGCAGAGGATCCCAATGATCAGATCAATAAATCTGGCGATCAGGAGGGTGGTGGCCACAATGGCAGCCGGGATCCCGATCATATCAGTCATAAAAATCGTAAGGTATGTCATCTGGACCATAGCAGCCAGAGATGAAGTCAATAGATAAAAACCGTACTTATTGACTTGTGAAGAGCTTAAAGTTTTTTCCTGCATTAAAATTCCTCCTTTGCTTTTGTATCACGTTCAGTATTTGCTCCGGCCAGGGCTTTTCTTTACTCTTATCTTAACTGTCAGCCTGTCTGGATACCATGTGACAGCTGCACAAGATTTTAGGAAATTCAGCCTAAAATTTTATTTATTTGAAATATATAAAAAAATCTGAGATAATAGCATAATATTTATATAATAGGGAGAATATGGCGAAAAATCGTTTCTGTATCCAGACTAAAGCACGCAGGAACATAAAGTTACAGGAGGGATTCTATGAGATTAAGTATGTGGATGATTGCAAACAGGCTGTCATCTCTGGATTTGGAGCTGGATATACGCAGTTCAGCCCCGGCGGTTCTGAAAAGTGCCCGCCGTGTTTATGCCACAAACTGTGTACATGTTTATAGTGAGGGAGAAGATGTGATCTGCAACGGAGAAGGGGATATCATCCGTATCCCAAATATGGATCTCCTCACAGGATTTGAAATCATCCAAGGTGTATTCGACTATTTTCAGGATTGGATGGACGAGATACTGCAGATGGTCAGAGAACGGGATTATCAGGGAATTGTGGATCTGGTCTGGTATGTATGCAGGAATCCTATCATTCTGATGGACGGCAACAACCGGGTCATAGGAATCACCCGTCAGTATCCTGATGATTCCCTGGATGAAGAATGGTATTATCTCTGCAACTACGGATACACTTCCCTAAATGCAGTCTCTCAGATGCGGGATGATAAAACAGGTTTGGAAATGCTGCAGCACGGGCCAAGGGCTTTTCAGTTTCCTAAGACTCGCATATTAAAATACGGAGGTTATTCCTACTGTATGTCCTGTAATGATATTACCTGCGGAAGGATCACCATCCTCAGCAAAGAAAGAGAGCTGAATCCGGGAGACTTTCAAATGGTGGAGCTGCTGGCAAGGCTTTTAGAGCCAAGTCTGGGACAGATTTATTATGAAAGCGTGTTAAGCAACACCAATATATTTTATAACCTTCTGACTGGGAAATCTTTTGATCGGAAAATGCTGGACACACAGCTTTCTTACCTGCAGTGGGGTATGGATGATACTTATTGCCTTGCTCTGATAGAAATGACAGATACCGGAAAAAAGAGCTTCATAAGCAGGAACCTGGACATGTTGATGCAGACAATGCTTTACCATTCCCATAATTATGTGCCGATTAAAAAGACACCCTATATCCTGCTTCTCTCTAACCACAGGACAAATACAGAAGGAGAGATGCTGGACTTTCTAAAAGTTTTGGAAACCCATAATCCCATCCGGATCAGTTTCAGTCTGCCCTGCCGTGGAGTGGAAAATGTAAAGTTTCTGTATGGACAGGCTCTTTATGCACTGAACAGCGGAAAAATATTTCACCCTGAAGAACAGTTTTCCAATTTTTTTGATTATGCTCTGAATTATCTCATTGAATCCGGGTCTCTAGAAGATTCTGTCCGGGCATGTATGCCTGAAGTGATTCATCTCTGGAAAATGCAGCAAAAACAGAAAGATGATCTGTTCCTGACTTTAAAAACCTATCTGGACCATGAGCGTTCCATTGCAAAAACCAGTGAAACTCTGTTTACCCACAGAAACACAGTCCTGTACCGTATCAAAAAAGTACAGGAAATACTCCATCAGGATCTGGATGATCCCTATGTACGGGAATACTGCAGAATGTCCATACGTGTCCTGGAACTTCATACCATGAAAAGTAAAGAATTGTAATTAAGACTATTGTTCAGAAAAAATTGCAAAGTTTTCCAGACTGTGATAGAGTGGTTCCAGCAGATTCCTCCGGACAGAACTTCAGAGGAAATATAATAGCACAGGAGCTTATGAAAATGAAAAAGATGAAACTTTTCAGTGACAAAGAATTTTATTCCAAGCTGTGGAATCTTGCTCTGCCCATTGCTCTCCAGAACCTGATGCTGGCCCTGGTGGCGGCGGCAGACGCCCTTATGCTTGGACGGGTAGACCAGAACACCATGTCTGCCGTTTCCCTGGCCACCCAGATCCAGTTTATTCAGAACATGGTCCTTGGTTCCATCGTTTCCGGCATTGTAGTATTAGGGGCTCAATACTGGGGAAAAGGTGACAAAAAGACTATCAACGACTTATTCTGTATGAGCCTGAGACTGGCCGGGATTGTCAGCCTGCTATTTTTCATTGGCTGCGTCTTCTTTCCCAGATATCTGATGCTGATCTTCACCGATGAAGAAGCGCTGATCCAGATCGGTATCCGTTATCTGCAGATCGCCGGCTGGTCCTATCTCCTCACAGGGATTTCCCAGTGTTATCTGGCCATCATGAAGGTTTCAGAACACGCCGCTCAGGCAGCCCGGGTGAGTACCGGCGCTGTACTGAGCAATATCGTCCTCAACGCCGTCTTTATCTACGGGCTGTTTGGCTTTCCGGCAATGAACGAAGAGGGGGCCGCCCTGGCCACACTGATCTCCAGGATCCTGGAATTGGGCTGGGTAGTGATCTGCTCTTACCGGAAAGGTTACATACATCCCCGGTGGGAACGACTGTTTCACAGGGAAGGCTGGCTGGAAAAGGATTTCTTCCGATACGCCCTTCCCATTCTGGGTGCTTCCCTGGCCTGGGGCATCGGCTTTACTTCCTATTCCGCATTTATGGGCCATCTGGGCACAGACGCCACAGCGGCAAACTCTGTAGCCGCCGTAGTAAGAGATCTGGTATGCTGCCTGTGCAACGGACTTGCCAGCGGAGGCGGCATCCTGGTTGGAAATGAGCTGGGAGCCGGAGATCTGAAAAAAGGAAAACTCTATGGAGACCGGCTGGTAAAACTGGCCTTTCTCACAGGAGGCCTCTCTACTGCCATCATGCTGGTGCTGACTCCGGTGATCATGAGTTTTGTAAAACTGACTCCCGGAGCCCAGAAATATCTTCTTGGAATGATGCTGATCATGGCCTTCTATATGATCGGCCGGGCGGTAAATTCCATTATCATCAACGGGATTTTTGCCGCAGGAGGGGATACTATGTTTGATATGTATAGCCTGGCCATAACCATGTGGTGTGTTGCCGTTCCTCTGGCTGCCGCAGGGACCTTTCTGTTTCACTGGCCTGTGCTGGTGGTATACGCCTGCACCTGTCTGGACGAGGTAGGCAAGATTCCCTGGGTGCTCCACCATTACCGGAAAAACAAGTGGGTGCGGGATCTGACAAGATAGGACATGGGCAGAGAGCCTGTCTGAATTTCATTTTAAGGTACAGAAAAGAGGTGCTGCAAATATGCGGCACCTCAAAATATTTAAATTTATATTTTTCTTTATCCATACCTTTCATATGATTTCAGGGTCAATCTTCTGTATACGACCCCGTTTTTCCTTCCCTTTTATTCCCAATTGTTCCAAAAGTTCTTCCCTGAATGCTCTGTCCTTAAGGCAATGTTTTAAATCCTCGAATCTTTCCTGGCTCATTAATACACTGACCAGCTCCATGGTCCG
>DXFG01000316.1 GCA_019114545.1 Candidatus Blautia pullistercoris | reverse complement strand
CTAACAGAAAAGTTCACGGAAAGCCGGGAGGGCTTTTCCATCGAAACTAAAAAAGAGCTGCAGTTCAGGGAAAAATCCCCGATCGGCGGCTCTTTTTTGCGACAGCCGGGCGCAAAGGCCGGGCTGCCGGTGATATTTGCTTGTACATCGTCTCGAAAATAACTGCACCAAATAACTTGCCTGTTTTCCCGATTACACAGGCCCAAAAGCCTCAGCGCAGCCCGCTACGCCTGCGTTTTTTGACCTGCACACTCGAAAAAACATCCTGCGTTATTGGTCCAGTTATTTATGGGACGATGTACTAGTGTACTGTCAAGTTGTAAATCATGGTAATATGTGTTATGATAAAAGAAAAATGAAGGTGATCCTATGGCCAGAAAACGAACCTACAAAATTCTTTTATCAGATGAAGATAAGAAAATCCTCAATGCTACGATTCATAATAAAAAAACATGTAAAATGACAATTCGGCGTTGTCAAATATTATTAGAACTTGATGAAAATGCGCCAAATCATCTTACCCAAATGCAGATCGCCAAAACTTTTGGTGTCAGTAAATCAACAGTTTCTAATATTGTTTCTGCTTATGTGGATCGTGGTATTCCGGCAATTATTAAAATAAACCGGAATCCGCGCTCAAATGCAAAGCGTAAAATAGATGGCCGTCTGGAAGCGGAATTGATCCGTATTGCCTGTAGTCCTGCACCGGAGGGTCACGCTCGTTGGACGCTGCGTCTTTTGGAAAAGCAGGTCCGGCTTGAATTAGATGAAACGATCAGTCACGAATCTATCCGGCTTGCTCTAAAAAAAATGAACTTCGACCTCACATGAACGACTACTGGTGTATCCCACCTAAAGAAAATGCGGAGTTTGTCGCAAATATGGAAGATATCCTTGATATTTACGAAACACCTTACAATCCAGATCTTCCAGTCGTATGCATGGATGAAAAACCCTACCAGTGCTTAGGTGAAAAACGTACACCACTTCCTATGCGCCCGGGAGATAGCCAAAAGATAGATTCTGAATATGTCCGGGAAGGGACCTGTAGTATTTTTGTTTTTGTAGAACCCTTACGTGGATGGCGCCGCAGCAGCGTCCGTGAAACAAGGACAGCACTGGACTGGGCGGAAGAAATAAAATATCTGCTGACAGAATGCTATCCAGAACATCAGAAGATCATATTGGTTATGGATAATCTGAATACGCATGTGCTGGGCTCTCTGTATAAAAAGTATCCAGCAGAAGAAGCCCGTGGTTATGCCAGGCGGTTGGAAATCCATTATACCCCCAAACATGGGAGTTGGTTAAATATAGCAGAGATAGAATTAAATGTTATGACGAGACAATGTCTTACCAGAAGATTAGATTCTATTTCTAAAGTTCGCTACGAACTAAAAGCATGGGAAAAGGAACGAAATCAGGAATGCGCAAAGGTAATATGGCATTTTACAACATCAGAAGCCCGTAATAAATTGATCTCACTTTATCCCAAATTTGAATCATCTGAGGAGTAAAATCCTCAGATAAAATTACCGCAAATACCAACTTGACAGTACACTAGTACTCCATACTTATTTTTGAGTTTTCAACAGTTCTGCATAATGAGAACGGTCCTCCTCCTTTATCTTCAGGGCATCCATAGCTTCCTTTGCCGTCATATTCATGGTATCCATAAGATTTTTAATAGATTCTGTAAGTGCCTGCTGTATGCCTGTCTGTATTCCTTTCTGAATGCCCTTCTGTTCTACACCTTCGCTTAGATTACACATATTTGACACCTCCTCTTCAAAGGCCTGACTCATCTGGATATGGAATTCTTCTTCTAAGACCTTCTTTTTCTCCTCTGCTTTGAGCTCTGATGAAAGCAACACAGAAAGGAGTTTTAATATCCCACATCCTATCTCTGCCTCGGGATTCCCCAGACAGATCATAAATACGGACAAAAGGTCATAGTTTTTCTGCGCCTCTTTTACCTGCCCGACAAAATTGTTTTCCGCCAGGGCATAGCTTGTAATGGTATGTTTCCGGTTCTTTGGGGGAGTGGTGCATATCCAGATAGAGTACACCTTTTTTATCTTCTCGTAATGACTGCCCGTAAAAACCGTCCCATACTGGCTGGAAATCATCCGGCAGCAATAATAAACTCCCCTTTTTATCAAAGGATATCCGGGATAAAACTGGTTCTGAGCTTCCACATTAAGGATCAGGCCTATTTTTTCTCTGTCAAGACTTCCAGCGCTTTTATAGTCAGAAGGCACGGCAGCAGTAAAGCGGATATCAAAAGTAACTTTGCCTTCTGTTATCGTAGTGTCTTCCACTCCTGTTCCCTGTATCACAGGAGCGCTTTGTCTTTCGTCAGGTGCCACAGGAATCTCTCCGATCTGTGGTTTCTCTTCAATGTACTTTTCTGCAATCTCATGGATATCGCAGTCCATGTACTCCCAAAGGCAGCTCTTCATAATCCATGCAAGAATGGTTTTTTCTGCCAGAAGGCGTTTGCAGGACGCATCATAGTTTGCTTTTTCATCAGCGGTAGAAATGTTTTTTGCAATCGTTGTTTCCGTGATGAAGAGCCTCCTTTCTTTGAGACTATTCTAACACGGCACTGCGAAAGGCGTCTATTTGTAATATATTACAAAGATGTAATCTTTTTTCAAGGCGTTTTCTGTATAGAATTCTCACACTCTCTGACAGGACATATATATTCTCGGCATCAGAGGATAGATTCTGTCTCTTCACTCAGTCTGCCCGCTCCATTATTTTACTCAGCCCACAGCTCTGCCCATCTGATAGGCTTCCTCCATAGCCGGATTTCCCTGGATCTCTCCCATCTGCCATGCCCCGGCTCCATAGATGATCCCCTTTACCTGGGCTCCCGGCAGACAGTCGGTAAAGCCTCGCAGAGCGTCTATGGTCCGTTCCATTTCTGCTTTTCCTGCAGCAGCAGTGGCAATAAAATAAAATTCTTTTCCTGTAAGTTTTGCCCCGCAGGAGAGACAGCGGTCAATTAATGTTTTCACTTGTCCCGCCATACTGTAAAAATAAACCGGGGTAGCCAATACGATCACATCGGCTTCTGTCATCTGCTGTAAGATTTCAACAGCGTCGTCCTTTTGAATACAGGAACCGGTTTTTTTACAGGCATAACATGCTGTACAGAACTGGATCTTTCGGTTCTGCAGAGAGACCTTCCGAACCTGATGTCCGGCTTCCTGGCATCCTCTCTGAAATTCATCGCAGAGGGTATCGGAATTTCCTCCTTCCCTTGGGCTTCCTGATATGATCAAAACCTGTTTTTTCATTTTCTGTCTCCTTTTTTTATTTTCTCACCGGAAAGTTATTTCCTGTCTCAAATTTTGCCGCCACGTCCTTCAGATAATCGGTAATGGGCAGGTGCTCAGGACAGGCTTTTTCACACTGTTTACAGCTGATACAGTCCCCGGCCTTTCCGTGTTTCCGGCTGATATTATGATAATAGGACCCATGACTGGAGGGATTGGAAGTCCTGGAAATATTGTTATACAGAGCAAAATACTGGGGAATGGCGATCTCCTTTGGGCAGCCATGGGTACAGTAGCCGCAGCCTGTACATGGGATCGGCGTATTCCGCTCAATAATCTCCCGGACCTTCCAGATGATTTCCAGTTCCTCCTCTGTGATGGGCTGGAAATCTTTAAAGAGCGCTCCATTGTCCTGGATCTGTTCCATGGAATTCATACCCGACAGTACCCGGACCACGCCTTCCTGGCTTGCAGCAAAGCGGAAAGCCCAGGAGGCGGCAGAGGCCTCAGGGGCATAGGATTTCATCAGTTGGACAGCCTCTTCTGGCAGGTTCGCCAGGGTTCCTCCTTTGCAGGGTTCCATAACAAATACGGGTTTTTTATATTTATTTGCGATTTCCAGACAGCGGCGGGACTGGACATTGGGCTGTTCCCAGTCCAGATAATTAATCTGAAGCTGGATAAAGTCCAGACCCTCCCCATAGGCGCCCAGGATCTCCTCTAACAGCTCCGGCGTGTCGTGAAAGGACATGCCCACATACCGGATCTTTCCTTCCTTTTTCTTTTGCTGTACGAAGCCAAAGGCGTCATATTTCCGGCATTTCTCATAGACATTGGTCCCCATATTGTGAAGGAGATAATAGTCAAAATATTCTACTCCGCAATGGTCCAGCTGCTCCTGAAAGATTTTTTCCATGTCTTCCTGGTCTTTGAAATCACGCAGGGGAAGTTTTGTGGCAAGTTCAAAACTCTCTCTTGGGTGCCGCTCCACCAGAGCTTTCCGCACAGCCTCCTCCCCGTGGTAGCCATGATAGGTATAAGCTGTATCAAAATAGGTAAATCCCTGCTCCAGATATGCGTCAAATAACTTTTCTATGAGGGGGTAATCAAAGGATACCAGATCATCGGGGTTTAAAAGGGGCAGACGCATACAGCCAAAGCCAAACTGATATTTTTCCATTTTTCTCATCCCTTCTTATCTTCTTTCTTCTCTCCCTCCGGGAAAATAATCTTAAATACAAAGAAAAAGATCACCATGGACACTCCTCCTCTTACGGCCCGGTCTGCGTCCATATATCCGTAGTTTCCAAAGTAATCAGAGATCACCATACCTTCATAGCCCCATTCGCCTCTGAGGATATCCTGTAAGAGAGCGGAGCAGCCGCCTGCCCACTGGGTTCCGATATAGTTGTAAGAAGACATCACTGCCAGCTTGCCGGAAGGAGTATTCTTCACACATTCCTCAAAAGGCTTCAGGTAAAGCTCTCTGGCGCTCTGCTCTGTAAGCCATGTACACAGCATTGCATTCCGGTTTGTCTCCTGTTCATTAAATGCAAAGTGCTTGATGTAAGGATAAATATTATGTTCCACTGCTGCGCTTACCTCAGCCAGAGCCATTTTGCTGCTTAACAGGCTGTCTTCTGAGTAATACTCAAAGTTGCGGCCTCCAAAGGCGCTTCTGTGAAGGTTCATGGACGGCGCATACCAGCCGGATACATTGTAATCCAGGAATTCCCGGCACATTCCGTCTCCTGCTACAGCAGCCAGGTCCTCATTCCAGGTCTGGGCGATAAGGATTTCTGAGCAATATCCGGTTCCGAAAATACCCAGGGTGCTGGAATTGACGCCGGCAGGTCCGTCGGTGTCCAGGGTGCGGATCTTTCCAACAGAATCCACGGCCACAGTCTGATGTCCGCCATAGGCGATAAGTTCTACCATTTCATCTACGGTTACCTGGTCCAGAAGGTCCTCCCACCGCGGATCGTCATAGGCAGCGCCCCGAAGGTCATAAAGCTCCAGACCATTGTCTGCTCCCGTAGTAGGCATCTGGTCTTCCGGGTTATTAAACTCCTCAGGATCCCAGGTTCCATTTCCCTGAACTTCACCCTGAAGCTCATAGCTGGCCGGACCCTGGACTGCTTCTTCATAGTTGGCAAATCCATCGGCTCTTGACAGGTAGGTCACATCTCCTTCTGCAAAGTCCAGGCGGTTTACTGCAGTTTCCACATCTTGGTTGTGTGGATTGGATTCATCATATACCACGTCTTCTGTCACC
>DXFG01000315.1 GCA_019114545.1 Candidatus Blautia pullistercoris | reverse complement strand
GCCGAGATCATATTACCGGCGGGAATCCGTGGTATTTAGAAAGGGGAAAAGGTATGAAGATCATTATGTTAGGAGCACCTGGTGCAGGAAAAGGCACTCAGGCAAAAAAAATTGCCCAGAAATATGAAATTCCTCATATTTCTACCGGAGATATCTTCCGGGCCAACATTAAAAATGGTACAGAATTAGGTAAGAAAGCAAAAACTTATATGGATCAGGGACTTCTGGTTCCAGATGAGCTGACAGTAGATCTGGTTATTGACAGAGTGAACCAGGAAGACTGCAAAGACGGCTATATCCTGGACGGCTTCCCAAGGACCATTCCCCAGGCAGAAAGTCTGGATGCAGCCCTGGCTAAGATGGGACAGAAAGTAGATTATGCCATTAATGTAGAAGTGCCGGATGAAAATATCATTAACCGTATGTCAGGCAGAAGGGCCTGCGTAGGCTGCGGAGCTACTTATCATATTAAGTACAACCCGCCAAAGACAGAAGGTATCTGTGATGCCTGCGGTGAAAAACTGATCTTAAGAGATGATGATAAGCCTGAAACTGTTCAGAAGCGTCTTGGAGTATATCATGATCAGACTCAGCCGCTGATCGATTACTATGGAAAAGCAGGAGTGCTGAAAGAAGTTGACGGTACCGTTGACATGGAAGAAGTATTCCAGGCTATCGTAAATATATTAGGAGCGTAATAAGCATGTCAGTAACAATAAAAACTGCCAGAGAGATTGAACTTATGAGAGAGGCAGGCAGACTTCTGGAAAAAGTCCACAATGAGCTTGCAGAATTTATCAGACCGGGGATCAGCACCCTGGATATTGACCGTTATGGAGAAAAACTTATCAGGAGCCTGGGCTGCACACCTAACTTTTTGAACTACAATGGCTATCCGGCATCTATCTGCGTTTCTGTAAATGACGAAGTGGTCCACGGTATTCCCAAAAAGAACAGGATCCTTCAGGAAGGAGACATTGTCAGCCTGGACGCCGGCCTGATCTATAAAGGCTATCACTCAGATGCGGCCAGAACCCATGCTGTAGGAGAGATTTCTCCGGAAGCCCGTCAGCTGATCGATGTGACCAGGCAGAGCTTCTTTGAGGGGATCAAGTATGCAAAAGCAGGAAACCATCTTCACGATATTTCCGCTGCCATAGGCAACTATGCCCAGCAGTTTGGCTATGGGGTTGTACGAGACCTGGTAGGCCACGGGATAGGTACTCATCTCCATGAAGACCCTCAGATCCCTAATTTTCCTCAGAAGCGGAGAGGAATCCGGCTGATCCCGGGTATGACCCTGGCTATCGAGCCTATGATCAATCAGGGAAGAGCAGATGTAGCATGGCTGGATGATGACTGGACAGTGGTTACTCAGGACGGTTCTTTATCTGCCCATTATGAAAATACGGTTCTCATCACAGAGGGTGAACCGGAAATCCTCACCCTTACCAGATAGGAGCGAAAATTTCATGAAAGAATTTAAAGCCGGGATGCTGGCTGTATCAAAGGCCGGTCATGACAAAGGCAGACTATATGTGGTCCTGAATGCAGATCAGGAATTTGTATATCTTGCAGACGGAAAGAACCGCAGCGTTACCAGTCCCAAGAAAAAGAAGAGAAAACACATTCAGATCAATTATTATATTCCAGAGATTTTAAAGCAGACTCTGGAAGCAGAACAGAAACTTGAAGATGAACAGATAAAAAAAGCCATTAAAGAGTATAAAAATCAACAGGAGGTTTAAGTTGTATGTCTAAGGCAGATGTTATTGAAGTTGAAGGAACGGTAGTTGAAAAATTACCTAACGCTATGTTTAAAGTAGAACTGGAGAACAAACATGTGATCCTTGCTCATATCAGCGGGAAGTTAAGGATGAACTTCATCCGTATCCTTCCGGGAGATAAAGTTACTATCGAGATGTCTCCCTATGATCTGAGCAAAGGAAGAATCATCTGGAGAGATAAATAAAGGAAAGACCAATAAATATCTATGGATTTTCCTTTTTCGTAAGATAAGAAACACCCTCGCAGAAAGCAATCTGTGGGGTGTTTCTTATTTTTAGCATTGTGTACACTCAGAATTGGTAAAAAATGGCTTGTGGAACACTTGTGAGGATTTTTGCTTCTGGAAATATCCGTTAATTGAATTGACAGGCAAAACCATGGGGATTATAGGATAATGAAGATATTACTTAAAATAGTATAAATGGAGATACTTTTGAAAAAATAAAATTAATGCTTTTGCTATATACGGAAGAAGGCGCTGCAAATTATTTGGCATAATGAGCAGCGTCTTCTTCCTGTATTATTAAATTTCCTGCTTGCACAGGGAATACGTAGAGATTGCATTTCCAATCTTGCGGGGAGCATTCATGCACAGCCAGATGGAATAGACTTTTCGGATACCGTTGTAATCAGATGAGGTAAACTCTACCCCGGACTGTGCGGAGATCATTCTGGCTCAGCACAC
Organism: Candidatus Blautia pullistercoris; assembly: GCA_019114545.1. Classification (GTDB taxonomy): domain Bacteria; phylum Bacillota; class Clostridia; order Lachnospirales; family Lachnospiraceae; genus Blautia; species Blautia pullistercoris. The sequence goes on along the minus strand of DXFG01000315.1, from coordinate 2,773 downwards.
GTTTACACTGGGCATCGTACCGTACTTTTTCTTTTGCATAAGATAATTCCCTGGACAGTTCATTATTCATATGCAATTTCTCCTTTATATATTTATTATAGAAGAGGCGGAAAAAACTAGCAATGAAAAATACCTGGAAGAAAAGATTAAAATTTCGTAAAAAAGTTCTTGCATTCTTGCCAGAGAGGTGTTACTATAACAAATGTACTTTTATGCTCAGAAAGGAGGAAGAACAGTGAAAGTAAGATCATCTGTAAAACCAATTTGCGAAAAGTGCAAGGTTATCAAAAGAAAGGGAAGCATCAGAATTATCTGTGAAAACCCGAAACACAAACAGCGTCAGGGCTAATTTTTGAAGACTGAATAAAGACAAAGATTAGTTACTGGCGATTTGTTTGTGTTAATTTTAGTGCGGCTGCAGTATGAACCGCCTGGAGGCGTTGTTCATGCTGATCAAATATAGTAATATTAGTATGATATAGAATGCCGGCGCATATGGCTGGCAGGACCTATCATCTCCAGCGGCCGTCTTAACCGAGAGGACGGCGGAAGAATATTGCTTAATACCGGTATGCGCCAATACCGGAAAGGCTGCGTAAAATTATAAGAGGAAGGCAGAGCCTTTCCTTTCAGCGGCTGGACGCATAGAATCCCGTCAATTTTATGTGTCTCAATTAGGAACAATATTAACAGAAAATGGAGGAACAAATACATGGCTCGTATAGCTGGTGTAGACTTACCAAGAGAAAAACGTATTGAAATCGGTCTGACATATATCTACGGAATCGGAAGATCCAGTGCAGACCGCATTCTGGAAAAAGCAGGCGTAAATCCTGACACTCGTGTCAGAGATATCACAGACGAAGAAGTTGGAAAGATCCGTGATGCGATTGAAGAATTAGAGATCCCGGTAGAAGGTGATCTGAGAAGAGAGATCGCTCTGAACATCAAGAGACTTCAGGAAATCGGATGCTATAGAGGTATCCGTCATCGTAAAGGACTTCCTGTTCGTGGACAGAAGACTAAGACAAATGCAAGAACAAGAAAAGGTCCTAAGAGAACAGTTGCTAACAAGAAGAAATAATAGCAGGCTGTTTTAGATCAGAATTTACCAAGAGTTTGAATATTAGAGAAAGTAGGTTAGTTTAGAAATGGCTAAAGTTACAAAAAAAGTGACAAAAAAGCGTGTTAAGAAAAACGTTGAACGCGGACAGGCACATATCCAGTCTTCTTTCAATAACACAATCGTTACATTGACAGATGCTGAGGGAAATGCTTTATCTTGGGCAAGTGCCGGTGGTCTGGGATTTAAAGGTTCAAGGAAATCTACTCCATATGCAGCTCAGATGGCTGCAGAAACAGCTGCAAAAGCAGCAATTGTTCATGGTCTGAAGACTGTTGACGTTTTTGTAAAAGGACCTGGTTCAGGAAGAGAAGCAGCAATCCGTGCGCTGGCAGCATGCGGTATCGAAGTTACAAGTATTAAAGACGTAACACCGGTTCCACACAACGGTTGCCGTCCACCAAAACGCAGAAGAGTCTAATTAGGAGGTCAAATAATCATGGCAGTAAATAGAGTACCAGTTCTGAAAAGATGCAGGTCCTTAGGTCTGGACCCGGTATATTTAGGAATCGATAAGAAATCCACCAGACAGTTAAAAAGATCAAGCAGAAAAGTGTCTGAATACGGACTTCAGTTAAGAGAAAAACAGAAAGCAAAATTCATCTATGGCGTTCTGGAAAAACCATTCCGCAACTACTATAAGAAAGCGGACCAGAAACCAGGACAGACAGGTGAAAATCTGATGGTTATGCTGGAAACACGTCTGGACAACGTGATCTTCCGTCTTGGATTCGCAAGAACAAGAAAAGAAGCAAGACAGATCGTTGACCACAAGCACGTATTAGTAAACGGCAAACAGGTAAATATTCCTTCCTACCTGGTAAAAGCAGGGGATGTTATCGAGATCAAAGAGAAATGCAAAGGTTCTCAGAGATATAAAGATATCCTGGAAGTAACCGGCGGACGTCTTATCCCCGCCTGGCTGGATGTTGACCAGGAAGCTCTGAAAGGTGAAGTGAAAGCACTTCCTACAAGAGAAGAGATCGACGTACCTGTAAATGAAATGTTAATCGTCGAGTTGTACTCCAAATAATTAAGGATTATGCACGTAGCAAGGAGGGCTTTGCATGTTCGATTTTAATAAACCCAAAATTCAAATCACAGAGATGTCTGATGATAAGAGATATGGGAAATTTGTGGTAGAGCCGCTGGAAAGAGGTTATGGCATTACACTGGGAAATTCATTAAGAAGGATCATGCTTTCTTCTTTGCCGGGAGCTGCCGTAAGCCAGGTGAAAATTGATGGGGTTCTCCATGAATTCAGTTCTATTCCGGGAGTAAAGGAAGATGTGACGGAAATCGTCATGAACCTGAAGAATCTGGCAATTAAGAACTTAAGCGACAGCAATGAGCCGAAAACTGCTTATATTGAGTTTGAAGGCGAAGGTGTTGTTACCGGCGCTGATATCCAGGTTGACCAGGATCTTGAGATTCTGAATCCAGATCAGGTGATTGCAACCTTAAACGGCGGAGCAGACTGCAAATTTAATGCAGAGCTGACAATTACAAAAGGCCGTGGATATGTAAGTGCTGATAAAGGAAAAACAGACGACATGCCAATCGGCGTGATCGCAGTAGATGCGATCTACACTCCTGTAGAGCGTGTCAATATGTCTGTAGAAAATACCCGTGTAGGTCAGGTAACTGACT
>DXFG01000314.1 GCA_019114545.1 Candidatus Blautia pullistercoris | reverse complement strand
ACAAAAATCTTAGCCTGTCCCATTCTGTCTGTCAGGAAAAGGCTGAGATAAATGGTCTTGAAAAAGGGATAGAACAGGAATATGGCGAACACCAGCATACATGGGATCAGATAGCAGTATGGGGTCCAGTTTAATTTTTTCTTTTTCCCTGTGTTCATTACCGAATCTCCTCTCTGTAATAAATGTTTTCTTCTGTATCTTTATCAAAGATGTGGATCCTGTCCGTGTCAAAGTAAAAGTCCGCTTTCTCGCCGGTCTGGGTCTGATTCTCCGGGCTCAGTCTTACTGCATGGGTTTTGCCCTGGGCGTCAAAGTAAAGAATCACTTCAGCTCCCAGCATTTCTCTGGCGGAGACAGTTTCTTCCAGCCCCTGGGTGTCCATGTGGATGCCTCTTTCTTTTGCCTCTTTGTAATCATAGACGTCTTCCGGACGGATTCCCAGGACTACCTTTTTGTTCATCTCTCTCTGTCTTGCGACTTCCGCTTTCTCGCCTCTTAAGAAGACTTTCTTTCCAAGCTCGCTGCCGCCCAGATAGACCACAACTTTTCCCTCTTCCTCTCCTACATAGGCGTCGAAGAAGTTCATGGAAGGAGAGCCGATAAAACCTGCCACAAAAAGGTTTGCCGGATTGTTGTAAAGCTGGATAGGTGCTTCTACCTGCTGCACTACACCGTCTTTCATAACCACGATCCTGGTTCCCAGGGTCATGGCCTCGGTCTGGTCATGAGTTACATATATAATCGTCGTTTCCAGTTCTTCATGAAGCTTTGCCAGTTCTACACGCATCTGGGCTCTCAGTTTGGCATCCAGGTTGGACAGAGGTTCATCCATAAGGAAGGCCTTTGGTTTCCGGATAATCGCGCTTCCAATAGCCACTCTCTGTTTCTGACCTCCGGAAAGGGCAGCCGGTTTTCTGTCCAGAAGATGTTCAATCTCCAGGGTCTTGGCCACTTTATGTACTCTCTCATCAATTTCCTTTTTGGGAACCTTCCGGATTTTCAGAGCATAGGCCAGGTTTCCATACACGGTCATGTTGGGATACAGAGCATAGTTCTGAAATACCATGGACAGCCCCCTGTCCTTTGGTTCATAATAATTGCAAAGGTCTCCATCGATCCACAGTTCTCCGTCGCTGATATCCTCCAGTCCTGCGATCATACGCAGCGTGGTGGACTTGCCGCAGCCGGAGGGGCCAACAAAGATGATGAATTCCTTGTCCTGGATATCCAGGTTGAAGTCTTTCACTGCAAAGTGCCCTTTGTCATACTCTTTACATACATTTCTTAATGTAATCTCTGACACGGCGTTTTCTCCTTCCTTCTTTTAAATCTTGTAAATTTTCTACACGCATTTTTCACTCGAACAGTTGATATTTTAAGCATAACGGTTTTTCCAAACTATCACATTTGTAGAAAAATTACGTAAAATCCCGGTAAAACAGGTCTCCTGGCTTCCAAAAAAGCCGAAGTTTTTACATGCTCTTTACCTCCGGATAACCTGTTTTTTCCTTTTATAAACCTCTTTCCGGCAGATAAGCTTCTGATACAGCTCTGTTTTTTGTATTTTTTTTCGTGTCGAGGCATGTCGGATATTGCCATATTCAAAAAAAGCTATATAATAATAGATGAAATTTATCTGCCGGAATCTCTTCCGGAAATCCCGACTGAATGATGCAAGCATACAAGATAATTAAGTAAATAATGAGGGGACATATACTATGCCAAAAAGAACAAAGAAATATCCGCTTCCAAGGCGGATCGTAAGATTTCTGAAAAGACAGTTCCGAAATCCCCGGAAACGGCTGCTGGCAGAACTGGCCGCCGTGGTGGTGATCATCGGAATTGTTATTTTTATTGCCCTATCCGGTCAGGATATTGCTACTGACGATATCCAGGAGGGCAGAAGCTACATAGAAGGACTGGAGGCCGCTGACACAGCTTCCATCGAAGAACAGGTGAAAGAACTTCGCAAAGAAGAGAGAAGAGCCGCTCTGGAAAGCGGTGACCTGGATGTATGGGCACAATTTACAGACATTGCTATCCTGGGAGATTCCCGGGCAGTAGGTTTTTATTCCTATGATCTGGTAGACGAGAGCAGGGTTTTTGCCTCTGCCGGCGCTACGATAAGAGATATTGAACAGTATACGGATCAGTTGGCAACGCTGAACCCTTCCAGTGTCATATTCTGCTATGGACTCAATGACATCAGCATCGGATTCTGGGATAATGTAGATGACTATATTGCTGAGCAGGATCAGATCATCGCCAATCTCCAAAATGCCCTGCCGGATACCACTATTTATGTAAACTCTATAATTCCGGCTACAGATCCGGCCTTTGATCGTTCAGAAAAGTGGCGGGATATCCCTGACTGGAACGATGCCATCCGTCAGCACTGTGAAGACAATGGAATTCCTTATATTGATATCACAGAAGATGTGGAAGCCCACAGCGATCTGTATGACGTAGACGGCATCCATATGCAGAAGGCATTTTATGAATACTGGGCCATAGATATGATCACGGAGGTGACCGAAAATGAATAAACAGAATATTTCCATACTGACCATCCTTCGTATCACTATGGTAGCGGCTCTCCTTATTTTCATGATCGTCCTTCAGGTCGGAAACAGAAGCAGCAATGCTTCCCTGGAAAGTGTTTCTCAGGAAGTCCTTGGCGCCGCAGATCAGGAGGGTATGCAGGAAAGCAACAACCGTATGTTCCAGAAATTCTACGGACTGGATGCCCAGGATTATGAAGGGGTAACCTTGTACTCCCCGGTCAGCAACATGGACGCCCAGGAGCTTCTTATTGTTAAGTTAAAGGACAGCTCTCAGGCAGAGGCTGTCACCGAGGCCATCAACTCCCGGCTGGAAACTCAGATGAACAGCTTTGAAGGATACGGTATCGAACAGTACGCCATGCTGGAAGACCATATCCTGGACGTGCAGGGGAATTTCATCCTCTATGTGGTAAATCCTAATGCCCAGGCAGCGGATGATGCTTTCCGGAACAGCCTGTGAATTTTAAAACTTTAGAAAGGATATAAATCAATGATATTCAGCAGTATTTTCTTTCTTTTCGTCTTCCTGCCTGTGACTTTGATCCTTTACTTTCTCGTGCCATGGAAGCTGAAAAATACGGTTCTCCTCATCGTCAGCCTGATCTTCTATGCCTGGGGCGAACCGGTTTACGTATTTCTGATGCTTTTCAGCATCCTCTTTAACTATATCAGCGGAATTGAGATCCATAAATACCGGGAGGAAAATAATGAAAAGTTTCTCCGGTTCAGTTTCTGGTTTACCGTAGTGGTGAATCTGGCCATCCTGGGATTTTTTAAATATTACGGCTTCCTGCTGGACAATATCAACGCCATTCTCCCGGTGGATATTCCCTACCGGGAGCTGGCGCTGCCTGTAGGTATTTCTTTCTATACCTTCCAGACGCTCTCCTATATTATTGATGTATACAAAGGAGAGGTCCCGGTACAGAAGAATTTTATCAACTTCGGAACCTATGTGACCATGTTTCCACAGCTGATCGCCGGCCCTATTGTCCGGTATGCAGATATTGATGCACAGCTTGTGAAAAGAAATCTCAGTCTTTACAAATTCGGCCAGGGTGTGGCCTGGTTCCTTCGGGGCCTTGGCAAAAAAGTGCTGTTGGCAAATAACATCGGTATGACCTTTGATGCCATTGTAGCTATCGCTCCCGGTGACCGGTCTATGCTCACCGCCTGGATCGGCTGTCTGGCTTACGCCATGCAGATCTATTTTGACTTCAGCGGCTACTCCGATATGGCAGTAGGCCTTGGAAAGATGCTTGGCTTTGAATTTGTGCGAAACTTCAATTATCCCTATATTTCCAAGAGTATTACCGACTTCTGGAGAAGATGGCATATCTCCCTGAGTACCTGGTTCCGGGAATATGTCTACATTCCTCTTGGAGGCAACCGGGTTTCCAAACTGAAACATGTGCGGAATATTCTTGTTGTGTGGATGCTTACCGGTTTCTGGCACGGCGCAGCCTGGAACTTTATGATGTGGGGACTTTATTACGGCCTCCTCCTCCTTCTGGAGAAGTATGTTCTGGCGCCGAAGCTTCAGAAGCTGCCGGATATTGTCCAGCAGATCTACTCCTTCGTGCTGGTGCTCATAGGCTGGGTGCTTTTCTTCTCCGCCTCTCTGCCGGATGCTCTGGTATATCTGGGGAATATGTTCGGTATCGGCGGCCATGGCATCATCGATTCCACCGGCCTGTATTACCTGGCAGGAAATCTGATCCTGCTGGTGGTCTGCTTTTTCTGCGCCACGCCTTTTGTATGGAAGCGTTTCCGGAAATTTGCTCTGAAACCCGGGAAATATCCTTCCATCACTGCAACGGTGGTGTACGCTGCAATCTTTGTTCTGTCCATCGCCTATCTGGTAAATGCAACCTATAATCCCTTCCTTTACTTCCGGTTTTAGGAAAAAGGGAACTTTATATATAGAAGGAAGAAGTCAGTTATTATGAGAAAAAAGAAATTAACCCCTGAGGAAAGGCAAAAGAGAAGACGCAGGATCTATCGGGAAAGAAGCGGAAAGATCTATGTACGGATCACCTGTATTTTTCTCCTTTTCATGGTCCTTGCCATTGGCTTCAATATCTTTATGCCGGATAAAGAATATTCAGAATCGGAAAACCGCATGCTGGCCCAGTTTCCTGAATTTTCTATAGCAAATCTGACCAGCGGCAAATACATGACGGACATGGAAGACTATGTCACAGATCAGTTCTTCTTTCGGGATCAGTGGATCAACCTGAAGGTCCTGGAAGATATGGCCCTTGGAAAAAGAGAATCCAACGGCGTATATATCGGAAAACAGGGATATCTTATGCAGGTTCCTGAAAACAATATTGATATGAACTCTGTAGAAGATAACTTAAATGGCATCCGGGAATTTGCCCAGCGGCATGAAGATGTGAACACGGTCATGAGCCTGGTTCCCAATGCCGCCTATATCCTGGAACAACTCACTCCTGCAAACGCTCCGGTAAGAGACCAGTCGCAGGACATTGCCCTGGCGGAGGATACAGTCGGAGATGTGCTTACCTATGTGGATCTGACAGATACCATGTCTTCCCACAGAGATGAAGCAATCTACTACAAGACCGACCACCACTGGACCAGCCTTGGCGCCCGGTATGCCTTCGACACCCTTTACAGCGCACTGGGAATCTCAGAACCGGCCACAGACTACACCATCTATCCTGTATCCCATACCTTCTCCGGCACCCTGGCCTCCAGAAGCGGCTATGACCGCTCCCAGGATACCATTGATATTTACGTGCCCCAGGACGTGGATACGGAATGTGTGGTAAATTATGTGGAAGAGGGTGAAAAAACTGCTTCCATGTATGAAAGCAGCGCGCTGGACCAGAAGGATCAGTATGAAGTGTTCTTCGGAGGAAACCACAGCAGGATCGACATTACCACGCCGGTGGAGGAAAACAAGAATCTCCTGATTTTCAAAGATTCCTATGCCAACTGCTTCATTCCCTTCCTCCAGCCTTATTTTCGCAGCATTATTGTTGTGGATCCCCGGTACTATTACGATGATGTGGACCGGCTGGTCACAGACAACAGCATCACGGATATCCTTTTCCTCTACAATGTGGATACTTTTATGACAGATACTTCCCTGGCAGACGTTCTGGAACCCATGCCGGAGTCAGAGACCAGCCCGGCAGATATCAGCGGCACGGACGATACAAACGGCACGGAAGATACAAGCAGTACGGAGGATACAAGCGGCACGGACGATACAAGCGGCACGGACGATACAAACAGTACGGAAGATACAAGCAGTACGGAAGATACAAGCGGCACGGACGATGAGCAGGCAGAAGGAGCGGATTCTACGGACACTGGTACAACTCAGGAAGAGAGCACTCCCTAAGATCAGGAATTTTACTGCAAAAATGCCCGGCAAATATCCTCTCATATTGGCATATGGCAGTCTCTTGCCGGAAATATCAAAAAGAACGGTTAAGATCCGATTTATGTGATCTTAACCGTTCTTTTTTCTGATCTGTACGGTTCAAATTGAGGGTTTTGGATCCTGATTTTACAGGTCTATCTCACACCCGTACCCAGACGGTCATCTCTCCCGGTGTCCGGTTAGTCCAGGCATAGTAAGGAATAAATTTCAAGTCCGCATCTTCAAATTTCTTTCCTGTATAAGTCCTGTACAGGCTCTCCTTTTCCCAGCCTTCCCGGGAAACTCGTTTTCCTTTAGCCTGAATGGTGACCACGCCTTTCAGAAGTTCCGGCTCATATGTTTCTTTAAATTCCGGTTCCTCCTTCAGATAAATCTCCTGAAGCTGATCCCCGTTATCTGCTTCCTCCAGACAGTATACAACAGGTCCTCTTGCCACAGCTACCTTTCCGATGTCCTCACGAACTCTGGGATTGGCCTCCAGGATCTGTACCGGCATATCCATATCCAGAGAAATCTCATCTCCGTTTTTCCAGGTTCTTTCTAACAGCACATAGCCCTTTTCCGGTCTCTTCTCTGCATTCTCGCCATTTACTTTCAGGACATAGCCCTGGCACCAGCCGGGAATGCGAAGGGCCAGAGTAAATGCCGTATCTTCCTGATTTTCAATCCGGATCTTTACCCGGCCTTTCCAGGGATATTCTGTCTCAATGACCAATCTGTTTTTCTTTCCGTTTTTCACTGTATCCAGGATTCCGCCTGTATATAAGTTTACATAAAGTTCCTGTTCATTCTCTTCAAAGGCATATCCTGCCAGAGAAGAAAGAAGTCTGGCCACATTAGGAGGACAGCAGGCGCAGCCGAACCATTTCTGTCTTACAGGTTTTACATGGCGCTTGTTATAGTCTTTCTCACAGGCCTCAGGCACTACCTCCAAAGGATTTACATAGAAAAACTTCTGTCCATCCAGAGACATGCCGCTGATCACGCCGTTATACAAAGCACGCTCCATTACATCTGCATACCTTCCGTCTTTGGTGATCTCCAGCATACGTCTAGCAAAAAAGATCAGGCCGATGGCAGCACAGGTCTCTCCATAAACGGTATCGTTTGGAAGGTCATAATCAAAGGAAAATGCCTCTCCATGCTCTGTGGCGCCGATAGCTCCTGTCACATACATCTGCCGGTTTACAATATTGTCCCAGAGTTTTTCACAGGCCTCAAAAAGTCCCCTGTCTTCTGTTCTGGAAGCAACCTCAGCCATTCCTGTATAAAGATAAACAGCTCTCACTGCATGCCCCTCTGCCTTGTCCTGGTCACGGACCGGCTTTCCCGCCTGGTAATACTGCTTTTTCATATACGTATCATCCCAGTAACATTTGTTCCCGTTTTTCCTGCATTCTTCATCAAAAAACAGGGGCTGCCGGCCTCTCTGGTCAATAAAGTATTTGGCCAGCTTCAGGTGCCGCTCATCTTTTGTAATATCATACAGGGCGCAGAGAGCCATCTCCGCTACTTCATGGCCGGGATATCCGGGTATCTTCCCTTCTTCTGTTCCCAGATGTTCATAAACACAGTTGGCGTATCCCACTGCAATATCCAGAAACTTTCTCTTGCCGGTTGTCTTATAATAAGCCACTGCCGCCTCGGTCATATGTCCCAGGCAGTACAGTTCATGGTTGTCCATCAGGTTGGTAAATCTTTTCTCCAGACCGTTAATGATATAGTAGGTATCCAGATAGCCGTCCGGCTGCTGAGCCTTTCCGATAAGCTCAATAGTCTCGTCTGCCGTCTTCTCCAGCTCACCGTCCGGATGCCACATCAGGGACCAGGCCACTGCCTCTAACCATTTATAGACATCACTGTCCTGAAAAACCATTCCCTGAAAAGTTCCTTTCTGAAGCCCTGCCGCCACTCGAAAGTTCTGGATACAATAGCTGGGCTCTGCATTTTCAATCCGGTCATTTAACGCTTCCCACTGATAAGGGATCACGTGATTTCTCACCAGCTCCATATAACCCTTCCAGAACTTATCCTGGATCTGTACATGTTCAAGGGACATCGGGGTTAATTTTTTCTCAAGCATTCTCATCATCCTCTCTTTCTTGTTCTTCTCTTTTCCTGACAAATGAATATAAATATTCACCTGGTTCGTTGTTTTGTGGTATCATAATAACACACGAAACCAATAAGACAACTGACAATTCCGAAGAAAGGGTGGACAAATCCAAGATGTTATACTATACTTCCCAGGCCTCTCATCCTGCAGAATTTCTCTCCTGCGGCAATCTGGTCAGCGACGGCGGCTTTCTCCATCAGCGAAGGTGCATAGACGCCTGTGTACTCATCCTGGTATGCCGTGGAACTCTCCACATAAATCAAAAGGGAAAGAATCTGGACGTTCACGAAAACGAAACGCTCCTCCTCTTTCCCCATCAGGTTCATTATGGTTATGCCCCCAGCAGCGGCAGGCTTTCTTATTATTGGGTTCATTTTCATATGACAGATCCCCAGAGCAGGATCCTCACCTCAAAAGAGCTTTTAAGATCCCGGAACAGCCAGAACAGTTCTTTGCTGTCTACCCTTTCCTCAGCTGAAGAGTCCTTTATTCTTCCGGAGTCCGGCCGTCTTTCTTCGGAAAAACGGAGTCTTCTCCTTTTTGTCCAGCTGCTGGATATCGCAAAGCGGGAAAATTACCAGTCTTCCTGGCGGACCAGATATGCCCTGAACCTTCTGCTGCTGGAGCTTTCCTCAGAGCTTCTTTCCTCAGACAGGGCCCTGGAAAACAAGGCCCCCGGAAAGCTTCCGGACATGATCGAGTGGATCCGTTCCCACTATGACCAGCCTATGACGGTAGAAGAGCTGGCCGCCCGGTATCACTATCATCCTGCCTATCTTACTTCTCTCATGAAAAAATACACGGGATATTCTGTAAATACTTATATAAATCATGTACGGCTGGCCGCAGCCAAAAATCTGCTGTGCCAGGGCGATTTTCTCTCCATAGCTTCCATTGCCCACACCTGCGGCTTTCCCGATGAAAAATATTTCATGCGGCTGTTTAAAAAGCAGGAAGGCATGACTCCCAGCCAGTATCGGGCGGCTTTTCAGAAAAAATATATAAACGCCAAATAGTCCCGGCATAAAAATATTCTTTTTTATAACCTGCAGACGTTCTCCGGATTTCCTTCCAGATAAGCAAACACATTCCGGAAGACAATTTCTGCTCTTCTTTGCATGGACTCCTCAGAAATAAATGCCTGATGAGGAGTCAGCAGAGTATTTTTCGCATGAAGGAGAGGATAATCCTCCGGGATGGGAGGCTCCATATCGAAAACATCCACACAGGCAAAGCCCAGTTTATCCTCATTTAAGGCCTCAGCCAGAGCCTTGTTATCCACAATGGGACCTCTTGCACAGTTGATAAACACTGCGTCATCCTTCATTTTACTGATCTTTTCTTTATCGATAAATCCTCTGGTCTCATCATTTAAAGGCAGGTTCAGGGAAATAATATCGCTTTCCTCCAGGACTTCATCCAGAGAGCGGTATGCAATCCCCATATCTATGGCCTTCTGAGACTGGCTCCTGTTATAGGCGATCACCTTAGCCCCGAAGGCCTGGAAAAGCTGAGCTGCCCGGGTTCCAATCTGTCCCAGTCCGATAATTCCCACAGTTCTTCCACAGATTTCTCTTCCCCCGATACCTGCGCTGGTGCCGCCTTTTCTCACTACATCATTAGCTTTCGCCACATTTCTCAGAGCATCCACTGCAAAGCCCAGGATCAGTTCTGCCACAGTCTCGTTAGAATATCCTGCAGCGTTGCACACAGTCACTCCCTTTTCTTTGCAGGCTTTGGTTCCTACATGGTCGATTCCTGTAAAAGCCACAGAGATCATCTTTAAGTCCTCAGATGCAGCAACTACTTCATCCTTATATGGGTGATTGGCGATCATAACGATCTCGCATCCTTTGGAACGCTCCTTCAGTTCCTCCGGATCTGCAGTCACTGTATCGTAGCTTACAAATTCATGGCCCAGGCTGCGGATCTTATCGCCGTATGCCCGGATGGTCTCCTCTGGTACTCCGATAGGCTCTAATAATGCGATTTTCATACTTCTGTTCCTCCTAATTTCAGACTTTCGATACGATAGAAAAAGTCTGACAGATCTTTTTCTCCTATTGTAACAAAAAGGAGGAGAATATACCAGAAATTCTTTTATCCGAAGAAATCCCCCAGGAGGACTCCTGTCAGATTCCAAAGGCCTTATATAATTTCTCTCTGTATTCCTGGTCTTTCACCGCTCTTTCCAGATCCCCATAGCGTTTTTCATCTAACAGCCGGATCGTCAGCCGGCTCATCTTTTCTTCTCCCAGCTTCATTCCTTTCTTTTCTCCGGCCTTCACTCCATCATCAAAAAGCATTTCTCCCAGTTTCGTCATTGCGATCGCCTCCTTAATCTCTTCCAGCTCTCCTGCACTTAAAAACTTATTTGCAAATGCATAAAGCACTGCCTGCATCTTTCCGATTTCAATCTCCGGCAATTTACCTTCTTCATTTTTGACATAATAGATTCCCTGAAGGATCCTATCCTTTATCGCCATTCTGCCTCCCATCAAAGGACTCAGTAGCACAGGGATCATATCTTCTCGCTGCATTTTTCCCTGTTTTTCCAGTTTTTCAAACAGACTATCTGCGTCTTCTCCTTTCAAACGGATGATCTCCACTCTATATGTATTCAGTCCTTGAGTGATTTCGTTCTTCAGCTTCTTTACTTTTGCTGAGCAAAGTACACAGGTTACTACCGGTACTTGGTAAATGCGGCTGGTAGCTGCCTCATATTCCCGAAATCTCATCAGGTCCTCTTCTGTGATTTCGTCGCTTTCAAATTCAAAGTGATACCACCAGCCATTTTCCATCTCAAAATTAAAATCCTGATAGAGCTGTCTTGCTTCCAATTGGATAATCTCGGTAGGCACTACTCTGACTGGTTTTTCTTTCACTCCCAGATATTCCAGCAGTTCTTCGCCAAAATACTGAGCCGCAGTCTTCATTGCCATATCCTCTAAATGTATATAGTCTGTGGGATATTTTTTTACTTCTTCCTGCATACAGCCTCCTTCTGCCTGATACAGGAACCTTCTGTATATTTTTATTATACCTGATAAAACCGCCAAAGAACAGAACGCAATATTTTTTTATAGCATAACATATTATGGGAATTTTGTCTGATACAGACAATCAGATACAGCAGATCCTAAGATCTGGTAAATAGAAGTTCAGGAAAAGAATACAGAAAAGTTTCTATATCATTTCTGTTCTCTGTAAGTAAATTTTATCACGGCCTATAATTCAGCTCAATGAAATTTCATCGCAAATTTCTTGTCTTCCCGCCAATTTTCCCCTTATAATAAGGATAATATAAATCTGAAAAGGAACTGTTTCTATGAAACCAGACGGATACTATACTTCCGGACAGTTTGCCAAGATGGCCCGCATTTCCGTGCGCACTGTCCGATTTTACGACAAACAGAATATTTTAAAGCCTTCCTA
>DXFG01000313.1 GCA_019114545.1 Candidatus Blautia pullistercoris | reverse complement strand
CGCTGATATAAGCCTGGACGCCGTTTATATAGCTCTCGCTTCCTTCTGTATAGGTCCTGGTCCCTTCTGCTAATTGTCCTGCGCCGGCTTCCAGAACAGGGGCGCCTTCTTTCAGGCTGTCCGCTCCCTGGATCAGAGATTTGCTCCCGGAAGCTGCCGAAGAAACACCATTCAGATAAGTGCCGATGCCGTTCTCCAGCTCCTGACTTCCCCGGACAAGAGAAGAACTTCCCAGAGCCGCCCCGTCTGTGCCTGTTTGAAGGCTGACTGCACCTTGGGCCAGGCTGCCTGTGGCATCCAGAAGCTGGCTGCTTCCTTCCGCCAGTTCTTCGGTGCCTTCTTTCAGTGAACCGGCTCCTTCATCAAGCTGGGATACCGCCTCTTTCAGCTCGTCTGTCTGCTCATAGAGAGCCGACATATCCAGACTGTCTGTATCAATGGCAAAGGACATCGGTACTCCCTGAAAAGAAATCCCGTCCATTTCAAAGTCTGTAACTTCTGAAGTAATGGAAAATTCCTTTTCCTGCCCCGCCATAATGTTGTATAGAATCTGTTTATCTGCTCCCACATTTGCCAGAGTAGCCCCCTCTGCCTGGATATTTTTGCACTTTTCGGAGTCCAGTGTAACTGTGGCCTGGAGCAGATAATCTTCAAAATAGTCTCCCTTTACTTTTTCATTTTTCTTTACGGAAATCCGGATTTCCAGATTTCCGCTCTCTCCGGCCAGTTCTTTCGGATTTTTCTTCTCACCGTTCAGGTAATAGGAAATCTGGATCTTCCAGGGCAGTTCTTTTGTCTCCAGATTCCCCTGATAATAGAATTTCCCTTTTTTGCCTTCTACTGTATATCCGTCGGCTGTCTCCTCTATTTTATCCTCGGTAGTCAGGTTGGTTACTTCTGTATAATCGCCATAGTCTGTGATCCTGGTATCTTTTTCCAGATCATATTCATTGACCACATAGACGCCGGATACGGTTCCATCTTCTTCCAGGGAGGCATAGACATTTTCTTCCTTTTGGGGATTTTCTGCAGCAATGACCGGCAGGGTGTTTCCGAGGACCATGGAAAAACATACAGCCGCTGTAATAGATTTTTTTGAATATCTGCTTTTTCTATTTCGATTCATGATGATGTCTCCTTTTCTGATAAAAGTTTGTGTGCAGGGTAGTTTTCTCTATGAGCCTGTCAAATAAGTACAGCAGTCCCGGCAGTACAAAAAGTACAATGGTCAGGGACAGCATACTTCCGTTTCCCAGGAAGGTCCCGAGCTGGGAAAGGATCCCGTGAGAAGAAATTGCCCCCATCAGGTATCCCACCACAGCCAGCACAATACCGGAAGTAAGCAAAGATGTAGTCACCGCTGCGATGGTTTCAGAAACTGCCTTTTTCTTATCCATGGTCTGTCTGAACTCCATATAGCGTTCCGTAGTCAGGATCGCATAATCCACGGTAGCTCCTAATTGGATAGAGCTGATGATCAGGTAGGAAATGTAGAATACCGTAGAATCCTTAAAGTATGGAATCGACACATTGATCCACACTGCCGTCTCGATAGCCAGCACCAGGAAAACCGGGAGAGAGACGGATTTCATGGTAAAAAGCAGTACCACAAAAACTGCTGCGATGGCGATAAGATTTACTTTCACCATATCTGCAGTGATGGTGTCCATCAGATCATAGGTACTCACTCCCGCTCCTGCCAGATACCAGGAATCCGGATAATAGGTATCTGCAGTTTCCCGGATCTTTTCCACCAGGGCAAAGGCTTCCTCTCCCTCTGCATCTGCATCTACAGTAAGCACCATTCGGCTGTAATCTTTGGAGAGCAGCTGGGAAAGGAGTTCCTCATCCAGATATTCTTCGGGTATCTGAGCCCCTACTGTGTCTACATAGGAAAGGATGCCGGTCACTTCCGGTATCTCATGAAGAGCCTGGGAAAGCTGCTCTTCTCTGACCTTGTCTCCTCTGGGGATCATTAAGGCGTAAGTATCGCTTTTTCCGAAAATTTCTTCAATCTCTGCAATATCCCGGCCTAATTCTGTATCCTCCCCGAAAATATAAGCAGAGCCATAGTAAAAAGTATTTTGGTTAGAAGCCAGATAAGAAGGCACAACAAGAAGAGCAAACACTGCGGTCATCGGTACCATGATCTTTCTCACCAGGAAACCGAACCGGTGAAAGTCAGGCAGAAGTCTTCTGTGATGGGTCTTCATCAGCCATCCGTTTAAGGCCAGGATCAGTACGGGCATGAATACAAAAACCGTGATCAGGCTGATGGTTACGCCTTTTGCCAGAGCAAGGCCCAGATCCGGACCGATCTTAAACTGCATAAATACCAGCGCCAAAAATCCAATCACTGTTGTCAGTCCGCTGGACAATATGGAACTGGTGGATTTACAAAGGGCCTCTACCATAGCCTTTCTGGGAGTTTCCTCTGTCTTCATGCACTCTTCAAAGCGATGGATCAGAAAGACCGAATAATCCAGAGAAACCGCCAGCTGCAGGATATTCCCCGCCGCATTGGTCACAAAAGAAATCTCTCCAAAAATCAGGTTCGTTCCGGCATTGATGGCGATAGCAATGCCAAGTCCCGCCATAACGATCACCGGCTCTGCCCAGGAGGTGGTGGTTAAGAAGAGTACAAAAAATACAAATAATACTGCAAAAGCTGCAATTTTATAAACTTCACTGACTGTACTGGTAGTAGCCACTGCTGTTGAAACTGCGTCTCCGCTCATGGCCCCTCTGTCCCCTGCCACTTCTTCCATTGCCTCTACAGCATCCAGGACCTGGTCCTCCTCTACAGTAACAGTAAAAAGGGCGTTTCCGTTTTTATAATAGGTCTCCGCCAGTTCCTGATCCAGAGTCTCCAGAGGCTGCTCAATATTTGC
This sequence comes from Candidatus Blautia pullistercoris, assembly GCA_019114545.1. Lineage (GTDB taxonomy): Bacteria > Bacillota > Clostridia > Lachnospirales > Lachnospiraceae > Blautia > Blautia pullistercoris. The sequence continues at coordinate 3,084 of DXFG01000313.1, read as the reverse complement.
TGCATCATCCAGCCAGGTTACACTGACGACCCCCGGGCATCCTTCCAGCTTTTCTTTATATTCCAGGGCTTCTGCCACAGAAGTATCCCGGATCATTACCCGGGCGTTGGGAATTCCCCCTTCGTATTCCTCCTCCATTTTGTCCAGAGCAATGGTAGATGGGGATTTTTCCGGCAGGTAGTCTTTGATATCATAGTTCACACGAACCAGCCTTTGGCAGAACAGGGAGAAAACTGCTGCCAGGATAAACAGGGTAAGGATGCTTTTGGGATGCTCCACGATTTTCTGATAAAATTTTTTCATGACGGTATACCTTTCTCTGCCTTTTCACTCATTTTTCTCACCTTCCCGGGACAGTTCTTCCAGAAGCTTCTCCAGTACTCTGACCGTTTCATGGATTCCACGGCTGCTGTTGATGCAAAAGTCATAATTATCTGGTTTTCCCCAGCCCCCGTCTGTGTAATAATTGTAGTAGGCTTTTCTCCGTTTATCTGTTTTCCTTATCAGTGTCTCTGTCTCCTTTGCGGATAAATGGAGCAGCTCTTTTTTTCGCATTACACGGCAGGCATATGGGGCAGTGATAAAAATACAAACACAGGGGATATCTGCCTCTTTTAGAATAAAGTCTCCGCATCTGCCTACAAAAACTGCATTTCCTTCCCTTGCCCGGTTCAGGATATAGTCCTTCTGTATCTGAAATAAAATATCATTGGCCGGAAGTCCACGGAGATTTTCATCCTCTGCCTCATACCATATTCTGTGTATCCAGGGATTGGCTTTCTGCTCATCTGCCCTTTCCAGATGCTCTATGGGAATCCTGCTTTTCTCCGCCGCACCTTCCAGCAGCCTGCGGTCATAAAAGGAATATCCAAGCTGCTCGGCAAGTATCTTTCCGATCTCATGTCCTCCGCTGCCAAATTCTCTGCTTATGCATATATTCATTTTCTAAGGCCTCCTTTTTTTCATCTGTTCTGCATTTTATGAAAAAAATCCAGGAAAGAAAAGCAACACTTTTCAGCAGATGTCTAAAATTTAGGCAAATGGCTGAATATGTTTAGCTGAATGATTGACTTTTTATTTTTCAGCCGCTAAAATAAAAAAACAATATTGCTGATAAAGGAGTATGGATGATCCCATGAAACATAACGCTACCACCTTTTATACCAGGAAAATCCTTGCAGAATCTCTGAAAAAGCTTATCCGCAGGAAATCCTTCTCGAATATCACTGTCCGGGAAATCACCGAGGACTGCGGATTGAACAGAAATACTTTTTATTATCATTTTGAGGATATCAACGATCTTTTGAAATGGACTTTAGAACAGGAAGCTATTGATGTGGTAAAACATTTTGATCTGATGTCTGATTACGAAGAGGCTGTCCGGTTTGTTATGAATTATATCGAGGAGAATGAAAAGCTGCTGAACAACATCTGTAACTCTTTAGGACAGGGAGAACTGAAACGTTTCTTCTTCAATGACCTTTATGGGATCACCTCTTCTGTTATAGATAAAACTATCCAGCAGATGGAACTGTCCATACCTTCCGATTACAGAGATTTTCTCAGCCGGTTTTATACGGAAGCCTTTGCAGGCCTTCTGATGGACGGGATCACAAATCCCACTCTGAGGAACAATGATAAAAATATCCTGTATATCTCTCTGGTCATACGCTCTTCCCTTCCGCCTCTTCTCAGTGATTATGCCGCCCAGCAAAAGGCAGAGAAGGAAGAATAGCGGCAAAAAGTCCCTGCGAGAGCATAAACTGCCCTGCAGAGACTTTTTCATTTGAAAATGATAGGATGCTCATTTCTTCACATCCAGCAGCTTGGTTCCATCTGGCGGATTACCGTCTACTGCGCCTACGATCCTGTGGGGCACATAGGGTTCTTCCAGGTATGCAATGTCTTCCTCAGTTAATTTCACTGAAAACGCTCCGGCGGCATCGTCAAAATGGGAGGCTTTCGTAGCCCCGATGATCGGCGCCGTTACCCCTTTTGCCCACTCCCATGCTAATGCGATCTGCTGCATTTTTACGCCGTATTTTTCTGCCAGAAGATGGACCCTGCGGACAATTTCCATATCCTGCTCCTTCGTCCGGTCATATTTCCCCATGGCAGCCCGGTCTGTTTTGCTGCGGATAGAATCCGAATTCCATTCCGGCCTGGTCAGATGTCCGGCTGCAAGAGGGCTGTATGGCATAAGAGATACGTTCATCTGGCGGCAGATAGGAATCATCTCACGTTCGTCTTCCCGATAAAGAAGATTGTAATGATTCTCCATAGCCACAAACTGTGCCCAGCCATGATCCCGTGTGGCAAGCTGCATATTATAGAATTGATATCCATACATAGCCGATGCGCCAATAGCACGTACTTTTCCTGATACCACCAGATCATTCAGAGCCTCCATTGTCTCTTCGATGGGCGTATCATAATCAAAACGATGGATAATATACAGATCCAGATAATCTGTGCCAAGCCGTTTCAAACTGCCGTCAATTTCCCGGTGGATAGCTTCAGAAGAAAGTCTTCCGGGATTAAAATAGACTTTGGAAGCGATGACTACTTTATCTCTTGCAATATTTTTCCTGAGTGCATTTCCCAGATATTCTTCGCTGGTCCCTTCCGAATATCCGTTTGCAGTATCAAAAAAATTAATTCCCAGGTCGAGAGCATGTTTCACGATTTTTTCTGTTCCGGCTTCATCCACTGTCCAGTCATGCAGCGTTCCGGGTTTTCCGAAACTCATGCAGCCTACACAGAGCTTCGATACCTCAATGTCTGTGTTTCCAAGTTTTGCATATTCCATATCCATCACTCTCCTGATTTTCTGTTATTTGCTGATGTTCATGCATTTTCCGATTACATCTCCCGTGCGGAGATACTCATACGTCGGCATCTCGAAAAGAACTGGTTTCAGCGTCCGGTAATCAATCTTTCCTGCTTCGTTTAATATATTCTCTTCCGCATAAACACCGTCAATCTTACAGATAAAGCTTTCGAATCCGTCTGTTTCATAGATATCGTCAACAGTACAGTCCATAACTACCGGAGCCTCATCGATTACCGGCGCTCCCGTTCCTT
>DXFG01000312.1 GCA_019114545.1 Candidatus Blautia pullistercoris | reverse complement strand
AAGGGCTGGATCATCGAAGACTGCGAAGTATCCCACTCCAAATGCTCAGGCATTTCCCTGGGAAAATATAGACAGCCAAACAATGACAACAAATGGCTTACCTGGAAATTTAAAGACGGGACCCAGACAGAACGTGACTGTATCTGCCAGGCCCAGAGAGAAGGATGGACAAAGGAGAATATCGGCTCTCACATTATCCGCAGATGTAACATCCATGACTGCGGACAGACCGGTATTGTAGGACATTTAGGCGGGGTGTTCTCTCTTATTGAAGATAACCATATCCACCACATTAACAACAAGCAGAATCTTGCCGGGGCGGAAATCGGCGGAATCAAAATGCACGCCGCTATTGACGTGATCTACCGGAGGAACCATATCCACCACTGCACCAGAGGTCTATGGCTGGACTGGCAGGCACAGGGCACCCGTGTGACCCAGAACCTGTTCCATGACAACTGTCTGCCTCTTCCCGACGACTGCATAGATCCCAGTGATCCCGGCATGGGGGAGGATATCTTCATCGAAGTATCCCACGGCCCAACTCTGGTAGACAACAACCTGCTTCTTTCTGACCGCAGCGTAAAACTGGCCACCCAGGGCGTAGCCTTTGTCCACAACCTGATCGCCGGGGCCCTTACTGCTGTAGGAAAAGGCACAGACAACGGAGCCCTTACCTTATCTTCGCCAAGATATACCCCATACCATGTTCCCCACAGAACAGAAGTAGCAGGCTTTATGACCTTCCTTCACGGTGACGACCGTTTCTACAATAATATTTTTGTTCAGCAGCCAAAGCGTCCTGGCATGGTGAAGATCTACGACTATCTCCAGGGAGAAGGAAAGAACGGATGGGATGACGGAAATTTAGACGTAGGAACCTGGATGTTTGACAACGGATACCAGCTCTACGAAGAATGGGTAAAAGAATTTGAGGGTTACTGCGGCATGGGCAGTCCGGACAGCGACCGGTATTACATTCACCTTCCTGTATGGGCAGAGGGAAATGTATACTTAAACGGCGCAAAACCCTGGAAGAAAGAAAAGAACTGTGTGGTAGACGATACTCATAAAGTTACCCTTTCCCTGGAAGAAAAAGACGGAGAATGGAAACTGAACACCAACCTCTATGAACTCCTGCCTGAGATCACAGTAGGCACCATCAGTACCGAAACTCTGGGAATGGCCTTTGAACCGGAAGAATCTTTTGAGAATCCCGACGGTTCCCCTATCACCTTCAACGAAGACTATTTCGGAAACCACAGAAGTCTTCATCCCTGTGTGGGACCTTTTGAAAATCCGGATGACGCCGGGAAGAAGCTGAATTAACAGTTTATCACCTCTTTAAATAGCATAAATAAAGGAGCTGCCCTATGAAACAAAATCCAGAATACATAAGTATTCCTGACATATGTCTCATATGACAGCTCCTTCATTTATGCCGCTCATTTTCCGATCAATACCTTTTTCCCTGAAAAAGCAAATCCATATCTGCGTATCCTTTCTTTGGGTATCCCTTTTGCTTCCAGAGATGACGCATATCTTTTTTCCTCAATCTGCTTAAGGGCAGCCTGAACGGTGTCTTCCAGAGATTTCTCCTCTTCCTGATCCTGAACCTTAAATTCCAATATGATCCCGTCATCAGAAGCGGTTTTCGGCTCCAGCATCACATCATAGCGTCCAAAGCCGCTTTCTCTGTTTGAAGTGATCGTATAGCGTTCCTCCAGATCAGCGATCAATCCTAAAACAAATCCATGATAAAATCTCTCCGGTTCATTTTCTGCAGAGGCTTTTTTCCCACTGTCAAAAAAGCTGAAGGTATTTAATGCTACCCGGTTCATATACACGTTCATAGCTTTTACATCGCCTTGAAGCATAGCCTCCACAAATTCATTATAGCCGCTGTCATAGTCGGAAAACCAGTCATGGACCATCGAGAGAAACATACAGTGCACTTCTTTATTGGTAAGCTTCAGCACATAAAACGTATATCCTGTATTCTCCATAAATTTTGTCTCTGCTACTTTCAGATAACCTGCAGCCAGCAAAAGGCTCCAGATGGAGCTTTCCTTAAAAGAAAGCTGTTCATATACGATCTGTTCATCAATAGAGACCTCTATGCTCCCTCCCTGAAGCAGCACCTCAAATCTTTCCTTGATCCCTTTACTCCCTTCACGGATCAGTTTTCCGGCAAGACTGTTGCTACTCGTGTTCGCCCAATACAGGGCTAATTTTTTATTATCCAGATAATTCAGAATAGACCATGGGTTGTAAATATCCCTTTTATCTCCAAAGGTAAATCCGTCATACCAGCTTTTCACCTCCATCTTTTTATCCGAAAGCCCATATGTCTCTAAAGCTGCAAATACCTCTTCTTCTGTAAATCCGAAACAGTCGCCGTACTCCCGGGAAGTTGTGGTAATAACCTTCAGGTTATTCAGATCCGAAAAAATAGATTCTCTGCTGATTCTTGTAATTCCTGTCATAAGTCCACGTTCAAGATATGGATTGGTCTTAAATGCTGCATTTAACATGCTCCTCATAAAAGAAACCAGCTCATCCCAATATCCGTTTACATAGGCTTCCTGCATGGGCGTATCATACTCGTCCAGCAGTATGATCACTTTTCTCTGATAGTATCTGCTGAGAAAATCCGACAGTTTATGAACAGACATTGTGGCTATCGTTTCGTCCATATCCATAGTAACGCTCTGAAAATACTTCTTTTCATCTGCGGTCAGCAGTCCGCTTTCCAGAAGATAAATATGTTTGCTGTATAAGTCGGCCAATATCTGTCCGATGCGCTGCTTTGTCATTTGGAAAGTACGTTCTTTTACATTAGCAAAGGTAAGACTGATCACCGGAAACTTCCCCTGAAGTTCTCGATAAGCCTCCTCTTTCCATATATCCAGCCCTGCAAACATCCCTTTCTTCTCTGACTTTTCCACAGAGAAAAAATTCTCTATTGTACTCATCATTAAAGTCTTGCCAAATCTTCTGGGCCGTGTAAGCAGTGTAACTTTATCTTCCCGTTCCCACCACTCCTTTATAAAGGAGGTTTTATCTATATAGAACAACTGTTTTTCCATAATTTCATCGAATTCCTGATAGCCGATGGATATCTTTTTGGGCATAACAGCGCCTCCTTTCTCAGCCAGCCCGGCTCACATATATTCTGTCTCTATTATATCTTCTCTTTCCGAAGAACTCAATGAAATGTCCCTCTTTTATGCCGTTTCTTTCTTCCTCTCTTTCCTCATGGTCCAGAAATAATAAGGGATCAGCGGGATCAGCGCAGCGATCCAGGCTGCCGGATCAGACATACACACAGCTCCGAAACCGGCGTTCCCTGCCACCAGGGCCACGATCCCCCATCTGGCCAATAGCTCAAAGACTCCTCCCATCATAGGAACAAGCCCATAACCAAGGCCCTGAAGAGCGTTCCTGTAAAGGTAAATACTTCCCAGGAAAGGATAGCACCAGGCCACCGTATTGAAATAAATCTGAGCCGCATGGATCACATCCGTCTCTGATGGATCCACAAAGATCAGCACCATATATTTTCCCAGGAAATAGATCACCGCCATAATTACAAAACTGCACACCAGGATCATGGCCTGGGTCATATATACCCCTTTCCGCACACGGTCCATCTTTCCCGCCCCACGGTTTTGTCCCACAAAGGTTGCTATAGTAGCCCCAAAGGAGACAAATACCGTACAGATAATATTCTGGATCTTGCTGGCTGCGGAAAATCCTGCCATGGAAACCGGTCCATATACGTTAATAGCTCCCTGAACAATAATAGTCCCGATGGCCGTAATGGAAAACTGCAGACCCATGGGAACTCCCAGGGACAACAATTTCCTGATCACAAAAAAAGAAAATTTAAAGTCTCTTTTCTTCAGCTTCAGCACATCAAATTTCTTAATTATGTAAACCAGGCACAACACTGCGGAAATTCCCTGAGCGATCACCGTGGCATAGGCGCAGCCTTCCACGCCCATGTGGAAAAACACAATAAAACCAATGTCCATAAATACATTCAGCACTGCGGAAATGATCAGAAAATACAGAGGAGAGCGGCTGTCTCCCAAAGCCCGCAGCACTGCCGACAGAGCGTTATAGGCACAGGTAACAAAAAGTCCTGCGTAAATGATGGCCATATACTTGCTGATATCTCCCATCAGCTCCTCCGGGGCATTCATCAGCCTCAGGATCGGCTCGTTCAGGAACAGCAGCCCCACTGTCATAATCACTACAAAAAACAGACATACATAAATAGACATGGCAATAAAATGCCGCATTCTGGTCAGACGCTTAGCTCCGAACCATTGAGCCACCCAAATGGAAAAGCCGCTGGTCAGTCCGTTCAGCCAGCCTGTCACAAAAAAAATCAGGGAACCTGTGCTTCCAATGGCCGCCAGGGCGTTTACTCCCAGAAACTGTCCTGCCACAATGGAATCCGCAATATTATAAAACTGCTGGAAAATATTTCCCAGACACATAGGAATCATAAACTTAATGATCAGTTTTATAGGACTTCCTGTCGTCATATCATTTGTCATAGAAAATGTACCTCCCGCCCCTCAGGGCCTGTTGTCTCTCTTGATGTACCGCTGCTTTATAAGCAGCTGTTTTTGTGATGTCGTACACATATTCTATGCTTTTTTATAAAAAAATCAAGATGGAAAATACAAGTTGCCATGTAAAAAATAAGGCGGTCCGGAAGGGGGATTTTTGTCTAAATTTCCCTCTTCCAACCGCCTTAAATACTTCCGTCTATGAGAGCTGTTTTTCCCTTTTCAGAGATCCCGCTCCATCTCGGCTAAGCTTGCGCATTCTTTTATTCCACTGTCACAGATTTTGCCAGATTCCTGGGCTTATCCACATCCAGGCCCTTTGCCACACTGACATAATATCCCATCAGCTGCAGAGGCACGATTGCCAGGCTGGTGGTAAAATACTGGTCTGTCTTCGGCACATATACGGAGAAATCTGCCGTGTCTTCAATGTTATAGTTTCCATACTGGGTCAGTCCCATGAGATAAGCACCACGGCTCTTTACCTCTACCATGTTGCTCACTGTCTTCTCAAACAGCGCTTTCTGAGTGGCCACGCCTACAACCAAAGTTCCGTCTTCGATAAGGCTGATGGTGCCGTGTTTTAATTCTCCCGCAGCGTAAGCCTCAGAATGAATATAGCTGATCTCCTTCATCTTCAGGCTGCCTTCCAGACTGATGGCATAATCGATGCCTCTTCCGATAAAGAAAATATCTCTTGCATTGGCATATTTGCTGGCAAACCACTGGATTCTTTCCTTATCGTCCAGAGTTTTCTGGATCTTATCCGGAAGAGTTTCCATCTCCTCCAGCAAAGCCGTATACCTGTTTTCATCAATAAGGCCTTTTACTTTTGCAGCCTGGACAGCCAGAAGATATACGGCAATCAGCTGGGTGCTGTAAGCCTTTGTAGTGGCCACAGAGATTTCCGGTCCGGCGTAAGTATACAGGATATAGTCGCTTTCTCTGGCAATGCTGGATCCTACTACATTCACGATTCCCAGCACCGGCGCGCCTTTTTCCTTGGCCAGACGTAGGGCTGCCAGACTGTCTGCCGTCTCTCCGGACTGAGAAACCACGATCACCAGAGAATTTTTTACCAGAATCGGATTTCTGTAACGGAACTCAGAAGCCAGATCCACCTCTACCGGAATATTGGCCAGGCCTTCCATCACATATTTTCCTACCATTCCCACATGATAGGCAGAGCCGCAGGCTACGATATAGATCCGCTCTATACCTGCCAGAGTCTCATCCTCCAGCCCCACCTGGGAAAAATCAATGCTTCCCTCTTTTACATAAGCGCCGATAGTATCCTTAACCGCTTTTGGCTGTTCATGGATCTCTTTCAGCATGAAATGCTCATATCCGCCTTTTTCCGCAGATTCTGCATCCCATTTAATGGAAACCAGATCCTTCTGGATCTCTTCCCTGTCGATATTATAGAAATGGATCTCCGTTGCTGACAGTTCAGCGATCTCCATATTTCCGATATAATATACATTTCTGGTCCTGTCCAGAATAGCCGGCACATCAGAAGCGATCAGTGCGCCTGTATCGCTTTTGCCTACGATCAGCGGGCTGTCCTTGCGGGCTGCAAAAATCTTTCCCGGATAGTCCTGGAACATCACGCCGAAAGCGTAAGATCCCCGGATACGAAGCATAGCTCTGGACATAGCCTCCAGAGGAGTTCCGGTCTTTTTATAATAATAATCCACCAGCTTAACGGCAATTTCTGTGTCTGTCTGAGAATAAAAACTATAGCCGGATTTCAGCAGTTTTTCCTTCAGTTCCTGATAATTTTCAATGATTCCATTGTGTACCAGGATCACAGAATGGTCGTCAGAACAATGAGGATGGGCATTTTTCTCGGAAGGTTCCCCATGGGTTGCCCACCGGGTATGTCCGATACCGCAGGTTCCCGGCACTGCCATTCCTCCGTCTGTTTTCTCTACCAGGATTTTCAGACGTCCCTTGGCTTTTACGATCTCTGTCTTACCGGTCCCGTCATTTCTCACTGCGATTCCCGCAGAATCATATCCTCTGTACTCCAGCTTAGACAGCCCGCCAAGCAAAATCGGAGCCGCCTGCTCTTCACCTACATATCCTACAATTCCACACATAACATTCTCTCCCTTATATTCATATTCAAAATTTATCCGGGAGTTTCCTCCCCTTTGCAGTCACATTTTAAACGAGTATATTCTACCATGTATTTCAAAATCTGTCATTATGAAATTCTGATTATAATCCTGTCTCTGCCCCAAAAATTGACTTTCTTTCAGGAATATGCTACCCTCAGTGTGCAAAAACAAAACGAAGAAAATTATATATAGAAAGGACGGATTATCATGAAAACATACTCCATCAGCGAATTATCTTCCATAGATACTTCTGTACTTCTTCCTCTCTATGAAGGAGCCTCCATTCCCCGGGAGTTTTCCGGGTATCTGACCGGCACCCAAGACCTGGATCTGGAAGCCGGAAACCTGTACCACATCCTGGCCCCCAAAAAGCTCCTGCTTCTGGGCCTTGGAAAAGCAGAGGAGATGACCCCGAAAAAATTCCGGGAGACCATAGGCGCAGCTGTCCGCTTAGCCAAAAAAGACTTGTGTATCTTTGTTGATTCCCCAGCCAGGGAAGGTTTTCCCATAGAAGAGGCTGCTGCTGAGGCAGCTTTTGCCGCAGGTTTCAGTCAGTATGACTTCACGAAAATCGGAAAACGGCCGGAAAAGAAGCCGGAAATTGCCCTGATCTCTTCAGCAGACATTGACGCTGTATGCCAGAGGGCCCAGACAGCCGCATTCTGTGTCAACCATGCCAGAAATCTGGGGAACACGCCCAGCAATATTATGACTCCCGAAGCCCTGGCAGAGGAAGCCGCCAATATAGCAAAAGAGCTGGATCTGGAATGTGAGATTCTTACGAATAAAGAACTGGAAGAAATGGGGGCCGGAGCCATCCTGGGCGTCAACAGAGGCTCTTCCCACGGTGCCCGGCTGATTGCCGTGAAATATGAGGGGGCTCCCGGTGAGGATTATACTGCTCTGGTAGGAAAGGGCCTGACCTTCGATGCCGGCGGCTACAACATAAAAACCGGCACGCATATGGACGGGATGAAATTTGACATGTGCGGCGCTGCAAATGTTCTTTGTGCCCTGGAACTGATCGCCAGAAGCAGGGCAAAAGCAAATGTTATGGCTGTCATCGGCGCCACAGAAAATAAGATCGGTCCCGACGGCTACACCTGCAATGATGTTCTCACTTCCCTGTCCGGAAAGACCATAGAGATCACCAATACAGACGCTGAAGGCCGTCTGGTTTTATGCGATGCCATTACCTGGGCCCAGAAGCTGGGCGCCAAAAAGATCATCGATATGGCTACCCTTACAGGGGCCTGCGTAGCAGCTCTCGGCAAAAACTATACCGGAGCTTTCACAAATTCTCAGGATTTTCTTCAGGAACTGGAAAAGTATTCTCAGAAGACCGGAGAAAAACTCTGGCAGCTGCCTATTGACGAAGACTTTCATAAGCAGGTACTGGAAAGCAATGTAGCAGACATGAACAACTGCGTGATCGGAGTCGGTGCCGGCAGTTCTCTTGCCGCCGCCTTCCTGGAAGAATTTGTTGACGAGGGAGTAGAATGGATCCATCTGGACATCGCCGGAAGCAGTGATTTCTCCGAGGGCAAGCCATATATGGCAAAGGGCGCTACCGGAGTGCTGGTACGGACTCTGGGAGAGATGTTTCAGTAAAAGGCAGTAATTTTTCAGGGAGTCAACTGTTACAAATAGTTCGCTCCCTGATTACTATAAATCTGATATACTCTGCTATTATCTATAAAGGCTCTTCCCTCCCCTTCTCCCGGACTGTCCTGTTCGCTTTCAGCCTGTACTGCTGCGCTATTCTCATCCCTTCTGCCACCTGGCATGCCTGCTGATAATAATAGCTTACAGCAGTCTGAAAAACATTCTGCCGCTTTCCTTCCAACAGGTCCCTGCTGAACTGTATTTTCTTCCGGTAAGGGATTTTTCGGCTCCCGGTCTCAATATAGTTCTCCTGGCTCTTTAAATTTACAACAAGCCTGGGATCCTTCCCTATAATCAGAAGATCGCCCTTCAACTGCACTTCTACATTTTTCATATTTCACCGCCTACCAGTACTTTTTCCGTCTCCAGATTTTGCTGCCCTGTTGGAACAGGTGGAGATATTCCATCTTTTCGCCAATGGTCTTCCCGATTTTTTCTGCTCTTGTCCCTGGCATATCTGTATATTTTTTCAGCAGCATCTCTGCCTCTTTGGGCAGTGACTCCAGACTCGGCAGATCAAGAATCCTGGAATTTTTTACATAGCGGAGCATTTCCGTCTCCTTTTTACTGAAGGAATTTACCTCTATGTTCAAAAGATTCTCTTTTGACGGTATCGCCTCTTCATTATAAAACAAGGCGTTCCCTGTATCAAATATTGGCGCCATAGACACAAGTCTGTGCTGCTTTTCATCATATAAAAAGCCAAAATTATTAAAATGCCGGTCTGTATTGGTCAGCAAAAAATCTGTTAATATGGTATATTCAAGATAGTTTCTCACTTCTTCTTCCCTCATCCCATAGAAACCCGCCTGCCGGATCAATGCTTCATACACAGAAACATTGTTGGGAACTTTATGGTTTCTAATGATCTGATAAGCAGGAACAAATTCCAGTTCCTGAGAAGTAAACAGGGGCGACAGAGAACAGGGATAGTTCTTCCCTTCTATAACAGCCTTGTCAATCCTATAAGGAATATAGTTCTTCCATCCAGTCAATTCATGAAGCTTTCCTGCAATGGCTTCATTAACTGCCTGCTGGCCATAATGCTCCTGACTGACTTTTAAAAGATAGCGGGCTCCGTCCAAAATAACCCATTTCTTCCTCATCTCCCCATTCACAGATGAAGAAGGTGAAAATTTAGAAACAGGAAAATCCAGATCCAGCTCTCCGGAATCCGTAAGGAGCTTTCCCAATTCATCGGAAAAATCATTTTCATAAAAGTTCAGATCTTTCCAGTAATATTCCCGGTCTACCGGCTGCAGCCAGTAATGGTCTGTCAGGCTCAATCCATAAGCAGACAGCATCAGAGACTGACTGGTTTTTTCATTCAGGGAATTTAATACCTGCCGGATCCCCTTCCTGGACTCAGGGATCGCCCTGGCTTTCCACCATTCTTTCACTCCGCCTCCATTGGCATCGCAGCCCAGAGGCAGTTCCTCCGGGATATAAATATCTAAAATATACTCTATGGAGCCTGTCATATTATCAATCTGTACCATCGCCACATCTAAGTCTTTATGTTTCAGAACATAAAGGCTTGATAAGCTGTCTTTTGATCCACTTCCGCTAAACTGCATATACTGACCTCCACCAGATTTATGACATTAGTGTAATACCTCCGCCAACGCCTTGTCCGCTTTTGAAGAAGCTTTCCCGTCCTTCTGGAATAGTCTTCACCTCCGCCCGGTTCTTCTCCAGAAACTCTTTCAGGATTCCTTTCCGGATACACTCTGTAATGGCACGTTCCACCGCCTCTGACAGGGGCAGTTCTCTGGCATATTTCCGCACCCGATCTACGTATTCCGCATAATCTTTCAGATCCCTGCATGCTTCCATCAGTTCCCGGTTATGATTCCGGTTGATGTTCAGCAGCACTGCTGTCAGCTCCAGCTGTGTTTCTTTCATCCTTACCGTATAGAGGTCCGACAGCCGCAGGATCTTCCGGTCCGGCTGAGGCTCTGCCCCGTTGTTCTTTGTCTGTCCCATAATAAGACCTCCTTTTCTTAAAACCTGCGCAGAAGGTCTTTTCATCGGTACATATCCTGTAGAAAGAAACCTCTCTGCTGTTTGATCTGGGATAAAAGCATTGAGATTTCTTTCCTTTGATATGATCCATAGAAATTTAAGACAGAGCCAGAGCTCTTTGAAATGTTGATAAGGATGTTGAAATATAAATGCTTTTCTTTATAATAACATATTTTCCAATCTGGAGACAGATAGAAGGTTTCACAAAATACTGGGGAATTAAGCAAGTAATTTTTGTAGATTTCAGATACTCGTCACCAAATCTCTCCCAAACCATACAGAAAGTCCGCCAGTTCTCTCACTGCCCCGTTTTCATAACATTCCCGGGATCAAACTCATTTTGCAAGGCACGCCTTCTTGCAACTATATGTTAGCTGCATAATACTCTTTTTGCTCTCTGTCAATTGGTAAATGGAGAAATGATATATCGAACGGATTCTTGAATTGTTTCTTGAAGTGTCTTTCAGACTTTCTATCTTGTTTTCTTTATGATATCCTATCTGTTTTTATAACAGCAG
>DXFG01000311.1 GCA_019114545.1 Candidatus Blautia pullistercoris | reverse complement strand
CTTACCTGGACTTTGCCGGATACGGCCAGGGCTTACAAAGACTGGCTGCGGGTGCTGAAAAAGGGCGGGATCCTGCTGAACTTTGACGCTAACTACGGGGCGGTAAATTTTGCAGATACTTCTAAACTTCCCAAAAACCATACCCACAATAAACTGGGACTGGATATGATGGCAGAATGTGAGGAGATTAAGCGGCAGCTTCCTATCAGCAGCCGTGTCCGCCCTGCCTGGGATGTGGAGACCCTGGGAAATCTGGGGGTGGAGCAGCTGTCTGTAGATTTCGGCGTCAGCAGGAAAATCTATACAATAAAAGATGAATTTTATAATCCGGATGCGCTGTTTGCCCTTTTTGCAGTAAAGGCATAAATGAAAAACAACCGAGCATCTTAACGGGGGGGATGGGGTTATCTCCCCGTATTTTTCTGTCTGAAAAAGAGGGGATTGAGAGGAAAAAGCCAGAATGAAAAAACAACCCCCTAAGGGGCTTGTGGGGGATCCCCGAAAGCTTTATACTCTAAAAGAGTATTTTACAAGCTGATTAAGGTGAAAAAGAATGAAAAAATATGTATTAACAAGGCTTATTCAGATGATCCCTATTTTGCTGGGGATCACTCTGCTGTCTTTTATCCTTACAAATCTGTCGGCGGCAGATGCGGTAGATATTATGGAAAGCAACCAGGGGATCGCCATGTCGGCAGAGGAAAAAAATGAACTCCGCCATGAACTGGGACTGGACAGACCTGTGACAGAGCAGTATGTAACGTGGCTGGGAAATCTGTTGAAAGGAGATATGGGAGAATCTTTTGTTTCAGGACAGCCGGTCCTTGCTTCCTTTCTCTCAAAACTTCCCACAACTATTTATCTGACAGTGGTGTCCCTTTTGCTGACAGTGGGGATTTCCATACCTCTGGGGATCCTGGCGGCAGTGAGGCAAAACCGGTTTTGGGACTATCTGATACGGCTTTTCAGCTTTATCGGGAATTCCCTGCCGAACTTTTTCGCAGCACTGCTGCTGATTTATTTCTTTTCCCTGAAATTAAGGATCTTTCCGGTAATGGGAAATACAGGCGGGTGGAAAAGCGTTGTCCTTCCTGCAGTTACTCTGGCTCTGGCCATGACGTCCAAATATATCCGCCAGGTTAGAGCTGCGGTCTTGGAAGAACTGGACCAGGAATACGTCCAGGGGGCCAGAGCCCGGGGAATCCGGGAAAATAGGATCTTACTTTTCAGTGTGCTGAAAGCTTCTATACTGACTATAATTAACCTGCTGGCTCTGTCTGTGGGGTCTTTGCTGGGCGGAACGGCCATTGTAGAATCTATTTTTATGTGGGATGGCGTGGGAAAGATGGCGGTGGACGCCATTACCATGAGAGATTATCCGGTTATCCAGGCCTATGTGATCTGGATGGCGGTGATCTATGTAGTGATCAATCTGGCTGCAGATCTGATCTGCCATTATCTTGACCCCAGGATCCGTCTGGGACAGGAGGAAGCACAGTGAGAGAAAAAAAGACAACTATACGAAAACAGAAAGCTTCCAGAAACTATACAAAACTGAAGCTGATCGTCTGCGGCACCTTGGCCCTGCTGATCCTTCTGGCGGCGGTGTTTGCTCCTTATATTACTCCTTATGATCCCTATGAGCAGGATCTTGGCAGAGCCCTTCTGGCCCCATGCCGGGAGTATCTGCTGGGAACAGACCGGTATGGGAGAGATATGCTTTCCAGGGTGATCATGGGAGCCAGGACTTCTGTGTTTTCCGCAGTCCTTCTGGTGCTGATCACTACGGTGACAGGGAGCATCGTGGGCACAGTCTGCGGCTATCACGGAGGAAAACCGGATACTGTTCTTATGCGGATTTCTGATGTTTTTCTGGCGTTTCCCGGCATGGTCTTCGCCATTGCGGCGGCCAGTGTCCTGAAAGGAGGGCTTTTCGGAGCAGTAGCGGCTCTGGCCCTGATATCCTGGCCAAAGTATGCAAGAATCGTCAGAAGCCAGGTGATGGCTATAAAGAACGCCCCCTATATCGAAGCCGCCCGCCTCTCAGGCTCAGGCACTATAAAAATCATTATAAAGCATATGATCCCTAATATAGCAGGACCGGTGATCACAACAGCAGTTCTGGATATCGGAACTATGATGATGGAGATCGCAGGACTTTCCTTTCTGGGACTGGGAGCAACGCCCCCTGCGGCAGAATGGGGATCCATGATGAGCAATGGAAGAAGTATGCTCCAGACCTCGCCCTGGATCATACTGGCGCCGGGATTCGCAATCTTCCTAACCGTTATGGTCTTTAACCTTCTGGGAGATACGGTCCGTGACCTGCTGGATCCAAGACAGAGAAAAAAGGAGGAACTGCCTTTATGAAACAGCCCTTACTTGAAATTTCCAATATGGAAGTCTGTTATTCTGGAAAACCGGTGGTCCGGGATCTGTCTCTCACGATAGAGCCAGGAGAGATCCTGGGGATCGTAGGGGAGTCGGGAAGCGGAAAAAGTACAGTGATCCGGGCTGCCATGGGACTTTTGAAAAATGGGGGAGCCGTTACAAAGGGGGAGATTTATTATAAAGGAGGGAGTATAGCCCGGGCAGGAGAAAAGGAACTGCGAAAAATCCGGGGACCGGAAATGGGAATGGTCTTTCAGAATGCAGGCGCTTCTCTTTGCCCTGTGCGGACCATTGAAAAACAGCTTTATGAAACTGTGCTGGAACACGAAAAGACCAGCCGCCAAGAGATCAAAGAGAGAGCCCTGGAGATCTTTAAAAACATGGGATTTTCCAAAGGAGAAGAGATCCTGAAAAGCTATCCTTTCCAGCTCTCCGGAGGAATGAACCAGCGGGTGGGCATTATGATGGCTATGATACTGAAGCCGGATCTCCTTTTTGCCGACGAGCCTACCAGCGCTCTGGATGTGACCGTCCAGGCCCAGGTGGTAAAAGAGATGATGAAAATGCGGGAAATGTACGGCACGGCCATTGTGATCGTCACCCACAATATCGGCCTGGTGGAGCATATGGCGGATAAAGTGGCGGTGATGAGACAGGGAAGCCTGGTGGAATACGGAACCAGGGAAGAAGTCACCGGCGCTCCCAGGCAGGAGTATACAAAGGAACTGCTGAGTGCGGTCCTTCGGCTGAACAGAGGACAGAGATAACAGGAGGCACAGGAGACAGGAAATGGATAAGATCCTGGAAGTGAAAAATCTGAGAAAAACTTTTTATAAGAGCAAATCCCCTTTTCCCGCTGTGGAAGATGTGAGCTTTCAAGTTATGAGGGGAGAATGTCTGGGCCTGGTAGGGGAAAGCGGCTGCGGAAAAAGTACCACAGCCAGGCTCATCGCCGGACTGCTGGAACCGGACAGGGGAAGCGTATGTTTAGACGGTGAAGAAATATTGGGACTGAAAGGAAAAAAGAAACGGGACGTATATACAAAGCTCCAGATGGTCTTTCAGACCCCCCAGGATTCCTTTGATCCCCGGTGGACCCTGGGGGACGGGATCATGGAAAGTATGAGAAACCGGGGGATGAAAAAAGAGCAGGCCAGGGAAAGAATGTACCAGCTTCTGGAACAGGTGGAGCTGGACCGGAGTTTTGGGGACCGATATCCTTATGAGGTAAGCGGAGGAGAGTGCCAGAGGGCGGCTATAGCCCGGGCTTTGGCCGTGGATCCCGGTCTGGTGATCTGCGACGAAGCCACCAGCGCTTTGGATGTAACGGTACAGGCTCAGATCATGGAGCTGCTGAAAAGGCTTCAGATGGAGAGAAAGCTTTCTCTTCTTTTTATCTGCCATGACCTGGCCCTGGTACAGCATATGTGCCAGAGGGTCCTGGTTATGTATCAGGGAAAGATCATAGAGCGGGGGACTCCTGATGAAGTGATACAGCACCCCAGGGAGGCGTATACCAGAACCCTGATAGATTCTGTACTGTGAAAGCATACTCTCTGTGTACAAGGTGTTTGGTCCCTTGTACACGGAGGGCAGGGAAAGGAGAAACAAAATGAGAAAAAAATACTTACAGAGAAAAGTATGGGGATCTTTACTGGCCCTGACCCTTAGCATAGGGCTCCTGTCCGGATGCGGTTCTTCCGGCACAGAAAACACAGGAGGAGAGTCAGCATCCGGGGAAAAGGTATTTTATTATGGAGATACCACTTTTAACACAGAAAATGACGAGGCAGATGTGAATCCCCACAATGGATATTCCGGCTGGGCTTGTATCCGCTATGGCATTGGGGAGACTTTGTTCCGTTATTCTGATTCTATGGAACTGGAACCCTGGCTGGCCTCCGGTTATGAAAATGTAGATGAGAATACCTGGCGGATCACTTTAAAAGAGGGCATACAGTTTACCAGCGGAAGGAGCCTGGATGCCCAGGCTGTGAAGGAATGTCTGGAGCATCTGGTGGAGGTCCATGCCAGAGCAAAGGGTGATCTGAAAATAGAAGAGATCACTGCAGAAGACATGACTCTTACTATTACCACCTCTGAGCCTGTACCGGCGCTGATGAATTATCTGGCAGATCCTTATGGCTGTATCATCGATATGGAAACCGGGATCACAGAGGATGGAAACGTATCCGGGACCGGTCCATATACTGCTACAGAAGTTAATACAGATCAGGGACTAACTCTGGTGAAAAATGAAGATTACTGGGACGGAACCCCGAAGCTGGACACTATTTATGTAAGGACTATTACAGACGGGGACACTCTCACCATGGCTCTCCAGTCAGGGGAGCTGGACGCTGCTTATGGCCTTCCCTACGCCAGCCTTCCTCTGTTTTCAGAAGCTCCTTATACTATTTCATCAGTGGAAACCTCTCGCTCTTTCTTTGCTCAGATGAATTATCAGACAGAGGCCCTTCAGGATGAAAAAGTCCGGGAAGCCATTGCCATGGGGATCGACAAAGAGGGATTTACCAGTGTGCTTCTTGATGGTAACGGAACAGCAGCGGCAGGTCCCTTCCCTTCCAGTTTTGCCTTTGGGGACGACACAGTGATCGCTCCGGGATATGATCCGGAGAAGGCCCGGGAACTCCTTGAGGAAGCAGGATGGACAGACACGGACGGAAATGGTTATGTGGATAAAAATGGAAAAGACCTGACTCTTCGCTGGCTTACCTATCCCAGCCGCCAGGAGCTGCCTCTTCTGGCAGAAAGCGTCCAGTCTACTCTGGGGGATATTGGCATTAAGGTGGAGGTAAACAGTACCGCAAATCATCTGGATGTGCTCCAGAGGGGAGACTGGGACATCTACGCCAGCGCCTTTGTCTGCGCACCTACAGGAGATCCGGAATACTTCTTTACCACCCACTGCCTGGATTCTTCCACCCACAACAGAGGGGGATATCACAGTGACAGACTGGAAGAGCTGGA
>DXFG01000310.1 GCA_019114545.1 Candidatus Blautia pullistercoris | reverse complement strand
AGTGTGGAGCAAAGGAAAGTTGGTTTGCCAGAGCGATAAGGAGAAAATAGAGTATTTGATACTGCAGATGTATTATGCAAATGCTGTGCAAAGAAAGACAATTCTATTTCACAGTTCCTTAGTGGAGTTTGAAAAAAAGGGTTTTATGTTCTTGGGACCATCTGGTATCGGGAAAACTACTCAGGCAGAACTTTGGAATAAATATTGCAATGCATTAATTATTAATGGGGATGCGGTTTTCGTCCAGGAAACCCCAGATGCTTTCTTAGGCTGGGGCACCCCCTGGCATGGGTCGTCTCCATACTGTGAGAACACCAGTGTTCCACTAAAGGCGATGATCGTCCTGAAACAGTCCCCGGAGAATTCTATCCGGGAACTGACAGGATTTGAAAAAGTGACTGCTGTATCCAACAATGTATTTTATCCAACCTGGCTGGAAAACGGCATGGAGCTTTGTCTGGAAACCCTGGACCATCTTCTGTCCAGGATCCCGGTTTATGAATTGTCCTGCCGCCCTGATGAGGAGGCGGTGAAACTTACAGAAGAAACGATTTTTGGCAGCAGCTCAGTTTCTGACTGAGGGCTGTGATTTTAGGAAGTCTCATTCCTGTATTCCGGGGAAATGCAGAATATGGGAATGGGGCTTTTCTCTGTTTTTAGAATTTTCTCTGGATAAGGGGAGTATAGATGAATGGTGTGAGGCATATCATCCAGCGGATCAAGGAGGGGCGGCTAAGGCAGCTTATGGCAGAGCTACTGTGGATGTACGCCTATGTCCGCCGGTATTGGCTGTTAATTGGCGTTTATATACTCCTGGGAGCTTCGGGTTCTGTCCTGTCTCTGGGAACCTCTGTGGTGAGCAGAGATCTGGTAGACGCTGTCACAGGAGTAAATTCCATGGAGATTGTCCGGGTGGCATCTACTTATGTAGGAGTAGGCGTGGCCCAGATTTTTATTAATGCAGTAAAGTCCCGGCTGTCATTAAAGGTCCGCCTGAAAGTGACCAATGAGATTCGGGCAGATATCTATGAGCAGGTTCTTCGAACCAACTGGGAATCGCTGGCCAAGTATCGGTCCGGAGATCTTCTCTACCGGGTAAACGGAGATGCGGGAACAGTGGCCAATACCATCCTGACTTTTCTTCCAAACGTGGTGACTACCCTGATCAGTTTTGGCGGTGCCTTTGTCATTGTGATACAGCATGACCCTATTATGGCGGTGATTGCTCTTTTGGGTGCGCCCATATCTTTTCTCACTTCCCGGTATTCTGCCAGGCGTATGCGTGAATTTCAGAGAGATAACCAGAATGTGGCCAGTGACCGGACGGTTTTCGATCAGGAAACCTTTCAGAACCTGCAGTTTATCAAGGCCTTCGGCATGCTGGACCGTGTGACGGAGAAATTTCATAAGATCCAGCAGGAAACGGTGGACATTGCTCTGCGGCAGAATCGGTTCCAGCAGTCTATGACCATTGCAACCTCCCTGGTGGGGCAGGCGGTAGGGTATGCCTGTTATGGCTTTGCTGCCTTTCGCCTCTGGCAGGGAGAGATCAGTTACGGAACCATGACTATGTTTGTGTCTATGGCAGGGTCTTTGAGAGGCTCTTTCAGCAGCATTTTAAATCTGCTGCCTATGGTTATCCGGGCAGGAATCAGTGCAGAACGTATTATGGAGATTACCAATCTTCCAAGAGACTCTATGGAGGATAAGGAAGAGGCCGATGAGATAAAGAAGCAGGCAAAGGAAACAGGAGTCTTTGTCCATATGGAAGAGGTAGACTTTGCCTATGAAGAGGAAACATGGGTTTACCAGGGAGGCTGCTTCCAGGCAGAGCCGGGAGAAATCGTGGCTCTGATCGGTCCTTCCGGGCAGGGAAAGACCACTACACTGAACCTGATCCTGGGACTTTATCATCCCCGGAAGGGACAGATCCGGGTGGGGAATCCGGGAGGGCAGAGTCTTCGGGCTTCTTCCTCTACCCGATGTCTGTTCAGCTACATTCCTCAGGGAAATACCATGTTCTCCGGAACCATTGCAGAGAACATGCGGATGGTGAAGCCGGAAGCCACAGACCAGGAGATCCGGGAGGCTTTGGAAGCGGCCTGTGCCTGGGAGTTTGTGGAAAAGCTGGATAACGGTATGGATACTGAGGTCCGGGAGCGGGGCACCAGATTTTCAGAAGGCCAGAAGCAGCGGCTTTCCATTGCCAGAGCCCTTCTGGCAGACGCTCCGGTAATGATTCTGGACGAGGCTACCAGTGCCCTGGATGTGGCTACAGAGCGGAGAGTGCTGCGAAGGATTATTAAGAAGGAGCCTCATCGGACGGTGATCGTAGCCGCCCACAGGCCCAGCGTGTTTTCCATGTGCAGCCGGGTCTATAAGATTGGAGATAAACAGATCAGAGAAGTAAATGAAGAGGAGATTCAGGAATTCCTGAATGAATTTTAGGGAGGAGAAAGGAAACATTTATGAGATTTGTCAGAGCTGCGGTAATCATTATTTTTATACTGTCTCTGGGGATTTTCGGAGTTTCACAGGTAGTGGAACTGCAGAACCGGGATCCTCATGTGCCGGAGATCACCAGTGACCGGGAGATCCTGGAGATTCCATGCGAATATACCCAGGAACAGTTGACAGAGGGGCTGACAGCTACAGATCAGGAAGATGGAGATTTGACCGGCCAGATCGTGGCAGGCTCTTTTTCCAGATTTATTGAGCCGGGAGTATGTAATCTGACCTATGTGGTTTTTGATTCAGCTAACCAGCCGGGAACACTGACCCGCCAGGTAAGGTTCACAGATTACCATTCTCCCAGGCTTACCCTGACGGAACCGTTGACGTTCCAGGAAGGAGAAGGGAGCTATAATGAGGTCATGAACCGTCTTGGCGCAGTAGATCAGTTAGATGGAGATCTGTCGGACTGGCTTACCCAGACGGAGACAGATGTGAATTATCAGACAGCAGGAACTTATACGGTTACCTTTGAGGTATCCAATAGCCTGGGGGATACGGTATCCCAGGCTCTGCCTGTTCATGTAATGGGATCCGACAACCACTCTCTGAGCATTGATCTGACAGGTGGGATTGCCTATATACAAAAGGGCGGTGTACTAAATCCGGAAGATTTTGTCGAAGAACTGAGAGACAGCCAGGGAAACAGCCTGGATACGGGAATGATCCGTTCTGATTCGAATGTAGATCTTAACACCCCGGGCGTTTATGAGATTCATTATACAGCAGATGACGGCGGGGGAAATACCGGAGAGACCTGGCTGACGGTCATCGTAGAAGAGTGAGAGGAGGAAGTATATGGATCGGGAAATCTTTCGATTAGATGATATAAGCTGGAGAGGCCTGTGCATAGAGATCCTGAAGAATCTCTGGATGATCCTGCTGGCAGGAATCTCTTTGTGGCTGGGAATTGCCGGCGTGCATACCCTTATTTACCAGCCGGAATATACTTCATCTTCTACCCTGGTAGTTACGGTTAAAGGACAGGGCAATGCCTATTCCTCCCTGTCTGTGGCCAGCCAGATGGCGGATGTGTTCGGACAGGTATTTCAGAGCCAGGCGCTGGAAGAGCGGATCGTAGAAGAGGTGGGGGAAGAGATCCAGGGAAGAATCACCTGTACCCCCATTGAAGAAACCAACCTGCTGGTGCTTCGTGCAGCAAGTCCGGATCCCCGCCAGGCTTATCTGTATATGAATTCTGCATTGAAAAATTATGAAGAAGTTGCGGGAGATGTATTTGCCAATGCGTCTCTTCAGATCGTGCAGGAACCGGATGTGCCCTCCGGCCCCTCTAATACTACCTGGATTATGGCCAGAAGAAACCTGCTGGTTCTTGGAGGAATGGCAGCTATGGGAGCAGGGATCTGCCTGCTGTATCTGCTGCGGTTTACTGTAAAGACTGCCGGCTCTGCTTCCAGACTGCTGGACGGAACGGTGAGAGGTGTGATTCCTTTTGAAACAAAAGGGATTTTCAGAAGGAAAAAAACCAAGAAAGCTCTGCTTTTAAATTCTCCCCTGGTAAGTATGGACTTTGCTGAGGCAAGCCGGAGAGTGGAATCCAGGATTGAGTACCATATGAAGAATAAAAATCAGAAGATCCTGCTGGTGACCAGCATCAGTGAGAATGAAGGAAAGTCTACAGTTGCGGCCAATATTGCGCTGGCTTTGGCGGAAAAGCATAAAAAAGTACTTCTGGTAGACGGGGATCTGAGAAAGCCGGCGCAGCATATGATTTTTGAAGAAGACGGAAAGGACAGGAAATCTCTGGACCAGATATTTACGGAACAGGCTTCCTGGCAGGAAGGAATCCGCAGGAATGTGAATGGAGATATCTGGGAGCTTTTCCAGTACCGGGCTGTGAAGAATCCGGATGCAGTTATAAGTCCGGCACCTTTGACGGAGGCAGCAGAGGAATGGGCAAAGGAAATGGACTATGTGATTATTGACTGTTCTCCTGTGGCTGTGTCTTCCGATGCGGAAATCTGGATGAGGATCGCAGAATGTGTTGTACTTGTAGTCCGGGAGGACTGGGCAGATGTCAGGGCAGTTAATGATGCGGTGGATATGATTTGGCAGAGCGATTGTGATTTTGCGGGTTTTGTTCTGAATGCATTTCATCAGGAATGGTTCTCAGGAAGGGACCAGTATGGTTATCGTTACGATGGTTATGGTACAAAGGGAGAGAAGATAAGATGGAAGACCAGAGAATGAGAATAGAAGAAAATGAGGAAGAGTATGAAATCGATCTGGTACTGCTGTTTAAGGCCTTCTGGAGGATTTTTTCCAGGATGTGGTGGCTGGTGTTCCTTCTGATTCTGCTGGGGGCAGCAGGCTTTTATGGGTTCCAAAAATTCAGAACCCGGCCGCTGTATGCCTGCAGCGCCACTTTTACCGTAGCTACCGGGGATGGAAACAGCGGAAGTTATAATTTCTACTATGACAGTAATACTGCAGATCAGCTTTCCAGGACTTTTCCCTATATCCTGGACAGCAGCTTTTTCAGAAGTTCATTGCTGGAACAACTGGGAGAAGATACTCTGAACGGAACGATTACTGCAGAAACCGTGGAAAACTCTAATGTGGTAACTATGCGGGCGGAGAGCCCCAGTGCAGAGGAATCCAGGAAGATTTTGGATGCGGCACTGGAAATTTATCCGGAGACTGCCCGTTTTGTCCTGGGAGATATTCAGTTTAATTATCTGGACGAGCCGGAGACACCTGCACAGCCTTTTAACAGTGTAGGAACGAAAAGAAGCCTGGCTTACGGAGGGCTTTTCGGCGGGCTGGCAGGCTGTGTGATCCTGGGGATCATGGCTCTTTTGAGAAAGACAGCCAGAACTCCGGAGGAAATGCAGAAAGTTACAAGCCTCCGCTGTCTGGCTATGATTCCCAGAATCCGGTTCAAGGCCAGAAAAAAAGGCGCAAAACAGAAGATTTCTGTACTGGATACCAGACTGTCCTTTGGATATAGAGAAAGTATTCGGGCATTGGGACTGCGGCTGGAAAATGCCATGAAGAAAGAGAACGGGAAGGTACTTCTTATAACCAGTACAGCCTCAGGAGAAGGAAAATCTACTCTGGCGGTGAATATCAGCGAGATTCTGGCCGCTACAGGGAAAAAAGTGGCGCTGATTGATGGAGATCTTCGTAAACAGGAAGATGCGGCTGTTCTGGGAATCCGGGATGGAGCAGGTCTCCAGGATATTGCCAAAGGAGAAGAGAAAGCCGGAGAAGCTCTGCGGAAGCTGAAGAAAAGAGGGTTTTGGTTTCTGGGCAGCAAGAGGCCTGTAAGACAGCCGGCTTCTGTCCTGAGCAGCCCCAAAGTAGGGCAGTTTGTAGAGCTTTTGAAAAAGCAGATGGATTATATCATTATAGATACACCTCCCTGTGAAATGTTTCAGGATCCGGGAATACTGGCAGATCTTGCCGATGGTATTTTGTATGTAGTAAAATATGATACAATTCCCCAGAAGAAAATATGGGAAGGAATTTCTTTCCTGCGAGGGAGAAAAGCAAAATTTCTGGGCTATGTTTTTAATAATTATCCGGAGTCGGCCGGCGAATATGGCTATGGAAGATATGGCTATGGAAAATATGGCTCCGGGAAATACGGCTATGGAAGATATGGTTCCGGACACCATTCTTACGAAAAGCAGGAGCTTTTGGAAGAGGAGGAAGATCATGATCGATCTGCATATGCATATTCTTCCAGGAGTAGATGACGGAGCAGAATCCCCGGAGGAGGGGCTGGAAATGGCCCGGATCGCTGCAGCAAGCGGCGTCCGGGCTGTGGCAGCCACATCTCACGGGGATTTTTCTTATCTGGAACCGGAAAAGTACTTGAAACTTTATAACCGAAAGATAAAAGAATTTCGCCGGAGTCTGGCAGAGCATCAGATTCCTCTGACTGTATATTGCGGAATGGAACTGATGGTCAACGACAGTCTGCTGGAACAGGCCGGGAAACGCCCTCTTCCTGGAATCAATGGCGGCCGGTATCTGCTGACGGAATTTCTGTTTGATGTACCTGCAAGGTTAGCTCTTAGCAGCCTGAAGAAACTTCAGGAAGCAGGATATAAGATCATTCTGGCTCATCCGGAACGATATGATTTTGCCAAGAGCCGTCCGGAGCTATTAGAGGAATTTTTCAGGGAAGGTATAATTCTCCAGGTAAATAAAGGAAGTATCCCGGGAAATTTTGGAAAAAGGGCCGCCCGTACCGCAGACTGGCTTCTTGGCCGGGGTATGGCAGGTCTTGTGGCTTCTGATGCCCACGATACGGTATTGCGCACGCCGGATCTTGCAGACACTGCCAGGGTGCTGGATCTTTACTATGGTGCAGATGCCTCCCGGATCCTTTTAGAAAGAAACCCGGTCAGAATACTGAGAGGATAACGGCGGCAGGCTCCCGGTCTTTTTTCACTGTTTCGAGAAAGAATCCAATTGAAGCCTTGCTGAGGGAATAGTATAATAAAGGAATATCAGGATGCCAGAGACAAAAGGCCGGAGATCCCAGGGGGGTTCCCGTCTTGGGCTCCGTCACAATATGAATGATCAGCGAGGTAATGAAAATGAGCGAACTGCAGAAAAAATATCAGATCGGCACAGAAGAAAACAGA
>DXFG01000309.1 GCA_019114545.1 Candidatus Blautia pullistercoris | reverse complement strand
AGAGAACTGACCCAGGCAATGGGAGGGAAAATTGAAGCCAGACTTCATGAGGATATATTGGAAATTGTATTGACTTTTCAGGGGATTTCCCGGTAAACTGTCTATATAGAACAGTATAATTATCCGGTATTCTATAGCTTTCCGGACCATCAAAAGGAGAAAACCCTATGGAAAATATTCTGATCATTTACAAATCAAAGTATGGCGCAGCCAGGGAATATGCCCAGCTTCTGGGAAAAGCCCTGGACACTGCCCCTGTTTCCGTTGACCAGGCCAAATCTCAGATGGTCACTTCTGCAGATACGATTATTCTCTGCGGAGGAATCTATGCCTCTTCCATTGCCGGTCTCTCTTTTCTGAAGAAAAACGCCGCTCTTCTCAGTGGAAAAAAGACGGCGGTCTTTGCAGTAGGGGCGTCTCCCTATGACCAGAAGACTCTTGAGGAGTTGAAGAAAAGGCACCTTTCTGGGGCATTGGAGGGAATCCCTCTCTTCTACGGCCGGGGTGCATGGAACGAAGAGATCATGACCGTAAAAGATAAATTTCTCTGTTCTATGCTGATGAAAGTAGTGTCCAAGAAACCTGCGGAACAATGCGAGCCCTGGGAACTGGCTCTGAAAGAGGCAATGGGGAAGAAATGCTCCTGGGTAGATGAGAAGTATCTGGAGCCTTTATATAAATATATCCATAAAGACACCAGATAAAATACAGAGTGAAAGTTTGGGTGAGGAATATGGAGATTACTCCAATTACACTGGAGAATCGGTCTGTAATTAATGAGTTTTTAATGAAGCATTGGTATTCTACGGATATGGTGGTATGCGGTGAGAAAATTGATATGACAAAATCAGATGGCTTGGCTGTATTCTCTCATGGAGAAATCACAGCCCTCCTCACCTATCGCATAAAACCGGATCATACCTGCGAGATCATTTCACTGGACAGTCTTATAGAGAATCGGGGAACAGCGACGAAACTCCTCCAGAAAGTTTTTGATATTGCCAGGACTAATTGTCAGCCGATCTTTAATAAACAATAATCATAGCCGGTTTCCCAGTTTATACGCCATTTCCGGATACTGGCTGTGCCTGGTCATTGATGGAGTCCCGCACCCTCGTCCAAGGACCATACCCTGGTCCTGGAAATCCAGATATCTGACCAGTGTTTGGTAATGACTTTCCAGTGCATCAAATGTCCAGTTATCGCTGTTCCATGCAACAGTAAGAAGGGCCGATTTCATATGTTTCCTTGTAATACTGCTGTTATAGGAACAGAAACGGTCGATCACGATTTTAAGCTGTGCTGACATTCCATAATAATAAAGCGGGGTCGCAAAGACGATCATATCAGCGTCCAGGACCGCCTTCTTTATTTTCTGATTCTCGTCATGCAAGATGCAGGGGCCCTCATATCCGCATGAAACGCATCCGGTACATGGACAGATATCCATATCTGCAAGATCAAATCTTCTGATGCTATGGCCGGCTGCTTCCGCCCCCTGGCTGAAATTCTCCACTAAAATATTTGTGGATCCCTTTTTATTCGGACTTCCCTGTAAAATTACAATTTTCATCTGCTGCTTCCTCCTTTTTTTCATCTGTAATTTGTTCTGTACTTTTGCAAATTTTATTTACAAACTTGTCAATACAGGGTTGTTTAAATAGTCGTATACCCGTTTGACTTCGCTTATTTTCCGTGTATCCAGCATGGACGGGCAATCTTTGTCCAGCTGGGCAATCCGCATCATGTCCGCTTCCTCCAGTTTAAAATCCCAGATATTCAGATTTTCTCTCATGCGCTCCTTATGCACAGATTTCGGGATAACGATCACTCCCTGCTGTACATTCCACCGCAGGATGATCTGTGCCGGAGTCTTTCCGTATTTTTCTGCGATTTCTTTCAGGATCGGTTCGTCGAACATCCCTTTCATACCTTCTGCAAAAGGTGCCCATGCCTGAGCCTGTATCCCCAGTTCACCCATGATCTCAAGATCTTCTTTTCTCTGATAATGAGGATGCCTCTCGATCTGATTGATCTGCGGCTTGATTTCCACATTATAGCATAGATCCAGCAAACGATCCGGATAGAAATTGCAAACACCAATAGCCCGGATCTTTCCCTCCTTATATAGTTCCTCCATAGCACGCCAGGAGCCGTAATAATCTCCAAAGGGCATGTGGATAAGATAAAGATCCAGATATTCCAGCCCCAGTTTTTTCAAAGATTCTTCAAAAGCAGTCCTTGTATTATCGTATCCCATCTGCTGGATATACGCTTTTGTAGTAATAAACAGTTCTTCCCTTGGTATACCGCTGTTTCTGATCCCTCTGCCCACTGCTTCTTCATTCTGATACGAGCTTGCCGTATCGATCAGCCGGTATCCTTCTGCAATAGCATTCCTGACCACCGGTTCACAGTCTTCTTCCGGTATCTGAAAAACTCCGAAACCTTCCATAGGCATTTCAATTCCGTTATTTAATTTTATTTTCTCTATCATAGCGCTGCCTCCTGTTCATCTTTTCCTGCTTGCTTTCGGCATCAGTCTGCCTTCTTCTCTTTTCTTCATTATCCTATAATTTTTTTACCCTGTCTAATACCTGTCTTTTATCATGAACTATTCCTGATATGTATGATAGAAGGCCTTTTCTGCCTGTCGTTACTTCTTACTCTCCACTCCGTTTTTCTGGCAGATATCTTTCAGGCAGCACTTCTCGCAAAATGGTGATGTTCTGGCTGTGCAGACATCTCTTCCATGGTAAACCAGACGGTGGCAGAAATCACTGCCCTCTTCCGGAGGAATGATCTTCCATAGAGCCATTTCCACTTTTTTCGGCTCTCTGATCCCGTCTACAAGCCCGATCCGGTTGACCAGACGGATACAATGGGTATCGGTAACAATTGCCGGCTTTCCAAACACATCTCCCATGATCAGATTGGCACTTTTTCTTCCAACCCCCGGAAGCTTCAATAAAGCATTAAAATCATCCGGCACTTTTCCCTGATACTGATCCCGGAGAATCTTCATACAGGCGCTGATATCCCTGGCCTTGCTCTTACCCAGGCCGCAGGGCCGGACGATCTTTTCAATCTCTTCCACCGGAGCTTCTGCCAGAGCTGCCACATCCGGATATTTTGCATAAAGATCCTCAACCACCACATTTACTCTTGCGTCTGTACACTGAGCGGCCAGCCGTACACTTACCAGCAGCTTCCAGGCCTGATCATAGTCCAAAGTACACTGGGCCAGAGGATATTCTTTCTTTAAACGTTCAATTACTTCCAGAGCAAGTTCTTCCTTTGTCATTTTATATACATCCTTCCGTTGTGAGTTTTCTATATGTAAGTATACGAAAAAACTTTTTTCGCAACTGGCAGTGGAAATCTGCCAGGTTTTTCGCAGGCGGTATTATTCGGTATATATGCTATGTCTCCGGTCCGCAGCTGTTACAGGATATACCTCTCTCCCAGACGGAAAATATGATACTTCTTCTCCGGATAATGCCGCTCCATATAGTCAGCAAAGATCAGAGAATTTTCTTCATTTCCTCCAATCATGTCATAGTGAAGAGGAATGGTCAGATCAGCTCCGATCGCACTGGCAAACCAGCAGGCTTCCCGGCTGTTCATGTTTCCTACAATATCCCGTTCATTTCTTTCCAGATCTCTGCCGTTTATGGGGATCATGGCTGCGTCTATGCCATGGGATTTCTGAAGTTTGTCTATCAGCTCCCGGGTTACGATCGTATCCCCGCTGTGGAAAAACCCACGGTCTCCAAGACGGATCTCATATCCCAGAGTCAGACTGTGTCCTTCCTGGTCAAACTGATAGGATTCATGAGCAGTAGCCGCCGGATTCACCTGGATTCCCTCTTCCAGAGTAATCTTTTGATCCTGACATAAGCCTAAAAGCTGGTCTTTAGAAATCCCAAAAGAAAGAGCCTGCTCCACCAAGGGCAGCGGAAGGACAATCTTCATCTGTGGATTTCTCTTAGCCAGTTTTACCAGGGTTTCCTGGTGCATATGATCCCCATGGTCATGGGTGCAGAACACATAGTCTGCCCGAAGCTCTTCCGGCAGAAAAGGAATCGGATAATTTCTCCGGTCCTCTCCGTCTTCTCCCGGCATTGCTCCCAGCACCGGATCTATGCACAGGACAATTCCCTTCCACTTCAGGATCATTCCCATCTGTCCGATATACCATAGACTGCACAGCTCTTTAGGAAGACTGGTTTCTACGATCTCCCTGAGAAGTTCACTGCCTTTTTTATACCATTTATTACTCATAATTTCTGCCTCCTGTATTCTCTGAAAGCCATCGTTTTCAGAACGGTTCCTGTTCTATGTAAACTGCTTTTTTTCATGCTCTGTTAGATGCTTCACTGACAGAATTGTATCATAAATCCAATTATAAGGCGAGAATAAACAGCAACTGCGGCCTCAGATTTTGACAGGTTAAGTGGAAAAGTTTTATTTCCCCACTCTCCACTTCCCCTCTTCCGGATAAAAATACAGACAGAAGGATTTTTCTCTTCCTTTCTGACAGACCCGGCACTGGTATTTCCAAAGTGGAATGCCTCCATACCGGAGCTTTTGAAAGGTATCTGTAAAAATGGGGCCGATAGTCTGGATCTGTCCATCTTCATTTTGAATTTTCATAGATAGAGGCATTCCTTTCCCCTGAACTGTAAACCAGCATTTTACCGCTGCCGGAAGAAGTTCCGAATCCAAAAGAACTCCCTCGTCTTTTTCATAGACTTTTCCGCCTGTTCCAAAATTCATCTATCATACCTTTCTGCTGGCAGCTTATACAAAACTGTTCTTTTTTCTCTGGAAATACCGCCGGACATATGGTCTATGGGAGTATCCAGAAAGGCAGCCCTTTTGACTGCGTCTGCCCCATACCGCTGGCGGATACGGTCTACGGTCATCTCTGCTCTCCGTCTTTTTTCATAGGCTTCTCCCTGAAAAAGGCTTTCCTGTACCGGCATATCTTTTCTCGTAAGACAACTGCCCCGGATTCCCAGATGGCGAATAGGTTCTCCCTTCCATATCTGCCGGAACAGCAGAACTGCCCTTTTATAAATTTCTTCTGTAAGATCCGTAGGATCAGAAAATTTCTTCTGATGGGAATAACAGTGAAAATCCCAGGTTTTTATGGAGAGGGTAAACACCTGAGCCATGACCTGATCTTTCCTCATACGGGCTCCCAGAGTTTCTGAAAGTCCAAGAAGAGCCAGACGGGCCTGCCGAATATCTGTCACATCAAAAGGAAGGGTCAGGCTGTTTCCATAGCCTTTGTTGGCTTCCGGCTCTGGCTCTACCGGAGAAGTGTCTATTCCGTTGGCAAAAGCCCAGAGAATTTCTCCATACTTTTTTAAGTGAGACTTCAATATTTCAGGATCCGTGCGGGCCAGTTCACGGATGGTATAAATTCCCAGGCTTTCCAGTTTTCCTACAGTTTTTGATCCTGCAAAAAACAGATCCGATACAGGCAAAGGCCAGAGTTTGGTTCCTATTTCTCCTGGAAACAGTGTATGGACTTTATCAGGCTTTTCAAAATCTGAGGCCATTTTTGCAAGGACTTTATTGGAGGAGATTCCGATATTTACTGTAAATCCCAGCTCGTCCCGAATTCTTTTTCGGACTGTCTCTGCCGCTGCTTCGGGACTGTGCCATAAAGTCTGAGTTCCGGTCATATCCATAAAAGCTTCATCTATACTGTACTGCTCCACTGCCGGAGAAAATTCTTTCAGTATTTCTATAAATGCTTTTGAAGCTTTTTCATAAAGCTGATAATGGGGAGGCACCAGGATCAGAGAGGGACATTTTCTTTTGGCTTCTAAAATACTTTCTCCTGTGCGGATCCCGTATTTTTTTGCGGGAATGGATTTTGCCAGAATAATCCCATGGCGCATAGCCGTATCTCCCGCCACCCCAGCTGCCTGGCTGCGAAGATCTTCTTTTGCGCCCAGGTGCCGGAGTCTGTATACTGCCTCCCAGCTGAGATAAGCGGCATTTACGTCTACATGAAAAATAACCCTGTTTTCAAACATATGTTCCACCTCCTTCTGAGTTTAT
>DXFG01000308.1 GCA_019114545.1 Candidatus Blautia pullistercoris | reverse complement strand
TGGCCGGAGCCCTGGACGGGCTGGAAGTAAAAGCAGAGGAGCTTTCTCACCAAGGGACTTTTGGGGTTGGCTACGGGGTGTGTACTTTTGAGGTGAAAGGAATAGCGCCTCAGAGAGAATTTCTGAGGAAGTTTGAGAAAAAGATAAAGAAGCAGGCGAAAGAGAAAAGAAATAAAGAGGATGCCTATGTGCGCCTTGCCCGTAAAACCATAGAGACCTATGTACGGACAGGAGAGAGGATTTCCCTTCCGCCAGATCTTCCAGAAGAAATGTACGACCGGAAGGCAGGGGTTTTTGTCTCGCTGAAGGAGGAAGGAAAACTCAGAGGCTGTATCGGCACTATCTCTCCGGTGCAGGAATGCATTGGGGAAGAGATTCTGGAAAATGCGGTCAGCGCTGCCACCCGGGATCCCAGATTTCTACCGGTACAGCCGGAAGAACTGGAGCGGCTTGTATACAGTGTAGACGTTCTCAGTGAAGCGGAGGAAATTTCCTCTGAAAAGGAACTGGATGTAGAGCGATATGGAGTCATTGTATCCAGAGGATATAAAAGAGGCCTGCTCCTTCCAAATCTGGAAGGCGTGGACACTGTCCGGCAGCAGATCGACATTGCAAAAAGAAAAGCAGGTATTCCTGAAGAGGCCGAAGATATCCGGCTGGAACGCTTTGAGGTGGTGAGACATTTTTGATAAATTGGTGTGAACACATGGCAGAAGAAAATAGAGAAACCAGGGCCATATGCCCGGTATGTATGCACCACTGCCGTCTTACCCAAGAACAGTATGGGCGCTGCAGAGCAAGGAAAAACAGCAAGGGAAAAATCATCAGTATCAACTATGGAAAGATCACCGGGCTTATGCTGGATCCTATTGAAAAGAAGCCTTTGAGGCGATTCTGCCCAGGCAGCAGGATCCTGTCTGTGGGAAGCTTCGGCTGTAACCTGGCCTGCCCTTTCTGCCAGAATTATGAGATTTCCATGACTGGGGAACCGGAGGCGGAATATAGAGAAATCTCCCCTGAAGAATTGGACGGACTTGCCCGGGAATACAAGAAATATGGAAATATTGGCCTGGCTTTTACCTACAATGAGCCATTGGTGGGATATGAGTTTGTACGGGACACGGCAAAGCTTGTAAGAGAGCATGGAATGAAAAATGTGCTGGTCACAAATGGTTCGGCAGAGCTGGAAATCCTGGAAGAACTTCTTCCCTATATAGACGCTATGAATATTGACCTGAAAGGATTTACAGAGGCGTATTACCGGAAGCTGGGCGGCGACCTGGAGACGGTGAAAAGATTTATACGAAGAAGCGCAGAGGCCTGTCACGTGGAACTGACCACCCTGATCCTTCCGGGAGAGAATGATTCGGAGAAAGAGATGGAAGAGGAGGCCAAATGGATTGCCTCCATAGATCCGGATATCCCCCTTCATGTGACCAGATTCTTTCCAAGATATAAAATGACAGACCGGCAGGCAACGGAAGTAGGGAAGGTGTACCGACTGAAAGAGTGTGCAGAGAAATACCTGAAATATGTATATACAGGGAATTGCTAAAAGATGGAGGTATAAAATATGAGATTGTTTATAGCCATCCGGCTTTCCGATGAAATGTGCAAAGCCCTGGTGCAGTGTATGCATGACCTGAAGAAACAGGGAGTGGAAGGGAACTATGTCCCAGCCCAGAACCTGCATATGACTTTGGCATTTATCGGGGCATACAAGGATCCGGATAAAGTGAAGAAAGTGATGGAGAAGGTTTCTCTCCCCCAGTGCAGACTGAGCCTTTCTGAAAAAGGAAATTTTGGAAACCTTTTATGGGCAGGGGTAAAGGGTAACCAGAAATTAAAATCTTATGTGAAGGAGCTCCGGGAGGAGCTGAAAAACAATGGGATTCCCTTTGATCAGGAAAAATTTGTTCCCCATATTACCCTGATCAGGAAAGCCTCTGCCAGGAAACCTTATCAGGTACGGCTGCCAAAGGCAGAGATGACCGTGGAAAAAGTATCTCTTATGAAATCAGAGATGAAAAACGGGAAAGTAGTATACAAAGAACTGTGAGGAGCAGAAGATGGATGAAAATAAATGGGATAAGCTGCTGAAAATTAAGACTGCCGGGAGAGACGATTCCCAGTCCGATCAATACAGGTATCCTTATGAGCCTACACCGTATTCTGTGCTGGAACGGCTGGGGAATACAGGATATATCCGAAAGGGAAATACGCTTCTGGATTATGGCTGCGGCAAAGGCCGGGCAGATTTCTTCCTGTCCTGGCAAACCAGATCCAGGGCCATTGGCATTGAATACGATCAGCGGATCTATGAAAAGGCGGCGGTAAATCTGAAAACAGGGGTTTCTGCCGGAAGGGTGTCCTTTGTACAGGAAAATGCAGAGCATTATCCTGTACCGGAAAGTGTGGACAGGATCTATTTTTTTAATCCTTTTTCATTGGAGATCCTCCGAAAGGTCTTTGGACGGATCCTGGAATCCTATTATTCCAGGCCGAGAGAAATCCTGCTGTTTTTTTACTATCCATCTGATGAATATGTGTCTTATCTGATGACGGTAGAGGAACTGACCTTTCTTGACGAGATTGACTGCGGGGATCTGTTCCCGGGAAAGGATCCAAGGGAGAGAGTCTTGATTTTTAATTTAAGTCCTCTGTGAAATCTCCAATGGCATTGGCTGTAAAGCGTATCTGTTCTTCATTGGAGATCTGAGGAGTTCCGTCCCCTTCTTGAGGGCCATAGCTGCCAAAATAGGCGTGACATCCTCCTGGAATTACAATTTCTGTGAAAGCTTCGGGAAGATTATCCCGGTATTTTTCATAGGAATCCATTTTCAGCACACCGTCTTCAGAACCGTAGAGAGACAGGACTTTCAGACCTGTTTCTTTCAGATCTGCGGTGGAATAGGCGGCAAGGAGTATGAGACCTTTGAATTCTTCTTCATGGCTGCTGATATAAGAAGCTGCCATAGAGCCGCCCAGAGAATGGCCTGCCATATACCAGTTTTCAATGTCCGGGTATTCTTCCGGGATACCTTTTGCAGCATTGATATCCAGTACAGCCAGGTTCCCGGGCATGCGAAGGAGCACACAGAGGATCCCTTCTTTGGCGCAGGCCTCCATTAATGGAGCGTAGGCCTCATACTGGACTTTTCCTCAGGGATAGAAGATCAGGCCGGCTCGGGGATTTTCAGGTGCAAAAATGATCCTGCCCTCTGACGAGGTGGTTACTGTTATGTCCTGTTGAGACTGGGCTGCAGCTTCCAGGGCCAGATCATTGGCACGGTAATAATCCTGAACGTAAATGCCGAAGCCGATCCCGGACACAAGGATCACCGCTGCCAGAATCACCAGCAATTTTTTCCATAATTTTCTTTTCTTTTTTGGTTTCATTAGATTACCTCTCAGATTTGGCTGTAAATCTGATTATACGACGGGCTGGAGAAAAGAACAATATAGAGATACAACAAAAATGTATAAAGGAGATGATCGGGTATGGCTCTGTATGCCCTGGGAGACCTGCATTTAAGCTTTCAGGCAGATAAGCCAATGGATTCTTTTGGAAAAGTGTGGAAGAATCATGAGAAGAAAATTGAAAAATATGCGAACCGGATGGTAAAACCAGAGGATACTCTGGTGCTCACCGGAGACCATTCCTGGGGGAGAAAACTCCAGGAATGCAGGGAGGACCTGGCTTTTATTGAAAGACTGCCGGGAAGGAAGATCCTCCTGCGGGGAAATCACGATATGTTCTGGGACGCCAAGAAAACAGAGAAGCTTAATGAAGAGTACAAGGACAGGCTGTTTTTCCTGCAGAACAACTTTGCCGTCTATCAGGACTATGCCTTGGTGGGAACCAAGGGATTTACTTTTGAGGGCCCTTTTTATCTGAATCGCCGGGGACAGATCCTGGGCTGGGACGAAGAGCGGGAAGCACAGGCCCAAAAGCTGGTGAAAAGAGAGATGGAAAGACTTCGGGAATCCTTCCGCCTGGCCAGGAAAGAAGGATATCAGAAGTTTATTATGTTTCTTCACTATCCCCCGACCAATATTTTAGAAAAAAGTTCGCCGTTTACAGAGATCGCAGAGGAATATAAGGTTTCTGCGGTGGTCTATTCCCACTGCCATGGAGAATCCAGATTCGGGGACAGCATACGGGGAAAGTTTCATGGCATAGAATATATGCTGGTTTCGGGAGATTATCTGAA
>DXFG01000307.1 GCA_019114545.1 Candidatus Blautia pullistercoris | reverse complement strand
CAGCTCCAACCCAATGGCAAACTCAAAGACTGTGCTTTCCATGGTCCTGAAGTTAGACGTTTATGGCACCGCTGCAATAAACAAGATGTGTCTGCCTGTGCAGATTTAGAACGGGTCTTCTTCTCTTTTATCACTCCCATCTTCTGTTTTCTCACAGCGTTTAATCCATATGTCTTTGAGTTTCCAGCAGAACCGCTGATTGAAGAAATAAAAACAAAAAGTAAATAGATAAGACATTTTTGTCTTCCGACATCTTCTATTATACAGCATACGCTTTTTCCGTCAAGAAAAACAGTTTGACGGTTTCCGGTATATTCTTTTCTTTTTTCTGTTTTCTCTACAATGTTTTTCCGGTTCCCCGTATTTTTTTCCAGATTCCTGTCTCTTCAAAAGCTTCTACGGATTTTTTTGCCCCTTTCACCAGACTTTCTTTATATCCTGTCATCTCCAGAAGGCGGATGGCATTTCTGGTAGTCACTCTTCCCTTTTTCAGCAAATAATTAAAGACAACCTCATGCTCCTTTACCTCTTCCTCAAAATGATAATTCTCATAAAGATCCTCCAGGATATAAGAAAGCTCAATGTCGTGGGTGGCCGCAAAAGGCAATACCTGCTCCCGTTTCACATCTGCCAGTATCTGAGAAGAAGCGCCGATCCGCTCAATGGTATTTGTACCCCGCAGAACTTCATCTATGATACATAACAGGCAACCTTCTTTTTCCGCCTGGTCCAAAATCCTTTTCAGGGAGCGTATTTCTACTATGAAATAGCTCTCACCGCTTTCCAGATCATCCCTGAGAGCCATAGAAGTCATCACCTTAAAATAAGGAGCCCGGTAGACAGAGGCTGTAACGGTATAGGCAGTCTGTGCCAGGATGGTATTCACCGCTATATTCTTCAGAAATGTAGACTTTCCCGAAGCATTGGAGCCGGTTACCAGAATGCCGGTCCCGGCATCTATACTGTTGGCCACAGGGTGAGAAAGCAAAGGATGGTACAGATTTTCCACTTGCAGATAAGCCCTGTCCCCCTTATCTAATTCCGGCAGGCTGTAATAAGGCAGACTCTCCCTGAAGGAAGCGATGGAGATCATGGCATCCAGGTATCCGAATATCTTCATCAGTCCCAGTATTTCTTCCTGATATTTCTGCATTGCCTTCATCATAGCGGAAAATTTGATCAGGTCAATGTGGGTCAGCATACGGATATAGTCCATGACAAGTCCTTCCAGCCCGCCCCCTGTACTGCTCTGTTCCAATACAAGGAAAGACCCTTTCTGAAATGTCCGCAGCTTTTCCCGGTACTTCTTTCCTTCTTCTTTATAGGACTCCAGCTCCGGAATTTTTATTTTTTCCAGTTCCTTCTGGGCTTCCAGAAGCTGGATCACACAGCG
This sequence comes from Candidatus Blautia pullistercoris, assembly GCA_019114545.1. GTDB lineage: Bacteria > Bacillota > Clostridia > Lachnospirales > Lachnospiraceae > Blautia > Blautia pullistercoris. The sequence goes on along the minus strand of DXFG01000307.1, from coordinate 13,115 downwards.
GAAGCTGCTCTGATACAGGTCTATATCCTGCTTTTGCATAAAATATGTGATTATATTCAAAATACAGACTCCCAGGAAACAAAAAATTCCCGGTGAAGGCATAACTGCGAAGAACAAAAGGGAGAGGAAAAAGGCTGCACACATCCCGATCTGCAGTCCTTTTCCCTGGATCTCGACCTCTTTAGTCACACTGACCGCCTCGTAGATGCTTACATTTCCCGGTTTCCGGATTCTTGCAAGAAGGGCCTGTATCCGGTGTCTCTCCCCTTTTCTGTCTGCAAAAAACTCCAGGAGCCTCTGTCTTTCTTTCAGCTCCTCTTCCCGGAAAACCGGCTTTCTCAGAATCTCATAAAGGCATTCATCTCCTGCCGGAGAAACATTCTGATTGATCAGAGCATAGATCCGGTCCATGTCCAGATCATTCCAGGTAATGTCATCAATATAAAATTCTTCTTTTTTTCTCTGCCGGAAAAACTGGGAAATATGATCCAGTTCCTCATAACTGTATTCCCTCTGGGGAATCTTTCCCCAGGAGGCTATCATCTTTTCCAGGAAAATCTTTCGCCTCTTTCTATTTTCATAAAAGTTCAAAAGCCCTGCTCCCAGAAGGAACAGAAGGATCACTCCCAGTCCGATCACCGTATCGTTATACATAATTCACCTAAAAATACTGATCGATCAGTTCCAGGAACTGCCGGATATCTTCCTCTGTGTGAGCGTCAGAAAGGAAAATCGCTTCAAACTGAGAAGGCGCCAGATGAACTCCATGCTCCAGCATATATTCAAAATACTTTGAAAAGGCTTTTGTGTCGGATGTTTTCGCTGACTGATAATCTGTAACAGGAGTTTCTGTAAAGAAAATACTTCCCAGGGAAGATACCGCATTTACCTGATAGCCGATTTCCTTCTCTGTAAAAATCTTCCGGATCCCTTCAAAGAGGATTTCTCCCTTCTGGAACAGCCGTTTATAGATGTCCTGGTCTTCCCAGAGAATCTTTAACTGTGCCAGGCCTGCAGCCATAGCAATCGGATTCCCGCTTAAAGTACCTGCCTGATAGACCGGACCGCTGGGGGCCACCATTTCCATGATCTCTTTTCTTCCCCCATAGGCTCCCACAGGCATGCCTGCACCGATGATCTTTCCATAAGTAACCATGTCAGGCGTCACTCCGAAGTATTCTGCCGCCCCTCCGAATCTTAAACGGAAACCGGTAATCACCTCATCAAAGATCAGCAGGGCTTTATGCTTGTCACACAGATCTCTCAGACCCTGAAGAAAACCGTCTTCAGGAGGAACCACACCCATATTGGCAGCCACCGGCTCTACGATCACTGCTGCCACCTGGTCCTGGCTTTCTGCCATTAATTTTTCCACGCTGTCAAGATCATTATACACTGCGATCATGGTATCCTGGGTGCAGCCTTTTGGCACACCGGCACTGTCCGGTACGCCGCTGGTCATCACGCCGCTTCCTGCACTTACCAGCATGGCATCCGTATGACCATGGTAACAGCCGGCAAACTTAATAATCTTATTCTTGCCGGTATAGCCTCTGGCCGTGCGGATAGCGCTCATAACTGCTTCTGTACCGGAATTCACCATACGGATCATTTCCACATGAGGGATCCTCTCACAGATAAACTCTGCCATCTCTACTTCCCGCTCTGTAGCGCAGCCAAAACTTAATCCGTTCTCGCTGGCACGGATCACCGCTTCTTTTATCCGCTCATCATTATGCCCCAGGATCATAGGTCCCCAGGAACCGATATAATCTGTATAAGCGTTTCCGTCCACATCAAAAATTTTGCTTCCAACTGCTCCCTGGATAAATCTGGGGGCCTCATCTACAGAGCCAAAGGCTCTTACCGGGCTGTTTACTCCTCCCGGGATTCTTTTCACTGCTCTCTGAAACAGCTCTTCTGATCTTGTCATTATCCGATTCTCCCTTCGTCTATGAATTTGGCGATTTCTTCTGCAAAATAGGTAAGATAAATATCTGTTCCCGCACGGAAAGCGCTGGCTGCCATCTCACAGATGATCCTGTCTTCCTCTATGTAACCCAGTTTCGCTCCGGCTTTTACCATAGCATATTCTCCACTGACAGAATAAGAAGCCACCGGAAGCTGGATCCGGTCCTTCACCTCCCTGATAATGTCCAGATAATTCATGGCCGGCTTCACCATAATAATATCTGCTCCTTCTTCCACGTCCAGAAGAGCTTCTTTGATGGCTTCTCTCCGGTTGTGAAAATCCATCTGATAACTTTTTCGGTCACCGAAAGCCGGTGCAGAGCCTGCTGCGTCACGGAAAGGACCATAAAAAGCAGAAGCGTATTTTACCGCATAGGACATGATAGGGATATCCCGGTGTCCGTTTTTGTCCAGGATCGTCCGGATCGCCCGAACCCTGCCGTCCATCATATCTGAAGGAGCCACCATATCCGCACCAGCTTCCACATGGGAGAGAGCTGTCCGGGCCAGGTAGTCTAACGTTTTGTCATTATCCACCTCATGGCCGTGGAGAATACCGCAGTGTCCATGGGAAGTATACTCGCACATGCACACGTCTGTGATCAGATACAGCTCCTCCTGAAACTCCTCCCTGGCTTTTCTAAGGGCTTTCTGTACAATTCCATCCTCTGCATATGCCTGGCTTCCTACTTCATCTTTGTGATCCGGGATACCGAAAAACATCACCTTGTCTACCCCGGCTTTCATTAATTCTTCCAGTTTTTCCGGCATACGGTCCAGACTGTAGCGGAACTGTCCCGGCATAGTGGGAATCTCTTCTTTCTGGTTTTCCCCCTCTTTTACAAAAAGAGGATAGATGAGAGAGCTTTTATCCATTCTGGTCTCTCTGACCATTTTCCGGATGGTCTCTCCTCCTCTGAGTCTTCTGGGTCTGATGGTCATATCCATTTTGTCAACACTCCTTTTCTTTTCCCTGAAGGGTTATAAAAACAAGTTATTTCATGTCGTTATTTCCGAGACGCTGTACTAATTCCAGTACGCTGTCTATAGTGGCCTTTTCGGCCATATAAGTCTTCATTCCCCAGGCATCTGCCGCCGCTTTGGTCTGTTTTCCGATACAGGCGGCAGTCACTTTGGAATAGTCCAGATCCGGGCAGGCTTTTACAAAGCCTTTTACCGTAGAAGCGCTGGTAAATACTGCGCAGTGGATCTTTCCCTGTTCAAATTCTTTTTTCTCATCAATAATCCCCTGATTTTCATAAAGGGTATCATAGGTGGCGATATCAGAGATCTGAAGATCCGGTTTCTGTTCCAGTTCCTCCAGGATCTCGTGATTTCCGATCTTGGCCCGGGGGATCAGGATCCGCTCTCCTCCCCGGCAGGCTTCTCTCAGGGCTTTCCCCAGAGAGGCCCCGTCATATACTTCCGGCACCAGATCAGGGATCAGCCCTCTTTCCTTCAGGGCCTTCTGGGTTCCCTTTCCGATAGCCGCAATTTTGATGCCTGCCAGCTTCCGGATATCAGTTCCTGTCTTCAGCATCTCTTCAAAAAAGACCTTTACGCCTGTGGGGCTGGTAAAGGCAGCCCAGTCATAAGTATCCAGTTCCTTAAACGCCTGATACAACTCTCCCTGATCTTCCAGAGGCTCTGTCCGTATGGCAGGGAGCTCCAGAACTTCCGCCCCAAGAGCTCTCAGTTTTGCAGACATTGAGGAAATCAGATCTTTTGGCCTGGTCACCAGAATCTTCCTCCCTGCCAGAGGAAGCTTTTCATACCAGGCAAACTCATCTGCCAGAGCACAGACCCGGCCTACAACGATAATGGCCGGGGTCTCCACTCCCTGGCGTTTTACTTCTTCCGGAAGCTCCGCTACTGTAGAAACAATCCGTTTTTGCCCAGCAGTGGTTCCCTGCTGGAGTACTGCAGCAGGCATTTCCGGATCCATTCCCGCTGCCAGCAGGGAAGCGCAGATATCCGGAAGGGCCGTTACCCCCATCAGAAATACCAGCGTTCCCTTTGTATCTACCAAAGCCTTAAAATCAATATCATAAGCTTCTCCCTGCCTTTTGTGGCCGGTGATGATATGCAGGGAAGAAGTATAGTCCCGGTGGGTCACCGGAATCCCGTTATAGGCCGGCACTGCAATGGGGGAGGTCACCCCTGGCACCACTTCATAGGGAATCCCTTCTTTGGTCAGAAGTTCCAGCTCCTCGCCCCCTCTTCCGAAAAGAAAAGGGTCTCCACCTTTCAGACGGACCACACGGTATCCTTTTTTAGCTTCCTCCACCAGGACCTGATTAATCTTTTCCTGGGGCATCGTATGATGAGAAGCCCTCTTTCCTACGTTGATGGCCTTTGCTTCCCTGGGGATCTGGGACAGTACGCCCTGACCCACCAGACTGTCATAGACCACAACTTCTGCGCTGCCCAGGATTTCCTTTCCTTTGACGGTAAAAAGTCCCGGATCTCCCGGGCCGGCTCCTACCAGCCAGACTTTTCCTGTATTCATATCTATCTGCTCCTTTACTGCTGATTTTCTTTCCGGCAGGCTTCCCGCAGTTCCCGGGCCAGAGAGATTCCTAACTCTTCTGCCATAGAAACACTGCCTTTTTTGCTGCCTCTTTTATATTTTCCGGTTTCTTCATCATAGTATAAACCCAGAAGGTTCAATTCCTCCCCCTGTACCTGTCCGTGAGCGGCTACCGGTGAGGAGCAGCCGCCGTCCAGATACCGGACAAAGGCCCTCTCTGCTGTAGCTGCCCATGCGGCTTCCTGATCCTGAAAATCGGCCAGATAAGAAAAATCTTCCCCTGCTCTTCCCTGAACTGCCAGAATTCCCTGACCTGCTGCAGGGATGATCTCCGAAACGGTAAAATACCGGCTGATCCTCTCTTCCAGTCCCAGCCTCTTAAGTCCCGCTGCCGCCAGGACCAGAGCGCCGTATTCACCGTCATCCAGCTTTCTCAGTCTGGTAAGCACATTTCCCCGGACGCTTTTAAACGCCATATCCGGAAAAAGTTCTTTTAACTGGAGGATCCTCCGAAGACTGGAACAGCCGATGGGTTTTGTTCTGTCCATGGTTTCCCGGCCTTTTGGAAGGACCAGCACATCCCTGGGATCCTCTCTCCTGGAATAAGCGGCCAGCGGCAGTTTCTCGGACACTTCCATAGGCATATCCTTCAGACTGTGTACAGAAATATCGCTTCTTTTCTCCAGCAGGGCTTTGTCCAGCTCTTTTACGAAAAGACCTTTTCCTCCGATTTTGTCCAGTGTCCTGTCCAGGATAATATCTCCTGTAGTTTTCATGGTAAGGATCTCCACCTGGATATCCGAATTCTGTTCTTCAATATATTTTTTTACGATCTCACTCTGAATCACCGCCAGCCGGCTCTCACGGCTGCCGATCACAACTTTTCTCATTGCTTATACCTCCCCTTTGTCTTCCAGCAAGGCTTCCTGAACCTTTTCCCGAACCTGGCGCACTTTCCTGTGGTCCTTTCCGCCTCCGTTAAATCCCATGACCACCCCGTCATATTCTAAAACGCCCGGGAAATGGAAATCACATTTTTTCTGGTCGCTGGCCACATTCACCTGAATCCCCAGACATTTGCAGGCACTGTAAATATCCTCATTTACTTCTTTGCTGTCTGTCGCAGCGATGACCATATCTGCGTCATAAAGATCCTCCCTGGCATAGGGTTTCTTCCGGTAAAGAATCTCTCCCTTCTCGGCCAGATCCAGAATCTCTTTTTCAGCTTCCGGAGCTTCCACCAGGATCTCTCCGGCAAAAGGAAGAAGGGTCTTTACCCTTCTGGCTGCGATCTTCCCGGCTCCTGCCACCAATACTTTCTTTTCGGTCAGGTCCACAAAAAGGGGAAACATTTTTTTCTCTTTACTCTTCATAAAGCTTTTCCAGCCCTTCCACACAGTTGATAAATTCTTCTTCTTTCATAAAATCTTTCAGGCCGAACATCATTTTATTGACTACCTTTCCTGCGGCTGTATCAATAGCCTTTAAAAGATTTTCTCTGTCTTTTTCTTCCATAGGGGTTTTCCGCAGGATCTTCATGATCCGCAGGTTCAGATCCTCCACAGCGTCTGCTTTAATCTCCTGGATCCGGGGGATCAGATCTCTGCCGTTATACCAGTTGTAAAATTCCTCCTGCTGTTCTCTTAGGATTTCTCCCGCCTGGTCAAGGCTGGCCTGGAGCTTTGGAGATACGGCGTCAATCTTAAAACTGTCGATATCGTATAATGTGACGTTATTTAAAGTTCCTGCCGAAGGCTCAATGTCTCTGGGTACAGCCAGGTCAATAAGGACCACATGCCCGGGAATTTCCGCATTTTCAATCTGTTCCATAGTCAATGTATAATTAGGGCTTGCAGTAGCGCTGACTACCAGATCACATTTTGGCAGAAAGTCCAGTCTTTCTCCGTAGTTGATCCGGTCGCAGCCCTGGGGAATGGTAACGATCCCGCTCCGGTACTGGCGTACAGTGACGGTAACCTCCGCTCCCGCCTCTTTCAGAGCCAGAGCCGTAACCTTTCCCATTTCTCCGTTTCCGATCACCATGCAGTTCTTTCCCTGAATGGAAAATCCCTGGTTTTCCAGCCTTTCGATAGCCTGGTGGATCACAGAACTGTTTGCTCTGGAAAAGCTTACCTGTGTCTTAACTTTCTTGGCTGCAGTGACAGCCATGCGGAACAGCACCTCCAGCACATTATCCGTACAGTAGGCTTCTCTGGAAAGAGCCAGGGCGTCTTTCACCTGGGTAATGATCTGATCCTCTGCAAGGATCTGGGATTTCAGACCGCTGGTAAGATAAAACAGATGTTCCACCGCCTCTTCTTCTTCTCTTTCCACAAAATATTTGTAAAATTCCCGGGGATCTTTCTCCTTTTCTCTGCATAAAAATTCATAAAGTGAACCATTCCAGTCCTCTCCTGTGCTGGCCCAGATCTCCATACGGTTACAAGTGGACAGAATAATACAGCCCAGGATTCCAGGCTCCTTTTTCAGGTCTTCCAGGGCTGCCACTGTATTTTTCTTTGTAAATGAAAACTGGGCACGGACATCTACCGATGCCTTTTTGTAATCAATCCCAATCATGGAAATGCTCATGGTTTTTGCTCTCCCCTATTTTCTTTCTCTTCTGAATTTGAACGGTCTTTCTCCACTCAATCTTTTCTCATCTTAGCATAGAATTTCTCAAGGTGCAATCTTTGTTTGGTTAGGTGAAGCTATCTGAAAATTTATGAAAATGTCCGCTGTTTTTTTGAAATAGAATTGACAAAATTCCGGGATATGCTACAATAAATCCAGAATTGAATGCACAAAGGTGCCTGCAGTCTCTGCGGGAGAATAGGAAAGCTGAGTGAAAAGCTCACACGGTCACGCCGCTGTAAGGGTGGAACCGTATTTCTGAAAAGATTTCAACAATCTGCGCCACTGGGAATCTTCCTGGGAAGGCTGAAATACGGTGATGATGCCTGAGTCAGAAGACCTGCCTTGTGCACGAGATTTACACAGGTTACGAACGATGGCCTAGTGTAAGAACAGGTTGGCTCATAGCAGTTCAATTCTATTCGCTATACCTCTTGTTCTTCTGGTAGCCTGTGGGGATTTCCCTTCAGGTTTTTTTGTTGTATGGCAAAGGAAACTTGAAACGGACTTTCCCACTTTGATTTTTTTACATCAGAAAGGAGAAGAAAATGAGTAAACAAAGTAAACTTGAAAAACGTATTCTGGCTTTGGCAGCCGCTTTCGCCCTTACTTTCGGAATTGTTCCCAACGTAAGCGCCATGCACATTATGGAAGGATACCTTCCCGGAGGATTCTGTATTGCCTGGGGTGTTCTGTGCCTGCCTTTTTTGATCGCAGGATTTATGTCCATAAAGAAGACTCTGAATGAACACCGGAATCTGATCACCCTTCTGGCTATGGCCGGAGCTTTCATTTTCGTGATCTCTTCCCTGAAGATTCCTTCTGTAACCGGCAGTTGTTCCCACATGACGGGAACCGGACTGGGAGCGATCCTGTTCGGTCCTTCCGCCGTTTCCATCCTGGGACTGATCGTCCTTTTGTTCCAGGCCATCCTGCTGGCTCACGGAGGCCTTACCACCATCGGCGCCAACACCTTTTCCATGGCCATTGCCGGTCCCTTTGTCTCCTATGGGATCTATGCCTTGTGTAAAAAGGCCGGCATGAACAAACGGGTTGGAGTCTTTCTTGCCGCCACTTCAGGAGACCTGTTCACCTACTGTGTAACCGCTCTTCAGATGGCCCTGGCCCACCATGCAGATACTACTGTTGGCGGCGCTCTTGTAAAATTCCTGGCAGTTTTCGCTCCTACCCAGGTGCCTCTGGCTATTATCGAAGGGATCATCACTGTGCTGATCGTCATGGGTCTGGAGACTTATGCAAAACCGGAACTGAGAGCTATCGGATTTATAAAGGAGGCAAACTAAACCATGAAAAAGAAAGTTATTTTAGGAATCCTTGTGATCTTTTTAATTGCCCTGGTTCCTCTCTTTGCCTTAAGAGATGCGGACTTCGGAGGCTCTGACGATGCAGGCAGTCAGGTGGTGGAGGAAGTGGATTCTTCCTATGAACCCTGGGCCACTCCGATTCTGGAAACTATTATCGGCGGAGAACTTCCGGGAGAAGTGGAAAGTCTCTTCTTCTGTATCCAGACCGGTATCGGCGTAGGGATCATCGCCTTTATCATGGGCCGGTTCGTGGAACGGAGGAAATGGATGAATAAGGAAGGAGATTCCCGTGATTACCATAGATAAGCTCTGCTATCATTCAAAGCTTCGCTATGAAAATGCCGGTGAAAAATTTGCCTTTGCAGTGATTACACTTTGTATCTGTGTAATGAGTCGTTCCATTGCAGTGGCATGTATTGTTTTAGCTGTGACAGGGATTCTGGCCGTTTGGAAAGGCGGGATCCCTGTTTCCCGTTATCTGCGGTTTCTCACAGTGCCTCTGGCATTTTTATTTCTGAGTACCATCGCCATTATGTTCAATATCAAAAAAGTGCCTCTGGATCTTTTTGCCATACCGGTAGGAAACTGGTATATAACCGCCAGTACAGACTCTTTTTTCTATGCCCTGCAGCTGATCCTGACTGCCCTGGCAGCTGTATCCTGCCTGTACTTTCTGTCTTTTACCACGCCTATGCCGGATATCCTGGAAGTTCTGAGAAAGCTTCACTGTCCGGGACTTCTCATTGAACTGATGCTTTTGATCTACCGTTTTATTTTTATCCTTCTGGACACGGCTTCTGCCATCTCCACTTCCCAGAACTGCCGTCTTGGAAACAAAGATTACCGGACTTCTCTAAAGTCTTTTGGGCTCTTGGGGTCTGTACTTATGATACGGGCCATAACCCGCTCCAACAAGCTCTATGACGCCATGGAAGCCAGATGCTATGACGGCAGGATCCGGGTATTGTCGGAGAATCAGCCTCCCAGGAAAAAGATCATCGCCGCTATTGCAGTCTTTGATACTGCACTCTTTATTTTTGCTATATGGAGGAAGTTTTTCTCATGAATGATGAAATAATTTTAAAAGCGGATAACCTGTATTATTCCTATGATGATGACAACAGTCATTCCTTAAACGGCCTTTCTCTGGAAATCCGAAAAGGCCAGAAGGTGGCCTTTATGGGGGCAAACGGCAGCGGAAAATCCACTTTTTTTCTCTGCTGCACCGGGATCTTAAAGCCCCAGAAGGGTCAGCTTTTCTTTAAGGGAAAGCCCTATGCCTACGATAAAAAAAGTCTTCTGGATCTGAGGAGCAAAGTGGGCATCGTCTTTCAGGACCCGGATAACCAGCTTTTCTCTGCCAGTGTTTACCAGGAAATCTCCTTCGGCATCCTGAATCTGGGGGCTGCCCCGGAAGAGGCCAAAAAAGAGGTGGAGAAAGTCATTGATTATCTGGAGATCACCCCTTTCCGCCATAAACCTACCCATGCCTTAAGCGGAGGTCAGAAGAAGCAGGTTTCCATTGCAGATATCCTGGTCATGCACCCGGATATCATTATCCTGGACGAGCCGGCAGCGGCCCTGGATCCAAAGCATACCCAGATGGTAAACCACATTGTAGATCAGATGACAGAGGCGGGGATCACCGTTCTCATGGCTACCCACGATGTTGATTACGCCTATGAGTGGGCAGATGAAGTCATCCTTTTCCATGAAGGAAAAGTCCTGCTCCATGGGTCTCCCGCCCAGGTCTTTTCCAATAAACGGGTTCTTGCCCAGACTAACCTGGAGCCCCCTGCAGTATTGGAGCTTTTTGAAAGTCTGTGCAGAAAAGGGATCCTGAAAGCCTCTCTGGAAATCCCCAGGAATTTAAAAACCCTGGAACAATATATAGAAGAAATAAAATTAAACCCACATTACGGAGGAAAGAAACCAGTGACAGCAGAAACAAAGAAAGCCATTCTGGCAGTAAGCTTCGGCACCAGCCACAACGATACCAGAAAAGTGACCATTGACGCCATTGAGAGAGATATGCAGGAAGCCTTTTCCGACTACATGCTCTACCGGGCATGGACCAGCAAAATGATCATCAAAAAGCTGAAAAACCGGGATAATGTTCATGTATTTACCGTCCGGGAAGCTATGGAACAGATGAAAAAAGACGGGATTACCGACGTTCTGATACAGCCTACCCATGTTATAAATGGTATTGAAAATGATCTGATGAAAGAAGACGCCCTGGCTTACCGTGATGATTTTCACTCCATCACCTTCGGGGATCCTCTCCTCACCAGCGCAGAAGACAATCTTGCAGTGATCCAGGCAATTGCCGATGAATTTTCTGACCTTGCCCAGGATCAGGTGCTGGTACTTATGGGCCACGGTACCACCCATTATGCCAACTCTATTTACGCTGCCCTGGATTACACCTTTAAGGACAAAGGCTACAAAAATATTTTCCTTGGCACGGTAGAGGCTTATCCTTCCATGGAAAGCCTGATGCGAATGGTAAAAGAATATAATCCTTCCAAGGTGGTTCTGGCTCCCTTTATGATCGTGGCTGGAGACCATGCGAAAAACGATATGGCTGGAGACGATCCGGAATCCTGGTACAGCCAGTTTAAAGCCGCAGGATTCCAGGTGGAACCTGTGGTAAAAGGTCTGGGAGAATATCCCGGGATCCGCAGTCTTCTGGTAGATCACTTAAAAGTTGCTGCAGAAATGTAAAGACAGTAGGTCGGGAGTGAAAAGCTCCCGGCCTGTTCTCCATTGTTTTAAAATATAGGAAATGTGCTTCGGTCCATAGGTACTCCTGCCAGTTTTACGATCCGGTCCAGGCCGATGGCCGCAATCGTCACCACACTTTCCCCATGGATAAAATCCGTAGCGCTGGCGTCGAAAAGGACATTTCCCTGAGCAGGAAATTCGTCGTCCCCCTCCCAGAAAAGGAAACGCACAGGAATACAGTCAAATGCTTTCAATTCATAACCGGCATCGGACCAGGGCAGCTTTTTTCCTCCCAGCTTCTCACAGGCCTGAGACAGTTCTTTTACATGGCCACTGAACATTCTGGAAAACGGTTCGGTCACTCCTTCCTGGAAGGCTTTTGAGAAAGGCGAGGTGTCTTTCAGCCGGTCAAACCGCACCCAGTCGTCTTTGTAATGGGCCAGGGGCGATACATAGCCAAACAGCGTATAGACATTCAGCCTTTCATAACAGGTCACCGGATCCTGATCCTCCATGGCCATGATCTTCCCATTTTCTTTATGGACTCCCAGCCTTCTTCCGAAATGACAGAGCGTCAGCCAATCCCCTTCTTCCTTTAATTCCAACAGCCTTTTTTTCAGTTCTTCCTGATCCATTTTCAGAAACTTTTCTCTCCACTGCTCACACCATTTTTCGTAATTATTGGTTTCTTCCATCTGAAATTCTTCCATCATTTCCCTTTTCTCCCATCGTATCCATTGTTTTCATTTCTCCTGCTCTTTTGCCAGCCTATGGAGGATTTCTGACAGATCCCCATCCAATCCGTAAGACTTGTCCCTGATCTCCTCCGGAATAAAAATCTCGCCCAGATTCACCGTCACATAAACAGCCTGGGGTTCTCTGGCGGCCAGCCGCATAAGGGGCGCTTTGATCAGCTGGTTTCTCCAGCCTATGCCCAGCTCCAGGATCACCAGTTTCTTTCCATGGTATTGTTCCAGAAAGCCCTCCAGACGCTTCTGGCTTTCAGTCTCCGGGATAAAATTTCTGTCCATCTCCATATGAACCTGCATAGATCCTCCGCAGACCGGACAATGGGGGATCAGTTCCCGGGGGATTTTTCCTCCCTGCTCTGTTTCTGCCATCCTCTCTGCCAGATCTGCCCAGGGATAGACCTTCTCATGACAACGGGCAGCGCACTGTATGGTCAGCCAGTTACCCTCCACTTCATAAATCTTCTCCGATGCAAATCCGCACATTTCAAAATGACATTCCCCATTGGAAGTAATGATAAAGTAATCCTTTTTGCCGATAAGTTTTTTCAGATCCGCCATCACCGGGGTTTCCCGGTATTCTCCGCAGTAGTGACGGACCAGACGGCTCCAGAATCCCCATTTTTCTTCCTCAGAAGGCCACCTGGCTCCCATTCCCTGAAGGATACACTGGATTCCGTACTTTTGCTTCAGATCCCAAAACAATTCTTCAAAAGCCTGATTATCTGCAAACAGATGGAGTCCCTCTGTTATAGACAGTCCATTACTGGCGCCGATCAAAATCGCATCGGCTTCTTTTATCTCTTTTGCTGCAGACTTGTACATATGCTTATCTTCCTTTCCCCTATATATCATCTTAACGTCCGGCTCTCACTAAATTTTGTACAACACTGTCCTCACAGAAAACTCCTTCTTTTTTCCTCTTTGCAATGATCTCAGCAAACTGTGGCAGATACTTTTCGTGAGCCACCAGAAGTTCATCCAGCACCCTTCTTGCCTCTGCTCCGTCCGGTATCAAAGGATTTATTGCAAAAGCCTGCAGAAGGCTCCCGTAATCTCCGCTAAGAGCCGCCTGTATCGTACACTGTTCCATTGCTTTCATCATCTGCAGAAGCCCCCGGACTGCCGCCGGCATCTCTCCGTAGGCGACAGGCGACGCCCCTTTTGCCGAAATCACAC
>DXFG01000306.1 GCA_019114545.1 Candidatus Blautia pullistercoris | reverse complement strand
TTATTTCTTTTTTTGCAGTCTGAACTTCAATGTTCTCTCTTCGGATAGTATATCATGCAGCAGATTCTTTTGCTGAAAATTTCATGAACTTCATAATATTTAAGATATTCGTTACAAAGTGTAATATCTTTTATATTTTCTTGTTAAAGAAATAAGCATAGGAACCCTTAATATTCCTATGCTTATCGTGAAGATTTGAGAACTTTATCCCCATCTATACTTAGCAAATCAAATCTTTGCCCTTTTTGCCCAGAAATGAACTGCAAAAGGTAAAGAAATTAATCCTAAACTGATTGGCACCGTAATCAGCAGATATGGAGACCAGATCCTTAATCCAAACAAGTGATATGTATTTGTCCGGAAAATATCTGTTGAACTTCCTACAAAAGGTATGAGATCCAGCAGTCTTTGCCCCCACAGGGGAAGAAACTGTGAAGCTGCCATTGGCACAAAAATAATCGCCAGACTGATCAGAAGAGATACATAATTGGATTTTGTAAGCGCTGAACACAGCAAAACAATGCCTGTATATCCAAGTGCTGCCAGCAGAAGATAAATATATTCATATATTTCTGCCTGCAGTACATTCCAGGGAGCAGCCGCCAGGATTTTTATACACTGTATCGGCATATCCCATCCTTCTGTGCCTAAAAAGACAATTTGCAGAAAAACCGAACTGACCGTAATGATCCCATACAATTCTAAAGTAAACAGAACTGCAGCCATCACCTTAACACCGGCTATTTTCTTCCAGCCGTTTTTTGTGGTTGCAATAAGAGCCTTTGTACGATCATGCCATTCCCCGCAAAACATAGGCGCAATCCCAATGGCAAGGAAAATCCCGAGGATCACTCCGCACTGGCTTACAAAATCTGCGGTGACAAAGGTCCATCCCTTTGTCCAGCGGTACTGTAAAGGAGTATCCACTTTTGTATACATATTCAGAAAATATTCCTTCTCTTCTCCTGTCTGCCCGTTCATATCGAGGAAATTATCCAATGCCTTTTCACGTCGTTCTTCAAAACCCGTTAATTGTGAGGGATCCACATAGCTGATCATGATATAGGGCTGATCGGCTTCTTCAAGTTCCGGCCAGAGTGTCTGGACCCATGCATTTAAAGCCTCCCAATCGGTCATTTCATACTCAGAAATGTCATTGGATCCTGCCCGCTCCTGATAGTCTCTGACCATTGCCTGCAATGTTTCATCTGTCAGATCTCCTTCCCATTGTTTTGCATATTCCTGTTTTTTTCGGATATTCGAATAGCCATCAAAATGGTTGCCAAATGAACTGGTAAAATCATCTGCCGAACCAAATGTGAACCACTGGTAGGAAAGCAGATCGCCAAAGATAATAATGTATAAAAAACAAAGCAAAACACCTGTCTGAACGCTTCTCCTATGCCATAATTTTTTATGTTCTAATCTCAGTAACTCCATCATCTTTGACCTCCATCCTCTGTTGGAAAATACAATAGATACAGATCTTCTAAACTTGGTTCACAGGATACAGCCACTGAAGAAGGACACTTATCGGATATGATCCTCAGGGTTGCAAATCCCCTGTCCGAATGACGGAGATTTGCAACTGTATAGTTGAGTTCCCATTTTTTCAGATCCTGCTCCTCTATAGTTAATTCCCACACTTTCCCCTGTGCATGAGCCACCAGTTCCTCAACAGACCCCCGGAGGACAAAAGATCCTTTTTTCATCAGAAATACCTGATCTGCAATAGCTTCTATGTCTGAAACAATATGTGTAGAAAGCAAAACGATTTTATCATTGGCAAACTCAGATAGAATATTCCGGAAACGGACTCGTTCTTTGGGATCAAGGCCTGCAGTGGGTTCATCTAAAACCAGGATTTTAGGATTATTTAGCAGTGCCTGGGCAATTCCAAGGCGCTGCTTCATCCCTCCGGAAAAGGTCTTGATCTTTTTGTCCGCCACATTTGTCAGGCTTACCGTATCCAGCAGGGAACTGGAACGTTTTAGTGCAGTATTCCTGGGAATCCCTTTTAAAGCTGATATATAAAGCAAAAATTCTTTAGCCGTATAATTTGGGTAATATCCGAACTCCTGAGGAAGATACCCCAGAAGGTTCCGGTAAGTGCCGCCCATGTCAAAAATACTCTGTCCGTTATAGAGAACATCTCCGCTTGTGGGTTCCAGGATGCCGCAGAGCATACGCATCAAGGTAGTTTTCCCTGCTCCATTTGCCCCTAAAAGTCCGTAAACTCCCGGCACCATAGTAGTACTTATACAGTCCACGGCAATTTTAGAATGGTAGTGTTTTGTCAGCCGGTCAAGAGACAATTCCATAGATTTTACCTTCTTTCCATATTTTTATCAGTAACCACAGTTCCTTTATAAAAAATCCTGCGAATATCACAAATGTCATGATCCACACTCCAAGAGCAGAAAGCTCATACAGTGCCGGAAACCAATGGGCAAGTATTCCCGCAAATGTGCTCGCTCCCAGGCAGGAAAGGATACTAAGCTGCATGGCATAACGTTCCCGTGTCCGCATACTCCAAAGGGTTAATATGAGACAGGCCAAAAGCGGAACTGCAACATACAAGATAAGCTGGATAAGTGTAACAGGATATTCAGCAGTAAGAGCTGCAAACCAGCAAATGACCGTTAAGCAGATGATCTCAGACCCACCGGCCAGTACAAGTTTAGCTAAAATAATCTGTGCGCTTGAAGCTCTGGTAACGGCTTCCATTTCCCTCATCCCAAAGGCAGTACTCTGGTAAAAAGATGGCAGACAGGCCAAGACAAATAAGGGCATAAACACCGGAATAATCTGGGGACTTTCTGAAACAGAAAAAATCCCTGCACAAACCAGCAGTAACAGAATTCCCTGGGTTACCCACAGCCGCCAACCAGTATGTCTCATGACATCTGACAGGAACTGCCAGAAATCCGTCCGCTCTTCTGGGAGGATATCCAATTTTCTCTGTTCTTCTATCAAAGCAGAACACATTTCCTGAGTTTCTTTTAAACGTTTTGGATTCATAGTCTGGTTTTGTAATATAGAACATAATTCCCGCTTATTCATATTATTTTCTCTCCTTTCTCAATATGGTTATAGCAGCCCGAAAACGGCTTTGTGCTGTTCTTGCCGGTATATCGAGGATTTGTGCGATTTCACGGAAGCTAAGCTGTTCACCGCAATGAAGGAGAATCACTTCTCTTTGCACCGGAGTCAGTAATTTTAGCAGGTGTTTTATCTGTTCCCGGTCTTCAACCTGCTGTAATCTGTCATCTTCTATTGGCAGATCCTTGTCCAGTTCAGATGTAATATGTTTGCGGTTTTCATCTATACACAGATGATGGGCAATGGTATATAGATACGCCTTAAAAGAACCCTTTTGTTCATATATGTAAATATCCCGGAATACCCTTAAAAAAGTTTCCTGTGTTAAGTCCTCTGCCCGGTCTGCATGATAGCAATGCCAGGAACAATAGCGGAGAACAGCGGAATAATAGCGTTCTACCAATTCATCTGCGCACCTCTTGTTTCCACGCTGAATTTGTAAGATCAGCTTGTTGTCATTCAACGGCATCAGGCCTCCCCTCTAAATATATATAACGGAGAAATCTGCAAAAAGGATTAAACTAATTTCTTTGCCCGCCCGTACAAGCATGGCAGTCGCCCGACCGGCGCATTACATAAAATAAGCACAGGAATATTTAACATTCCCATGCTTATTTAATAATATTTGAGACCTTTAATTCATTTCTGCAACTGATATCACATACACATACCGGGGGATACTCCTTAGAACACCCTCACTGTAAGTTGATCCTATAATAATATCATATCACAACTGGTAAATTTTACATTTGTAACCTTATTAAGGTAAATATAGCATATTTTTCTGGAATTACAAGATATTTTTATATTTGTGATTTTATACAACTTCTTTGTCCTGATTTTGTATATCTTTGCCACACCATTTTTCACTATGTCAGAAAGTTGTATCTTATCTGCAGAAATACATTGACAAGTTTTTTTCTGCTATCTACTATCAATTTATAAAGAAAAAGCGGAGGTTAATTACTATGCTCTTACATGGCAGTATAAAACATGAAATTGGTCCTCGAAGCCCTATGCTTTACGGTCATTTTATAGAACACTTTCACAGGCAGATTTACGGTGGAATTTATGATCCGGATTCTCCACTCTCTGATGAAGATGGATTCCGTACAGATGTCCTCGAGGCTCTCAGACAGATCAAAATTCCCATCCTGCGCTGGCCTGGGGCTGTTTTGTCTCCTCCTACCATTGGAAAGAGGCTGTAGGTTCCAAAAGAAACCCCTTTTTTGACAAGGCCTGGCGTGTGGAGGATCCAAATACTTTTGGCACTGATGAATATATAAAGCTCTGCCGGAAACTTCACTGTGAACCATATATCTGCACCAATGCCGGAACGGGAACCGCTGAAGAAATGAGTGACTGGGTAGAATACTGTAATCTGCCTACAGAGGGGAAATATGCGAAATGGCGTATAGAAAATGGCTTTCCTGATCCACATCAGGTAAAATACTGGAGTATCGGGAATGAAAACTATGGTTTCTGGGAAATAGGGGCAAAAGATTCCAGAGAGTGGAGCAGGCTGGTAAAAGAACCCGCAAAAATGATCAAGCATGTAGATCCTCTCACTCAGCTCTCTGCGGCTGCCCTTACGGATCTGGACTGGAATATCCGTCTTCTAACAGAAGCCGGTGACTTTCTGAACTGGATCTCTATTCATCAATACTGGGATCCTATTAACCAGACAAACGACTACGCCAATTATGAGCAATGTATGGCCTACACTTATAGGATCGGGCATTCCATAGAAAAAATTCGGGGATTACTCACAGCAATGAATCTGGAGCAAAAAATTAA
>DXFG01000305.1 GCA_019114545.1 Candidatus Blautia pullistercoris | reverse complement strand
CGGATAGGGGAAGATTCCTTCCCCTACCCGATCATCGCGATACCTCGCTCATCTCGTGGCATTGCCACTCGATGACCGTTGCCGGTCGGATGCCCGCTCGTGCAAGCACGGCGGTCGCCCGACCGGCGTATCGCGCAAAAAAGAGGATACCCTGCTTCGGGGTATCCTCCATGAAAGCCACAATGAAATATTATCATTTCTTCTCTCATCCAGACTATACTGTCGGTACCGGAATCTCACCGGTTCAGCCGTAAAATACGGGTCGCGGACTGTTACCGCCGGTAGGGAATCGCACCCTGCCCCGAAGAATTTCTTTTTATTCTGTAGTATATTATATGCCTTTATATGTCCTATTTCAAGGGATTTTTCATATAAATCGCAGATTCAACTTTTTCACCAATTTCATCCCGGAGGGATACTATAATGTATATAAAGTTTTTCCATCACAAGGAGTCTCCCATGAATCATTATTTTCCTTTTGTAAACACGCCCCTCCCCTACGATTATGATGCCCTTGAACCCTTTATCGATGAAAAAACCATGTTTCTCCACCATAACCGACATCTCCAGACCTATATTGACAATCTGAATTCCTTAATGAAAGAAAATCCCCCTTATCAAAACTGGTCTCTGGAAAAAATCCTGTACTGCTGGTCCGGGCTTCCCTCTGATATCCGGGTTTCCTTTAAGAATAACAGCGGCGGCATTTACAACCATCGGTTCTTTTTTGAAGGAATGACGGATAAGGCCGGCCTTTTACCCAGCGTTTATTTCTCCAGGCTTATCAATAAAAATTTTGGCTGTTTTGAAAATTTCAAAAAATGTTTCAAAAAATCCGCCCTGTCAGTCTTTGGATCCGGCTATGTCTGGCTGGTACATTGCCGGGGGAAACTGATAATCACACAGACTGCAAATCAGGATACGCCTCTGGACCAAGGAGAATGTCCTCTTTTGAATCTTGATGTATGGGAACATGCTTATTATCTGAAACACTATAATGTTCGTGCCGCTTATATTGACGACTGGTTTCACGTGATCAACTGGGATATGGCAGAGCAGCGTCTGCAGAATCTGTTCTGACAGGTTTCCAAGGGCTTCTGGTATATTTTCTACTATGCTTCCCGACTGCATGGCTTTTGTTCTGCAAGGCAGTCCAAAAGGCTTATAGTAATAAAAATACTGTATCCGGTCTCTATAGATCAGATACAGTATTTTTTAAAATAATTTTTCTATTGATAGTATTCTTTTATGAACTTCAGGCTGTCCAGATATTCCTGATCGCTTCCAAGATGTTCCAGGATTACCGGCATATCAGGGTTCACGCTATCGATCAATTCTTTATACTTTTTCAGATTGATCCCGCCTTTTCCACAGGCAGTTTCCTGAAGCTGCAGGGTAAACTCCTGACGCAGCAGTACATCTTTCAGATGGCAGCTCTTGATATATTTTCCCAGCTTTTCAAAGCATTCTTCCATAAATTCTTCATGATAGAAATACCTTTCAGGGGAAATAATCCAGTTAAACACATCCATATGTACTGCAAAATGTTTTCTGTCTACATCCTCTATAAGCTTTACATATTCATCTGGTCCCATAGGATACATCCAGGGCATTGGTTCTATAGTATAAAAAGTATTCTGAGGATCTGCTTCATCTATGATGTTCTGGATACTCTTTACCATATCCTTCCAGGTTTCTTTAGTCAGATTTTCTTTGTATGGTCCATCCCATCTAGCACCTTTTGAGCCGGAAACATTAACACAGCAACAGGCCCCCAACCTGTCTGCTAATCTAAGCTGCCCCCTGCACCTTATCCGTGCGTTTTCTCTTGTCTCCGGATCCGGTGAGATCGGGTTACACCAGGCTCCCACTTCTGCAATCACAAGTCCCTGGTCTTTTGCTGCCTGTTCATAGGCTTGGATTACCTCTTTAGGAGCAGTGTAATCCACAGGAAAATTCACTGCCTGGCAACCGATTTTTTGCATATTTTCCGCCCATTCTTC
Organism: Candidatus Blautia pullistercoris; assembly: GCA_019114545.1. GTDB lineage: Bacteria > Bacillota > Clostridia > Lachnospirales > Lachnospiraceae > Blautia > Blautia pullistercoris. Next base: position 1,597 of record DXFG01000305.1, on the reverse strand, counting down.
CGGTGTTTTATGTTCCAGAGGACTGGATAGTCCAAGTTTCATATCATCTACCGCCTTTTCTTATTTGTCACTTTCCAGAAGTTCAATAATACATTTCAGATCCTTATACGCATTCATATAAACATATCTTCCAGACGCATCTCCATACTCGCCCTTCTGTTCTAAGGTCATACCAAATTCTTCACATCTCTTTACAGCCTCCGGCATTTTCATGCCCTGAATGTTAAAGGCCACATGATGGATTCCCTCTCCATGTTCATTAAGATAATTCCGCCAAGTGGAAGAAGCCTCATTTGGCTGGATAAGTTCTAACTGCAGTCCTGGTCCTACGTCGAAGAATGCCAGAAGGCTGTTGGCCTCCGGTGCCGGCGCTCCCATATACTCAGTCTGCATGATCTCATATTCGCCGCAAAGATTTGCTTCCGGCTCTTCTACTCCTAAAAACTCTGCCCATTTCTTTTTTGTAGCGTAAATATCCTTTACAATAAACCCTACCTGGCAAACTAAATTTGATCCTACTACACTCATAATCTTTCTCCTTTTTCTTTTTATATTTCTCCCATATGGTACTTCTTACATACTGCCCCATCCTGTCAGCAAAGCATAGGGCGTCCCTTATAATCAATAAACGGTATTTCCATAGGCAGAATTTCTTTCCGTCCGCTCAAAATAGCATAGATTCCTTCTGCCGCCTCTTTCGGATGTATCTGGGCATTTTCTTTCCCCATGGCAGTATCCATACGTCCGGGATGTATCATATAGATGCGCATATGCAATTCTCTTCTCTCTTCTTCCAAAAAGTTCCTTAATTTTTGGGTATACATATTCGCCGCATATTTGGACACAGAATAGGCCGGATAATTATATCCCTTTGGGCTTAAATGCGCAGCTTCTGAAGTAATATTCATGATGCAGGGACATACCGACCGATATAGCTGTTCTATAAAGTATTTACACACCAAAGCTGTTCCTACTACATTTACTTCCAAATTTCTTCTCAGCATATCAATATCCAGATCTCTGATACAGTCTCCCGGCATCTTCATTTTTTCAAAAAGCACGCCGGCATTATTAATCAGAAAATCTATATGTCCATATTTTTTCCGTACCTTATCTGCCGCCTCTTTCACTTCCTCTTCTTTTGTCACATCCATCTGCAGGATTTCCAAAAATTCCGGATAGTCTGTCTTCAAAGTCAGAAGTTCTGTCATCTGTTCTCCGTCAGTATTCCTGCATGCAGCGAGTATAGAATCTCCCTGTGCCAGCCCAAGCCGGACCAGTTCCAGTCCAAGCCCCCGGTTTGCACCTGTAATAAGTCCCAGCATAGTGTTTTCTCCTTTCTCAGGCAAGCCCTGTATTTATAAAAAGCGCCGGCTTTACCCCATTACCATTTCCTGATAATTTTCCTTTGGCGTCCTTTTCAGCGAAATTTCTTTGGTTTCTCCCAGACAGGAGATTTCATACTCTCCTGCAAATCCGGTAAATTCCAAATTTCCCCGGGGGTCTGTGACCAGACTCAGGGAAGTCATCCACTCCTCCTTGATCTTTTTCTTTAATTCCACATAGGCAGGTTTCTGGGAATTGTCCTTGCGGATCA
>DXFG01000304.1 GCA_019114545.1 Candidatus Blautia pullistercoris | reverse complement strand
CAGCCGCAGGCGATCGAGGCGCTTGTAAAAGGGTTCCGGGAAGGCAATCAATGCCAGACTTTACTGGGGGTTACGGGTTCCGGAAAGACTTTCACGATGGCCAACGTGATCCAGGCATTGAACAAGCCAACACTGGTCATCGCCCATAATAAAACACTGGCTGCTCAGTTGTACGGAGAATTCAAGGAGATGTTCCCTGATAATGCGGTGGAGTATTTTGTCTCCTACTACGACTATTACCAGCCGGAAGCCTATGTCCCTTCTTCGGACACCTACATTGCCAAGGACTCTGCGGTAAATGACGAGATTGATAAACTCCGTCTTTCCGCCACCGCAGCACTGAGTGAGAGAAAAGATGTGATCATTGTTTCCAGCGTTTCCTGTATCTACGGTATCGGAAGTCCTAACGACTACCAGAACATGATCATTTCCCTCCGTCCGGGAATGGAAAAGGACAGGGATGAAGTGATCCGGGAGCTGATCGATATCCAATATGACAGGAACGAGATGGATTTTCATCGTGGAACCTTCCGGGTACGGGGAGATGTGGTGGAAATATTCCCGGCGGACTATAGTGATACTGCTGTGAGAGTAGAGTTTTTCGGAGACGAGATAGACCGGATCACGGAGATCGATGTGCTTACCGGGGAGATCAAAAGATCTCTGAACCATATCGGAATCTTCCCCGCTTCCCATTATGTGGTGCCTATGGAAAAGATCCTGAAGGCGGCAGATGCCATTGAGGAAGAGTTGAAAGAACGGGTGGAGTATTTTAAAAGCGAAGATAAACTTCTGGAAGCCCAGAGGATTGCGGAACGGACGAATTTTGACATTGAGATGCTGAAGGAGACAGGTTTCTGTTCCGGGGTAGAAAACTATTCCAGACATCTGGCCGGACTGGCACCGGGGCAGCCGCCTTATACGCTGATCGATTATTTTGGAGATGATTTCCTTATTATTATAGATGAGTCTCATAAGACCATACCTCAGATACGGGGAATGTTTGCAGGAGACCAGTCCAGGAAACAGACCCTGGTAGATTATGGATTCCGTCTGCCTTCCGCTAAGGATAACAGACCTTTGAACTTTGAGGAGTTTGAGAGTAAGATTGATCAGATCCTTTTCGTGTCCGCTACTCCGGGAGAATATGAGGAAGAACATGAGCTTCTTCGGGCAGAGCAGATTATCCGTCCTACCGGACTTCTGGACCCTATGGTGGAAGTGCGGCCGGTAGAGGGACAGATTGATGACCTGGTAGGAGAGGTCAATAAAGAAGTAGAAAAAGGCAACAAGATCCTGATCACTACTTTGACGAAACGTATGGCCGAGGATCTTACCGATTATATGAAAGATTTGGGGATCCGGGTAAAATATCTCCATTCGGACATTGATACTTTGGAAAGGACTCAGATCATCCGGGATATGCGTCTGAATGTGTTTGACGTGCTGGTGGGGATCAATTTGCTGAGAGAGGGACTGGATATTCCGGAAATTACCCTTGTGGCGATTTTGGACGCAGATAAAGAAGGCTTTTTAAGATCTGAGACTTCTCTGATCCAGACCATTGGCCGTGCAGCCAGAAATGCGGAGGGAAGGGTCATCATGTATGCGGATATGATGACGGATTCTATGCGGATCGCTATTGATGAGACCATGCGCCGCCGGAACATGCAGCAGAAATACAATGAGGAGCATGGCATTACCCCTACTACCATTAAGAAAGCGGTCCGGGATCTGATCAGCATTTCAAAAGCTGTAGCAGAGACAGAAGATAAGATGATGAAAGATCCGGAATCCATGAGCAGGAAGGAGCTGGAGAAGCTGGTGAAAGATGTAGAGAAACAGATGAAAGCTGCAGCGGCGGATCTGAACTTCGAGATGGCGGCAGAGCTTCGTGACAAGATGATAGAATTAAAGAAAAATCTGGCAGAATTGGATTCATAGATTATTTTGCGATAGATATCAGAGAGCAGGGATAAAGGAAAGCCTGTGTTTATACAGGTGATGTCCCTGCTTTTTCGTTGCGAAAAGTATGCCCTCCGTGTACAAGGGAAGGTTTGCCCCCTTGTACACGGAGGGTACTGGCATTTTTAATAAAAAATATCGGAAAAGTTTAGATAAAAATACGAGGAAAGCTCTTGACAAATATTTTCAGTGGTGCTATCTTAAGAGCATAGATGTTAGCACTCCACTACAACGAGTGCTAACAACTGCAAAAGAAAGGAGCGTAAGATAGGATGGAAAATGAATTAGACGAGAGAAAACGAAAAATTCTGAAAGCCATTATCCAGACCTATTTGGAGACTGGCGAGCCGGTAGGTTCCAGGACAATTTCCAAATATACAGATCTCAATCTTAGCTCCGCAACTATCCGCAACGAGATGTCCGACCTGGAGGAGCTGGGATATATTATTCAGCCCTATACCTCGGCAGGGCGTATTCCTTCTGATCTGGGTTATCGTCTCTATGTAGATGAACTCATGAAAGAGAAGGACAAAGAAGTTGCAGAAATTAAAGATCTGATGATAGAAAAGACGGACAAGATGGAAAAGGTGTTAAAGCAGGTAGTTAAGATTCTGGCTTCCAATACCAATTATGCCACCATGATCACAGGTCCCACCTATCATCGGAATAAGCTGAAATTCATCCAGCTGTCCAGAGTGTCAGACATTCAGCTTCTGGCAGTGGTGGTAGTGGAAGGAAATATTGTGAAAAACCACATTATCGAGCTTCGGGAACCCATGGATGAAGAAACTGTGCTGAAGTTGAATCTTCTTCTGAATACCCAGCTGAATGGATTGACGATCGAAGAGATCAATCTGGCGATGATCTCCAGGATGAAGGAACAGGCAGGAATCCACAGCGAAGTGATCAGCAGCGTGATCGATGCAGTGGCCCAGGCCATAGCGGTAGATGATGAGGAAATGGAGATTTATACCAGCGGAGCAACAAACATTTTCAAATATCCGGAACTTGCGGATTCTTCTAAAGCCAGTGAACTGATCTCCGCTTTTGAAGAGAAAGAAGCCTTGGCAGAGTTCGTAAAGGACACTATGGACAATGACAAGAACAGTGAGAATACAGGTATTCAGGTATATATCGGAAATGAAAGCCCGGTAAAGACCATGAAGGACTGCAGCGTAGTGACGGCTACTTACGATCTGGGCGGCGGCATGCAGGGTACTATCGGAATCATAGGTCCAAAGCGGATGGATTATGAAAATGTTATGGATAATCTGAAGACTTTAAAAAATCAGTTGGACAATATATTAAAAAAAACGTAGAAAGGTGGTAAGAATTCGTGGCAGAAGAAAAGAAAGAATTCAATCCCATGGAAGAAGAAAGCGTTTCCCAGGATCAGACAGAAGACATCCTGAAAGAGGATGATGAAAAGACTGCTGAGACAGTGGAAGAGGCGGAAGAACAGGAGTCAAAAGAAGAGACAGAAGCTTCTGACACATCCTCAGAAGAAAGCCAGAAAGAGCCTGAGAAAAAAGGATTCTTCGGAAAGAAGAAAAAAGACAAAAAGGATGAAAAAATAGAAGAACTTACCGATATGGTAAAAAGACAGATGGCGGAATTCGATAATTACCGGAAGCGTACAGAAAAAGAAAAATCTTCTATGTATGAGATCGGAGCCAGAGAAGTGATCGAAAAGATCCTTCCTATTGTAGACAATTTCGAAAGAGGTCTGGCTGCGGTTCCGGAAGAAGAGAAGGAAACTCCTTTTGTAGACGGAATGAATAAGATTTACCGCCAGCTCCTTTCTGTTTTTGAAGGAATGGGAGTTAAAACTATCGAATCTGTAGGTCAGGAATTCAATCCGGACTACCATAATGCAGTGATGCATGTGGAAGATGAAGAAGCCGGGGAGAATATAGTGGTGGAAGAGTTCCAGAAAGGATATACCTACAAGGATACAGTGATCCGCCACAGCATGGTGAAGGTTGCCAATTAGGAAGGAAACCGGAACCAAAATCTATTTTATATCCAGGAGAGATCCGGAAGGATTTTATCTTATAAACAGCCAATAATAACTAATAATAGAAATGATTCAAGGAGGAGTTTATCATGAGCAAGATCATAGGTATTGACTTAGGTACTACAAACAGCTGTGTAGCCGTTATGGAAGGCGGACAGCCAACAGTTATTCCAAATGCAGAAGGCGCAAGAACAACACCTTCCGTTGTAGCTTTTACAAAATCAGGTGAGAGACTTGTCGGTGAGCCTGCAAAACGTCAGGCTGTTACTAACGCTGACAAGACTATTTCCTCTATCAAGAGACATATGGGTACTGATTACAGAGTAGCCATTGATGAGAAGAAATATTCTCCTCAGGAAATTTCCGCAATGATCCTTCAGAAAATGAAGGCAGACGCTGAAAACTATCTGGGCGAGAAAGTTACAGAGGCTGTTATCACAGTTCCGGCTTATTTCAACGATGCACAGCGTCAGGCTACCAAGGATGCAGGTAAGATCGCAGGTCTGGAAGTAAAACGTATCATCAACGAGCCTACAGCAGCAGCACTGGCTTATGGACTGGACAATGAGAAAGAGCAGAAGATCATGGTATACGACTTAGGCGGCGGTACCTTTGATGTTTCCATCATTGAAATCGGTGACGGCGTTATCGAAGTTCTGTCTACAGCAGGTAATAATCACCTGGGCGGCGATGACTTCGACCAGAAGGTTGCAGACTATATGATCTCTGAATTCAAGAAGAAAGAAGGGGTTGACCTTTCTACAGATAAGATGGCTATGCAGCGTATCAAAGAAGCAGCAGAAAAAGCGAAAAAAGAGCTGTCTTCCGCTACAACAACAAACATCAACCTGCCGTTTATCAGTATGAATGCCAACGGACCTCTTCACTTTGATATGGATCTGACAAGAGCAAAATTCGATGAACTGACACATGATCTGGTAGAGAAAACAGCAGAACCTGTAAGACGTGCCCTTTCTGATGCCGGACTGAGCGCTTCTGAATTAGGCCAGGTATTGCTGGTAGGTGGTTCTACTCGTGTTCCTGCTGTACAGGATAAGGTAAAACAGTTGACAGGAAAAGAGCCGAGCAAGACTCTGAACCCAGATGAGTGTGTGGCTCTGGGCGCTGCCGTACAGGGCGGTAAACTGGCAGGAGATGCTGGCGCAGGGGATATCCTTCTTCTGGATGTTACTCCACTGTCACTGTCTATCGAGACAATGGGAGGTATCGCTACCAGACTGATCGAGAGAAATACAACTATTCCTACAAAGAAGAGTCAGATCTTCTCCACAGCAGCAGATAATCAGACTGCCGTTGATATCAATGTAGTACAGGGTGAGAGACAGTTTGCAAGAGACAATAAGTCCCTTGGACAGTTCCGTCTGGATGGAATCCCGCCAGCAAGAAGAGGGGTTCCTCAGATCGAAGTTACCTTTGATATTGATGCCAATGGTATTGTAAATGTTTCTGCAAAAGATCTGGGAACAGGAAAAGAGCAGCATATCACAATCACAGCAGGCTCTAACATGTCTGATGACGAGATCAACAAGGCTGTAAGAGAGGCTGCAGAATACGAAGCACAGGATAAGAAGCGTAAAGAAGCTGTAGATACAAAGAATGACGCAGACGCTATGGTATTCCAGACAGAGAAGGCCATGGAAGAAGCCGGAGATAAGATCGATGCCAATGATAAGACTGCTGTAGAAGCTGATCTGAATGCGCTGAAAGAAACTCTGGCAAAATGCTCTAACACCGATGAGATCACAGATGCACAGGTAGAAGAACTGAAAGCTGGAAAAGAAAAACTGATGCAGAGCGCTCAGAAGCTGTTCGCAAAGATGTATGAGCAGGCACAGAACGCACAGCAGGCAGGACCAAATCCTGGAGCAGGCACAGGTTCTCAGGACAGCGGAAATGAAGCATACGGCGATGATGTGGTAGACGGAGACTACAGAGAAGTTTAATCCGGGACATAAAAAGCAATAGAAAAGCATGGGGTGTTTTCGGGCATCCCATGCTTGTGTGTAGAAAGGGAAAAGACCAATGGCAGAGAAAAGAGATTACTATGAAGTCCTGGGCGTGGACCGGGGTGCAGACGAGTCTGCAATAAAAAGTGCCTACCGGAAGCTTGCCAAGAAGTATCATCCGGATGTGAACCCGGGAGATAAAGAGGCAGAGAAAAAATTTAAAGAGGCTACAGAGGCCTACAGTGTATTAAGCGACCCCCAGAAAAGACGACAGTATGACCAGTTCGGCCATGCGGCCTTTGAACAGGGAGGCGGCGGTGCCGGAGGCTTTGACGGCTTTGGCGGTTTCGGAGGCTTCAGCGGCGGAGATATGGGTGATATTTTCGGCGATCTGTTCGGTGATCTGTTCGGCGGAGGAAGACGTAGACCGAACAATGGCCCTATGAAGGGTGCCAATGTTCATGCTTCTGTGCGGATCACTTTTGAAGAGGCAGTGTTCGGCTGCGAGAAAGAGCTGGATCTTACCCTGAAAGATACCTGTGAGACATGTCATGGAACGGGGGCGAAGCCGGGAACATCACCGGAGACCTGTTCTAAATGCCACGGAACCGGTCAGGTAGTATATACCCAGCAGTCCATGTTCGGAACGATCCAGAATGTTCAGACCTGTCCCGACTGTCATGGAACCGGAAAAGTGATCAAAGACAAATGTCCGGACTGCCGGGGAACAGGATTCATTTCCAACCGCAAAAAGATCAAAGTAACCATACCGGCAGGTATCGATAACGGACAGAGTATTCGTATCCGGGAAAAAGGAGAACCGGGAACAAACGGCGGACCAAGAGGAGACCTGATGGTAGAAGTGGTGGTTGCCCGCCATCCGATTTTCCAGAGACAGGATATGAACATATTTTCCACTGCACCGATCACCTTTGCACAGGCAGCTCTCGGCGGAGAGGTGCGGATCAGTACCGTAGACGGCGATGTCATGTATGATGTAAAACCGGGAACACAGACAGACACAAAAGTCCGTCTGAAAGGAAAAGGAGTACCTTCTCTGAGAAATAAAAATGTACGAGGAGATCATTATGTAACTCTGGTGGTACAGGTTCCTACCAAACTCAACGAAGAAGCAAAAGAAGCCCTGCGTAAATTTGACGAGGCCTGCGGAAATCGTCCTGCAAGCGGTGAGAAAAAGAAAAAATTCGGTGAGAAGCTGAAAGACATATTTGAAGGTTAAAGAAGTCCCTTAGGGGGCTTCTTTTTGTATTGCAATTTAAAAACATTTCTTCTATAATAACATGATATCAGGGTCGAAAGGTCATGTTTTTCATGCTTGCATGAAAAAACATGAATTTGAGACCCGCAAAACATGAAAAAGGAGCCCGGCAGGGCGGATTTTGAATGTTTTCAGGATTTCGGGAGAGAAAAGGAAGAGGAAAATGAGCAGCTTGGTGGTGCTGGAACAGATGGTAATGATCTTTATCTTGATCCTTACCGGTTTTGTGCTGTATAAAAAGAAAATGATATCGGACAGCGCTTCAAAAGATCTGTCGGCGCTGGTGGTAAATGTATGTTCACCGGGGCTGGTCATTGTCAGCATGTTTAATGACCTTTCCCAGATCCCAAGAGAAAATGTGATTTTTGTTGGGGCTATCAGCGTTATTTTTTATCTCTTTCTGATTTTTTTCGGATATTTTCTGGTATGGGTGCTGAAAGTGCCGGGGCATCTGAAGAATGCCTATGTTCTGATGACAGTTTTCGGGAATACGGGATTTATTGGAATTCCTGTTGCACTGGCGATTATCGGGCCGGAATCTATGGTTTATGTGATCGTCTTCAATTTCCTCTTTAATCTTACAATCTTTACTTTTGGAATTATGCTGTTAAAAAAAGACAACCAGGGGAAGAAGCAGTCCTGGAAAGATTATCTCAGCCCCGGGCTGCTTGCCTGTATCGCAGCTTTTGCTATTTACTGGTTTCACATTGAGCTGCCGGAGGAGATCGAGACTCTGGCTGGCTATTACGGCAATGCCTGCACCCTTTTATCTATGATCGTAATCGGGATTTCCCTGGCTGGAATGAAGGTCAAAGACATGATGAAAAACAGACGGCTTCTTGTTTTTGTCTTTATTCGGTTTATTGCTTTTCCCATACTGCTGGCACTGGCTCTTCGCCCGGTACTGTCTGATCTGCTGATACGGGAAGTGGTACTCCTTATGGCTGTTCTCCCGGTGGGAAATTTCCCGGCTATGCTCTGTGAACAGTACGGAAGAGATCCCAAGCCTATTGCAGAAGGAATTGTGGTAACCACGATCTTATCGGTATTTACGATTACTCTGACTTTTATGCTGGTATAATTGTATATAGAAAAGAAAGGAAAGGAGCTGTAGCATTATTCCTGACATATGATGAATGCCACAGCCCGGGTGAATTTTATGAAATGGAAGAAATTTAAAATTAAGACAAGAACAGAGGCGGAAGATATTATTATCAGCACTCTTTATGACATTGGCCTGGAAGGAGCACAGATAGAAGACAATGTGCCTCTTACTGCCCTGGAAAAGGAGCAGATGTTTGTAGACATCCTGCCCCAGATGGGAGAGGATGACGGCACAGCTTATCTCAGCTTTTTTGTGGAAGAAACAGAAGACGGGAAACTGCTGGTAAATGGGGAAGAGGTTTCAGAAGAACAGGTATTGGCTATGGTGAACCAGGAACTGGAAGGACTCAGAGATTTTCTGGATATCGGAGAAGGTTCCATTGCTGTGGATGAGACAGAAGACATTGACTGGATCAATAACTGGAAACAGTATTTTAAACAGTTTTATGTAGATGACATTCTGATTATCCCTTCCTGGGAGACTGTTAAGGAAGAAGACAAGGACCGGATGATTATTCATATTGACCCGGGAACTGCTTTTGGAACAGGCATGCATGAGACAACCCAGCTCTGCATCCGCCAGCTGAAAAAATATGTGACAAAAGATACGGTTCTTCTGGATGTGGGAACCGGAAGCGGGATCCTTTCTATTGTGGCTTTAAAGCTGGGAGCTGCCCATGCAGTGGGGACCGACCTGGATCCCTGTGCGGTGCCGGCTGTAGAGGAGAACAAAGAGGCTAATCAGATCCCGGATAAAGACTTTGAGATGATGATCGGAAACATTATAGATGACAACGAAATCCAGGATGCAGTAGGATATGAGAAATATGATATCGTAACTGCCAATATCCTGGCAGATGTGCTGGTTCCTCTGACTCCGGTGATCGTTCATCAGATGAAAAAGGGAGGAATCTATATTACTTCCGGTATTCTTGATGTAAAGGAATCTGTAGTGACAGAAGCGGTGGAAAGGGCCGGACTGGAAGTGCTGGAGGTTACCCGTCAGGGTGAGTGGGTGTCTGTGACAGCCAGAAAGAATTAAGGTGTAAGGATGTATCGTTTTTTTGCAGATCCTGTCCGGATAGGGGAAAAAAAGATTTCGATTACCGGCAGCGATGTAAACCATATCAAAAATGTTCTGCGGATGAGAGAGGGAGAGGAAATCCTGATCAGCGATGGAGGAAAGCTGGAATATACCTGCTATATTGAAGCCCTTCATGAGGAGGAGATCATTGCCCACATTATGTATGTCCAGGAGGCCGGCTATGAGCTGCCCTCAAAGCTGTTTCTCTTTCAGGGGCTTCCCAAAGGGGACAAGATGGAGCTGATCATCCAGAAAGCGGTGGAGCTGGGAGTGCACCAGGTGATCCCTGTGGCTTCCAGACGTTCGGTTGTGAAGCTGGATAAGAAAAAAGAAGAAAAAAAGCTGGCCAGATGGCAGACTATAGCAGAAAGCGCAGCCAAGCAGTCCAAGAGAATGTACGTGCCTCAGATTAAAGAGGTCATGAATTTTCAGGAAGCGGTACAGTACGGGGCAAAGCTGGATGTGGTACTCCTGCCCTATGAGCTGGCCAAGGATATGAAACATACCAGAGAAATCCTGGAAAAGATCACCCCGGGACAGTCGGTAGGGATTTTTATCGGGCCGGAAGGCGGATTTGAGGAAGAAGAAGTAAATCTGGCGGTTTCCGGTGCGAACGCCCAGGTGATCACACTGGGAAAAAGGATACTGAGAACAGAGACCGCAGGTCTGGCGGTGCTGTCTGTTCTGATGTTTGCAATGGAGGAATAGAGATGGAAGCATATCTGGATAATTCTGCCACTACCAGATGCTATGAAGAAGTAAAGGATATTGTGGTCAGGACCATGATGGAGGACTATGGAAATCCATCGGCTATGCATTTAAAAGGCGTTCAGGCAGAGAACTATGTGAAAGAGGCGGCAAAAGAGATTGCAAAGACTCTGAAAGTCCAGGATAAGGAGATCTATTTTACTTCAGGAGGAACAGAGTCAGATAACTGGGCCCTGATAGGAACGGCTATGGCCAATCAGAGAAAAGGGAAACATATCATCACCACGGTTTTTGAACACGCAGCAGTATCTGCGCCTATAGACTGGCTGGAGGAACAGGGTTTTGAAGTTACCAGGATCCCTGTGGACGAAGAGGGAAACCTGTCTCTGGAAAAACTGTCCGAAGCAGTGAGAGAGGATACCATTCTGGTGTCCGCCATGTATGTGAACAATGAACTGGGAGCCGTTCTGCCGGTGGAAGAGATGGGCCGTATCATCAAGGAAAAAAATCCTGACGCCTTTTTCCATGTAGATGCCATTCAGGCTTACGGCAAGTACCGGATCTTCCCCAAAAAAATGAAGATCGACCTTCTTTCTGTAAGCAGCCACAAAATACACGGTCCAAAAGGTGTGGGATTTTTGTATATCGGAGACAAAGTGAAGATCCAGCCTCTGATCCTGGGGGGAGGCCAGCAGAAGGGAATGCGTTCGGGAACCGATAATGTACCGGGGATTGCCGGAATGGGAGAAGCGGCCAGGATCATTTATGAACACCTGGAGGAAAATACTGCTCATATGCGGGAATTGAAAGAATACTTTGCCAGAGAGCTTAAAAAGATAGAAGGGGTAGAAATCAACGGCCCACGGCCCTCCGAAGGAGCACCTCATATTTTAAATGCCAGCTTTCTGGGTGTGAGAAGTGAAGTGCTTCTCCATTCTCTTGAGGATAAGGGGATTTATGTTTCCGCCGGAAGCGCCTGTTCCAGTCACAAAAGAACAGGAAGTGCTTCTCTGGGCGCCATAGGACTTAGTCCCCAGAGGAAGGAATCGGCCATCCGTTTCAGCTTCAGCGAATTTACCGGAAAAGAAGAGCTGGACTATACGCTGGAAACTTTGAGGGAGCTGCTTCCTATGCTGAGGAGATACGCAAGAAAATAGGAATATAAGGAGAAATTTGTATGTATAAGGCTTTTTTGATCAAATATGCGGAAATTGCCATTAAGGGAAAAAACCGTTATATCTTTGAAGATGCTCTGGTACAGCAGATAAAATATCAGTTGAAGAATGTAGAGGGAACTTTTCAGGTAGTAAAGGAGATGGGGCGTATTTTTGTATACCCCCAGGGAGAATATGACTATGAAGAAGCAGTAGAAGCTCTGAAGAGGGTCTTTGGCATATACGGGATCTGTCCGGCTGTGGTGCTGGAGGATCAGGGATTTGAACAGCTTTCCAAAGATGTGGCGGATTATGTGAAAAAAGTTTACGGTGAAAAAGTTCTGACTTTTAAAGTAAATACCAGGAGAAATAAAAAATCCTATCCCATGCAGTCCATGGAGGTGAGCAGCGAACTGGGAGGCGTGATCCTGGAGGCTTGTCCCAACATGAAAGTGGATGTCCATCATCCCCAGGTGACAGTGAATGTGGAGATACGGAATAAGATCTATCTGTATTCCGAGAATATTCCGGGACCGGGAGGTATGCCTCTGGGAACCAACGGCAGTGCCATGCTTCTTCTTTCCGGCGGTATCGACAGTCCGGTAGCCGGCTATATGATCGCCAAGAGAGGAGTGACCATTGACGCCGTTTATTTCCATGCGCCTCCTTACACCAGTGAACGGGCAAAGCAGAAGGTCATTGATCTGGCAAAACTGGTGTCCCGGTATGCAGGACCTATCCGTCTCCATATTGTGAATTTTACAGATATTCAGCTTTATATCTACGATAAGTGTCCTCATGAGGAACTGACCATTATCATGCGTCGGTATATGATGAAGATCGCAGAAGCCTTTGCCAGACAGGATAACTGTATGGCCCTGGTAACCGGAGAGAGTATCGGACAGGTTGCCAGCCAGACGATCCACAGCCTTGCGGCGACCAATGAAGTCTGTACCATGCCTGTATTCCGTCCCCTGATCGGTTTTGACAAACAGGAGATTGTAGACGTGGCACTGAAGATCCAGACTTATGAGACTTCTATTCTTCCTTATGAAGACTGCTGCACCATTTTTGTGGCAAAACATCCGGTGACGAAGCCCAATATCCAGGTGATCCGGAAATCGGAAGAGCGGCTTCAGGACAAAATTGAGGATATGGTGAAAGAAGCCATAGAGACAGCAGAAACAGTAGTTTGTGAAGCAGAATAGGAAAACCATTATACCCCGATGCAGGCATATGGAGCATCAAAACAGTAACCATGCAAACATCGGGGTATAGTATAAAAAAAGCCGCCGCATGAAGCGGCAGCCTTTCAAAAATAGCTTTGATTATACTAAGTATGGTTTTAATGTCTCTAAGATTTTGTCCAGAGCTGCATCGGAAGCATGGATATTTAAGTCGATAGGTTTAGATAAATCTAAAGAAAAGATACCCATGATGGACTTCGCATCGATTACATATCTACCGGAAACTAAATCAAAATCATAATCGAATTTTGTGATGTCATTTACAAAAGATTTAACTTTGTCGATAGAGTTCAGTGAAATTTTAACTGTTTTCATTGGAAAAATCCTCCCTTACCTCATTTTTAGTAATTGCATTTTACAAGGATTATGTTACCGTCATTGGCAGAA
>DXFG01000303.1 GCA_019114545.1 Candidatus Blautia pullistercoris | reverse complement strand
GAGATTACTTCCATTACTGACTCCACCACCATAGAGGCAAAAGTCACCAATCTAAAAGATTATTCCGGAGATGATATTAAGAATGGAAGCACTATTACCATACACGGCTCCATGACTCTCCTCTATCCCTTTAATGTCCAGGGATTTTATGAGATCAAAGAGGGGGATCAGGTAGAATTTCTTATTTCCGATATCTCTACAGAAGACGGAATCACAGTGGAAACATCCTATCTGAATCTGGTCACCGCACCATAGTGTACTGTATCACTCACATTTCAATTTAAAGATTCTAGACGCAATTCAGGAAAAAAGTACGAAAGAATTTCTTCGTACTTTTTTCCTTCTAAAGACATCTGCTGGACCGTATACTGGCTGATTCCCATCCCATGGCCCTGCCCCCTGCACAAAAAACGTATTTCCTCCTCCAGTTTCTGAACAGTAAAACAGGATGAGGGAAGATCCAGAATCGCTTTTATCTCTTCTCCCTGAAATTCTTGATTTCCTATTTGAATATCCAGTACATATCCGGCTGAATCTGAAGTTTTCACTTCTACAGTTCCGGCTTCATCAAAAGAAAATCCTGTATAATGCTCCTGAATCTTATTTTCCAGCTCTTCTTTTGAAAAATAACAGCCTTTCACATAATCCGGACTGTCTATATCTTTTGATGTGTCTGCAGAAGAAAGATAGCTGTAGACCTCTCCCAGAATTTCTGCCCCATCTCTCGTCTTTCCTCCGCTTACGGCATGATAAGGGATCTCCTTGACTTCTCCGTTTTCTTTGAGTACCTGCCCTCTGGTTTCTCTGGCAGCCTCCAGAAAAACCTGATATTTTTCCAGCATAAAGCTGTTCATATCCAGTTTTCTTATATAGCTCACAGCCTCCTGTATGAGCGGATTTTCCGCTGCTTTATCCTGTTGAACATACAGATTGCTTCTGGCCGCCACTGTCTGTACCTTGATGGCTTCTTTGCTGTAATCCCAGGAAATCTGAGAAGCTGTCACAGCCGGCACATATTCTTCCAGAGAAATTTCTCTGCTTAGGGGACAGGCCTTCCTTCCCAGAATGAGGACGGTCATCAGATAGGGAAGAAGTATAAAAAATAAAAGAAGAAACACAACCGAATCTTTTTCTTTATACATAAAAACAGGGACCTGTGTTCTGACTTATCTTTATTATATGTCAGAAAACGCAAGTCCCATACTTTCTTTACCTCTTTACAACAAATACCGGCAAGGGCGGATCTTTTTTTCTGTTATAGAAGCTGTTTGCAATAACCAGGTATCTTTTTTCATCCAAAGACTTCATATACTCCAGGATCTTCTCTTTCTCCTCGTATCCCGTATCGCCTCCGCTATAAATACAAAGAGCCATAACGCCGCCCTTTTTCAAAAGCTTCAACCCTTTTCCAATGGCTTCCACGCTGGTATCCGGCCGGGTGGCAAGAGCATGGTCCCCTCCCGGCAGATAACCGAAATTGAAAAAGATCCCGTCTACCGACTCCTCCTGTACATATCTGTCCATGTGAACATGGCTTTCCAGATACAGGATTGCCCGGTCTCTCATCTGATGTTCTCTGAGAAGCCGGTCTGTTGCTGTCAAAGCCTGTTCCTGAATGTCAAAGGCCAGAACCTTTCCTTTTTCTTTAGCCATCTGACAGAGAAACAACGTGTCATGTCCATTTCCCATGGTAGCGTCTATATACAGTCCCTCTTCCGGAACCTGGAGCCGGAATAACGCCTGGCTCCAGGAAGTGATCTGATATAAATTCATAATAACGGTTTCCCAAAATTTTATTTTTCACTGGCGGCAAGAGCCTGCTCCAGATCTCCGATGATATCATCAATATGCTCGATTCCAACAGACAGACGAATCATTCCCGGAGAAACCCCTGCAGCCACAAGCTGCTCATCATTGAGCTGTCTGTGGGTATGGCTGGCAGGATGAAGGACACTTGTCTTTGCATCTGCTACATGAGTTACAATAGAAGCCAGTTTCAGGCTGTCCATAAATTTCACAGCAGCCTCTCTTCCTGCTTTTAATTCAAAGGAAATAACTCCGCAGGTTCCCTTTGGCATATACTTCTGAGCCAGGTTATAATATTTATCCCCGGGCAGTCCCGGATAATTTACCTTTCCTACAAGGGGATGGGCCTCCAGATATTCTGCTACCTTCTGAGCATTATAGCAGTGTCTCTCTACTCTCAGCACCAGAGATTCCAGTCCCAGATTCAGAATAAAGCTGTTCATAGGAGAAGGTATGGAACCCAGGTCTCTCATAAGCTGAGCGTTGATCTTGGTAATATAAGCGGCTTTTCCAAACTGTTTTGTATAGATAACTCCATGGTAAGACTCATCCGGTTTTGTCAGTCCAGGGAATTTCTCTGCATGAGCTTCCCAATCAAAATTTCCGCTGTCCACAATAGCGCCGCCTACCTGGGCTGCATGTCCGTCCATATATTTTGTTGTGGAATGTGTCACAATATCTGCTCCCCATTTGAAGGGCTGGCAATTTACCGGAGTAGCAAAGGTATTATCCACGATCAGGGGAACTCCATGGCTGTGAGCCAGATCTGCCATCTTCTCAATGTCCAGAACTACCAGAGCCGGATTTGCAATGGTCTCAGCGATCACTGCCTTGGTATTCGGGCGGAAGGCCTTATCCAGCTCTTCCTTAGGAGCATCCACATCAATAAAGGTACAGTCGATTCCCATCTTCTTTGCAGTAACGCCCAGTACATTTAACGTTCCTCCGTAAATGGCGGAAGCACAGATCACATGGTCTCCTGACTCACAGATATTAAACACTGCATAGAAATTGGCAGCCTGTCCGGAAGAAGTAAGAACCGCTGCAACGCCGCCTTCCAGATCTGCAATCTTAGCCGCAACCATATCATTGGTAGGATTCTGACATCTTGTATAAAAATATCCATTGTCCTTCAGATCAAAAAGACGTCCCATTTCTTCTGTAGTGTCGTATTTGAATGTTGTGCTCTGAATGATCGGCATCATTCTGGGTTCGCCTTTTTTAGGTTTCCAGCCGGACTGGATACATTTTGTTTCAATATGGTATTCCTTGCTCATTTCGTTCCTCTCCATTCTGTATATATTCTGAAAACCATTTTACCACTTTTTTCTCTCCAGGGATACCTGAAAATCATCTTCATCCGGAAATTCTTTTTCCACATCCATAAAAATTTTTCATGGGGTTTTCCACATTTTTCGTAACTATCCCCCTATGTCTGCGGATCTGAGCTGTATGGATAAATCCTTACTATTTCTCTTTTCTTCTTTTCTCATTTGTGTTACTCTTAAAAAAACGAGAATCGAGGAACTTGCTATGAAAGAAAAAATATACACCATTCCTTTAATGGACGCTTTTAAGGCAGAAGACGAATGCCCTTTCTGTTTTATTGAACGAAATCTGGAACAACACGCCATAGACTTTGTGCTTGGTTCCGGGGCCTCCTATATGGAAGACGACGTCCGGGCAGAAACTGATAAAATGGGATTTTGCCGGGAACACTATAAAAAAATGTTTGATTATGGCAATCGCCTGGGCTGTGGTCTGATCCTGACTACTCATTTTAAAAAGAAAAACGAAGAACTGAAGCAGCAGCTGAAAATGTTTTCACCGGGAAAGGCTTCCATGCTGGGACATTTTAAAAAAGCAAAGATCGATACAGACAATCCTAAGACATCCATCGGAAGCTGGGTGAAAGAACAGGAACATTCCTGTTATATCTGTGACTATTACAGAAATACTTACAACCGCTACCTGGATACCTTCTTCGAGTTATACAGAAAAAATCCGGAATTTAAGGACCTCTTCAAAAACAGCAAAGGATTCTGTCTTCCCCATTTCGCCGATCTGGTAGAAACAGCAGAAGTTCTCCTTTCCGATAAAGAAAAAAAAGAATTCTATAATACTCTGTTTCCTCTGATGACCGAAAATCTCCAGAGAGTTACCGATGATCTGGAATGGTTCTGTGACAAATTTGACTACAAGAACAAAGATGCAGACTGGAAAAATTCCAGAGATGCGATCCAGCGTGGTATGCAGAAAGCAGCGGGAAGTTATCCTGCCGATCCGCCCTACAAAGCAGAAAAATAAGAAATTAAAAAGGAAAACTAAAAAAAATATAAATCAAAAAAATCCTTTTTTATTTTTCTTTTAGCCTTTTGTCACAAAATATCCTTATTTACCCTGTATATTAATACTTGTAAAAGCCAATAAGACTTTTTCAAAATCTTTTTCTTTTCATATACTGACATAGGAAATGTCAGTTACTCCTTCTTTTTTATGATTATAAGACAAGAGCAGGAATCAGCCCCCTCAGATTCCTGCTCTTGTTGCGTTATCAGATTTTCTTCTGGTCTGATACATTTTCGGTCGATAATTTGTAATTTTTAGCAATTTCACATTTCTTTTATCTTTTCATCACAGAATCATCACATTTTCCAGTTATATTATTACTTGTAAAAGCCGATAAGACTTTTTCAAAAATCTTTTTCTTTTTCATATGCCGGTATTAATTTTAACCGGCTCTCCTTCTTTTTAATATTTTACAATATTAAAAAAAGAGAAACCAGAATCAACCTTCCCCCCTCATTGATTCTGGTTTCTTTTTTTTGTAGAGATTGCTGCTGCTTTTAATTCAGGTTGACCACATTGTAGATATCCACATATCCCTTTGATTTCATAAAACGATATCCACATATAATGTGTTTCATGTCCATAATTCCCTCTCTTCTCCCGATATCATGGAGCAATCCCATCACATAAGCTTTATCTGCCTCCATTCCAGGACACTTTTCTGCAATTTTTCTTGCACAGCAGCCTGCTGTTCTGCTGTGCTTTATCCATAATCCGGGATTCCTTTTTCCTGCATCTTCTAATAACCTCTCTGCCTCTTCTGCCGAAGGGATTATTCCCGTACTCTTCTTGCTATCCATAGCCTTATCTCTCCCCTCCCATTTTATTATTTTCTTCTTTCAAGTCAAATAACTGATTTTCACATTCCTTCAGCTCATTTGCAAATTTTAAAAATACTTCCCTTGATTTTTCGATATCTACATTCGGAGATTTATAAATAATCCTGTGCTCCATACTGGCCCAGAGATCCATCGTTAACGAACGTATCTGCACTTCCACCGGATAATATTCTTTGCTGTCCGTATGATAGACAGGCACTCCTAAAATAATATGATAGCTCTTGTAGCCATTTGGCTTGGGATTTGCAATATAGTCGCTTTCCCTCATGCAAATCATATCTGTATATTTCTTGAGCTGTTCAGCAACATGATATACATCTGCTTCAAAGTAACATATAATTCTTATTCCTGCAATATCCGTCAGATGATTCT
>DXFG01000302.1 GCA_019114545.1 Candidatus Blautia pullistercoris | reverse complement strand
TAAGCGAGGCGAGCTGATTGACGGAAAATTATATATGATGGCGCCGCCCAGCAGGATCCATCAGAAAATCCTCCAGGAATTCAGCCGGGTTATCGGAAACTATATTTCCGGTAAAGGTGGGTCCTGTGAAGTCTATCCCGCTCCATTTGCTGTGTTTTTAAGTAAAGATGATAAAAACTATGTGGAGCCGGACATCAGCGTAATATGTGATAAAAATAAGCTTACAGATAAGGGGTGCAGCGGTGCTCCGGATTGGATCATCGAGATTGTATCGCCAAGCAGCCAGCGCATGGATTATCTCACCAAACTTTTGAAATACCGTACTGCCGGTGTAAGAGAATATTGGATCGTAAACCCGATGAAAGAAACTGTACAAGCCTATTCCTTTGAAGGTACAGAGGATTCTACGCAATATTCTTTCTCTGATCTGATTGAATCTGGGATTTTTGAAGATCTGAGAATTTGTATTACAGATATGCTGAAATAACAAATTCAAAAGCTAAAAATGAAGCTTTGAGGAATCGTATTTCCACTTCCTCAAAGCTCCTTTTTATAGTCACTGCATTGAATTACATTTCTCTTATCCGATCTTTATCCGGATAGCTCTTTATCCCCCAAACTGGCTGTTGTACAGCTTTTCATAGAAACCATGACGAGCCATCAGGGATTCATGGGTTCCCTTCTCCAGGATATGACCGTCCTTCATTACCAGGATCACATCTGCCTCCCGGATGGTGGAAAGCCGATGAGCTACCAGGAAGCTGGTACGTCCTTTCATCATTCTGGCAAAGGCTTCCTGGATACGGATTTCTGTCCTGGTATCAATGTTGCTGGTAGCCTCGTCCAGGATCAGCATGGGCGGAAGACAGAGCATAACTCTGGCAATGCACAGAAGCTGCTTCTGTCCCTGACTGATATTGCCGCCGTTTTCGCTGATAATGGTATCGTAGCCCTTGGGAAGTCTCCGGATAAAGCTGTGGGCGTGAGCGGCTTTGGCTGCTTCCACCACTTCTTCCATAGAAGCTTCCGGTTTTCCATAGGCGATATTCTCCCGGATCGTTCCGGCCTTTAACCAGGTATCCTGAAGGACCATGCCGAAATTCTGCCGCAGAGAATGACGGGTCATGTCACGGATATCCCTTCCGTCAATTTTTATGCTTCCCTCCCGTACATCATAAAAACGCATTAACAGATTGATCAGGGTAGTCTTCCCGCAACCGGTAGGGCCTACAATGGCAATCCGCTGTCCGGGCTTCACTTCCAGGTTTAAGTCTTCAATGAGAGGCTTATCCGGATCATAGCTGAAGGACACATGGGAAAGATCCACCTGACCCTGACTGTGAAATTCCACTGCATTTTCTCTGTCCGGTACTTCATCAGACACATCAATCAATTCAAAAATACGGGCAGCGCATGCAAGGGCATTCTGCATTTCCGTAACCACTCCCGAGATTTCATTAAAAGGTTTTGCATACTGACTGGCATAGCTTAAAAAAATACTCAGTTCCCCAATGGTGATCCCGCCGGAAATAGCAATCATAGCACTGGCCAGACCTACCCCTGCATAGACGATATTGTTGACCAGCCTTGTGCTGGGATTGGTCAGGCTGGAGAAAAATACCGCTTTCACGCTGACATCCCGGAGTCTTTCATTTACTTCATCAAATGTCTCCATACTCTTCTCTTCATATCCAAATGCCTGAACCACCTTCTGCCCTTCTACCATCTCATTGATAAGAGCTGTCTGCTCCCCCCGCACTTTCGCCTGTTTTCCAAAATATTTGTAGGTTCTTTTTGCAATAAATCCAGCCACAAAAAGACTTAATGGTGTCAGCAGTACTACGATAGCTGTAATTCCGGGATTCAGGAAAAGCATGATCCCCAGTGTACCAAGGATCGTCAGGATCCCTGTAAAGAACTGCGTAAATCCCATCAGCAGTCCGTCGGCAAAAGTATCTACATCTGCGATGATCCTGCTGACCAGATCTCCGGAAGGGTGGGCGTCCAGATAGGACAGAGGGAGATTCTGTATCTTCTTCATAGCTTCATTTCTCAGATCTCTTGACACGCAGAAAGTCACCCGGTTATTACAGGCCGCCAGCACCCACTGGGCCACTGCGGAAAAAGCAGTTACCAGAACAATAGAAAAAATAAGCCTTTTGACAGCCTCAAAGTCTACTCTTCCGATTCCCAGCATATAGTCAATGGCGTCTCCGCAGAAGATAGGCACCAGAAGCTGAGCGGCCACGCTGACTGCTCCGCAGAGGATACTTAAGATCACAAAGAAGCTGTAGGGCCTGATATGGCGAAGTACTCTGAAAAAAGTTTTCTTCTGTTTCATACTGCACTTTCTCCTTTCCCGTACTGGCTTTCATAGATTTCTCTGTAGATCTGACAGGATTCCAGCAGCTCCTCATGGGTTCCCCATCCAGCTGTCTTTCCATCGTCCAGTACAAGGATATGATCTGCGTGACGGATACTGGAAGTTCTCTGGGATACCAGAAAAACAGTCACATTTGACGGCAGGTTTTTAAGAGCCTTTCGAAGAGCAGCATCTGTAGCATAGTCCAATGCACTGGAACTATCGTCCAGAATCAGAATCTCTGGTTTTCTCACCAGGGCTCTTGCAATAGTGAGCCTCTGTTTCTGTCCTCCGGAAAGATTTCTTCCTCCCTGTTCCACTAATTCTTCCAGTCCTTCCGTTTTTTTCCGGACAAATTCTTCCGCCTGCGCATCTCTCAGGGCCTGCCACATTTCTTCTTCTGTAGCTCCCTCATTTCCCATAAGAAGGTTGGAGCGGATCGTTCCGGAAAATACCTGGACTTTCTGCATAACGATCCCAACCTTCTGCCGGAGCGTTTCCCGATCCCATTCTTTGATGGGCCGTCCCAGAAGAAAGATTTCTCCTGAAGTAGCGTCATAAAATCTGGGGATCAAGTGAACCAGACTGGATTTTCCGCTGCCTGTACCGCCGATAATACCGATAGTCTCTCCTTTTTTTACAGAAAAACTTATGTCACTGAGACTTTCCTCCCCTGCCTGGGCATAAGAAAGACTGACATGGTCGAAATACACGGCTTCTTCTGCAGTTTCTCCACTGACTTTTTCCATGATTTTTGTCTTTTCCGGAAATTCCATAGCTGTCTTTGTATCCAGGATCTGTTCCACACGTCCCAGGCTGGCCATGGCACGGCTCATGGTCACGATCAGATTGGCCAGCTTTACCAGCTCCACCAGGATCTGGCTCATGTAGTTTACAAGGGCAACAATACCACCGCTCATCAGCACTCCGGTATCCACTGAACGGGAGCCGGCCCAGAGGATAGCGATGATCCCTATATTTACTACAGAATAAGTAAGAGGATTCATCAATGCAGAAATCCGTCCCACAAACAGCTGTCCTTTTACCAGTTCTCCGTTAGCCCGGGAAAAATTCTCGGTTTCCTGTTTTTCTCTTCCAAAAGCCCGGATCACCCGGATGCCGGAAAGATTTTCTCTGGCGTTCCCAGTGATCACATCCAGTTTCCCCTGGACTTTTTTATAAAGGGGTGATGTGATAGCCATAATTCCGAAAATAATAACAGAGAGTACCGGAATGGTCACCACAAAAATAAGGGCGATCTTTACATTGATGGTAAAAGCCATGACCATAGCCCCGAAAACAATAAAGGGGCTTCTCAGGAAAAGCCGCAGGAACAGGTTCAGGCCGTTTTGCACCTGGTTGATATCACTGGTCATTCTGGTAATCAGAGTGCTGGTTCCGATGGTATCCATCTCCGAAAACCCCAGTTTCTGTATATGAGCAAAAAGCATATGCCGCAGTCCGGTAGCGCTTCCGATAGCAGCTCTGGCAGCAAAATACTGGGCAGTGAAGCTGCAGCATAGTCCTACAATAGCCATAAGTACCAGGATCCCGCAGCTCCTCAGGATATCTCCCCGGTCCTGATTGGCAATGCCTACATTGATAATATGGGCCACTACCACAGGAACCAGCAGATCGAACATCGCTTCCAGCATTTTAAATAAAGGAGCCAGGATACTGTCTCTCTTATAATCTTTCAAATAAATTTTCAAATATTTCACCTTTTCATAACCTCCTTTCTCACTTTCCTTTCCAGTATATCCCTTTTTTAATTATTTGAAAAATATTTATTTTATGTTATTATTATACAAAAAAAATATAGGAGACCCCCTATGGATATCCGACAGCTTCGATATTTTACTGCTATTGTAGAAGAAGGCACCCTGACAGGGGCTGCCAGACGTTTAAATATGACCCAGCCTCCCCTTACT
Organism: Candidatus Blautia pullistercoris; assembly: GCA_019114545.1. Taxonomy (GTDB): domain Bacteria; phylum Bacillota; class Clostridia; order Lachnospirales; family Lachnospiraceae; genus Blautia; species Blautia pullistercoris. Next base: position 9,874 of record DXFG01000302.1, on the reverse strand, counting down.
GCTCAGCTGAGGCTTTTAGAAGAGGAGCTGAAGTGCCCTCTTTTCACCCGGGATGGAAAACGGCTTCACCTGACAGAAGCCGGTCATCATTTTTATGAGCGGGCCCAGCGGATCCTGGGAATGTGTGACGCTGCTGTAACGGAAATGGCTGATTTTCAGGAAGGAGCAATGGGAACTCTGCGTATCGGAGTCATATCTTCTGTAAAGGATCAGCTCTTTCCCAGGTGGATCTGCTGCTTCTGGAAAAAGTATCCCAACATCCGGTATGAAATATACAGCGCCAATACCTATCAGCTCTTAGAACAGCTTCAGAATGGCCAGATAGATCTGGCTCTTGTAAGGACGCCTTTTTCAAAAACACAGATGGATATTTTATACATAAAAAAAGAGCCCTTTCTGGCTATAGGACACTCTTCTTTTTTCCCCTGCCATAAAGAAAGCGCTCTTACTGTAAAAGATCTGGAAAATACCCCCCTTATCCTTTACCGCCGCTGGGAAGAAATGCTGAAAATGCGCTTTGAGACAGAAGGAATCTCTCCCCGCATCCTCTGCTGTAACGATGATGCCCAGACAACTCTGGCTCTGGCCTCTCTGGGAATGGGCGTGGGGCTTCTCCCAGCCTCCGGAGCACCAGAATCACTCCCTTCCCAAGCTTCTCTGGAAATAGAACTACGATTTCTGAAAGAGAAAAACCTGTACTCTCAGATTGCCCTGGTCTGCCGTAAGAAATCTCAGCTTCCCAATTCGGCCAGGCTATTCTGGGAGATGATAGAGGGATGGAAATCATCGGGTTATCATTAAATTTGACGGCAAACTGCTTCCTTATGCCCCAAAAGGAAGATACCCTTGGCAGATTTAGCAAAAAAGCAGGGGAAATACAGATTTTTTAAGTATTCCCTCTGCCTTTCAGAATAGCTTATTCTTTACACGGGCATAAAAACAAGCAGATAACGGGAATCGAACCCGCCTCTTCAGCTTGGGAAGCTGACGTTCTACCAATGAACTATATCTGCATGTTTTTAGTATAGCACTTTTTTGACGAATTTCAAGAATAATTTTAACAACTCTGAATTTTTATTCACTCAATATCCGCTGAATATGAATCCCCAGAAATCCGATTTCTTCTTTCCGGATCTCTTTTTTCATCTCTTTTCCCATATGGGCGCATACCAGCTCTGCCGCTTTTGCCGTCCGGGGATATTTTTCATAGATATAATCGTTCATATCCACCTTCAGAGGCTCGTCCTTTCTGGCTCTGGCCGCCATATAGTAAAGGTGACTCACCATACGTGCATAAGCCAGAGAATCCTTTGGGATCTTCATCTGAAAATGTTCCTCAATAATGGCAATACATTCTTCAATAATCCTGGTGGCTTCCAGGGTTTCCGAAACCATCTCGTCGGAAAGCCCTGCATGAATGTGTAGGGCAATTAATCCTGCTTCATCGTCGGAAATCACGAAACCGGTCTTTTCCTGAATGATCTCTCTACCCTTCAAAGCCACCTGAAATTCTCTGGAAAAAAGCATCTGAATATCTCTGGTAAAAGGATTGGGGAACTGCATGTTCTCTTTGGCCCGTTTGGCAGCCAGAGCAATATGATCTGCCATAGCCAGGAGGATATCCCTGTTTACTTTGGAGAATTCCTCTTCTGCCAGGTCAATGATTTTCCCGGAAATTTCCAGATACACCGGATCAATGGAATTTACCGCTTTTAAGGCGGACTGTTTCTTCTTTCTGGTTACCAGGGAATAGACTTTGGCTCCTTTCATGGACTCTATCTGCTGTCCGGGCATTTTGCCAAAGCCTATGCCGCTGCCCATCAGTATATATTCCCTTTTCGTCTCGTTGCTCAGTACGAGAATACTGTTATTGTTCAGTACCTTTATGATCCGAAACATTCCATGCAGCTCCTTTTCTTCTTCCTGTTATTAAAAGCCTGTGATCTCTGCGATTTCTCCCAGGGGCTCTATATCCCCTTCCGTCTTCATCACGATCTCCTGTCCCTCTTCCAAGCTGGTGAAGACGCCTATGCAGGCCTCAGATTTCGCATGCTCTTTAATATATTCTATATCAAACTCCATGAGTTTGTCACCCTTTTTCACTTTGTCATTTTCCCGGACAAAAACCTCAAAGCCTTTTCCCTCTAATTTTACCGTATCTACACCAATGTGAAGGAGATATTCCAGGCCATCCTCTGTCCTCAGTCCCAGGGCATGTTTCGATGGAAAGACAAAGCTGATCTCACAGTCCTCCGGAGCATATACGATGCCTTCACTTGGGAATACCACATATCCATCTCCCATCATTCTTTCCGCAAAAGCTTCATCTGGAGTCTCTGTAATAGAAGCTGCTCTTCCTTTAAAGGGTGAGTACAGGATTCTTCCAGGTCCTTGTTTCTTCGCCGGCTCCTTTTCTGGGCTTTCTTCTTTTTTCTCCACAGACTGGACTGCTGCTTCCGGCGCCGTTTCTTCTGCCTCTTCCCAGATTTCTTCTTCCTCCGGCGCTCCTGCCAGATATTCTTCCAGATTAGACTTGATCACGGATACAGAAGGTCCATAGATGATCTGGATACCCTGTCCTTTTTTAATGATGCCGGAAGGTCCTGTCTGTTTGAGCACAGCATCCTTTACCTTGTCCGGATCTACTACCGTACATCTCAGCCTGGTTGCGCAGCAGTCTACATCGGAAATGTTTTTCTTTCCTCCCAGACCTCTGGTAATCAGCATACTCTTCTCATCTTCCGGGCTCAGAGCCTTTCCTGAGTTCTGGCTTCCGCCTTCCTGTCTGGCTTTATAATCTGCTTTTGTGTAAAGTTTTGTCTCTTCCGTGTCCTCTCTCCCCGGTGTCTTCAGATCCAGTTTCTTGATCAGGAAAGAAAAAATCACAAAGTACAGGATAAAGTAAATGATTCCCACCGGCAGGATACGGATCCAGTCTGTCTTGTCATTTCCCTGTAAAATTCCGAAGATAAACAGATCAATAAAACCGCCGGAGAAGGTAAGACCTACAGCTATGTTTAAAATATGGGCGATCATGTACGCTGCGCCGGCCAGGATCACCTGAACCACGAACAGGATCGGGGCCACAAACAGGAAAGAAAATTCCAGGGGCTCTGTAATTCCCGTCAGCATACAGGTCAGAGCTGCGGAAAGAAGAAGTCCTCCTGCCTGTTTTTTCTTCTCAGGTTTGGCGCAGCGGTACATGGCAAGGGCCGCTCCCGGAAGACCGAAGATCATAAAGATAAATTCTCCGGAGAAGTATCTGGTAGCGTCTGCACTGAAGTGCACGGTGCTTGGATCTGCCAGCTGGGCAAAGAAAATGTTCTGGCCTCCCTGGACCAGCTGTCCGGCCACTTCCATGGTACCTCCCACAGCCGTCTGCCAGAATGGAAGGTAGAATACATGGTGAAGTCCAAAGGGGATCAGGGCTCTTTTAATGATACCGAAGATAAGGGTTCCCACATAGCCGGTTCCTGTAACCAGACCGCCCAGGGCATAGATTCCGTTCTGTACTACCGGCCACGCAAAATACATGGCAATTCCAACCAGAAGATAAACCACGGTAGAAATGATCGGTACAAATCTGGATCCCCCAAAAAAGGAAAGCGCATTTGGAAGCTGAATCTTGTAAAAACGGTTATGAAGGGCCGCTACGCCCAGTCCCACGATAATACCTCCAAAAACTCCCATCTGCAGAGTGGGAATACCACAGACTTCTGCGATGGTTCCCGGCAGTACAGAGGAGGCAATGGAACCGTCCTCCAGGATCTGTCCCTGTACCTGGAGCACTGCAGAGATGGTGGTATGCATAACAAAGAAAGAGATCATAGCTGCGAGAGCTGCCACTTCTTTTTCCTTCTTCGCCATACCGATGGCTACTCCTACTGCAAAGATCAGGGGCAGATTGTCAAAAATAACATTTCCCGCCTGACTCATAATAGTCAGCAGGGCATTCAGAAGGGTTCCGTCACCTAAAATCCCTTCCAGCCCATAAGTTTCAATGGTGGTTGCGTTAGTCAGTGAGCTTCCGATTCCCAGCAGAAGTCCTGCCACAGGCAGAATGGCGATAGGAAGCATAAAACTTCTGCCCACTCTCTGAAGTACGCCAAAAATCTTGTCCTTCATTTTTTTCTCCTTTCGTTCCGGATATAAGGAAGAATGGGGTAAAAAAAGAAGGCATAAACTTTTCTGTCCGAGTATTTTGCATACTCAAAAACAGATAGCTTATGCCTTTTCAGTTACACACTATCCTGTATATCCGCTCATTTAATTACAGGAATATTATAAATGGTGGTCTTTCATTTCGTCAATTCACATTTTTTACAGATTTCCAGAGAGATTTCTGTGAAAATTTTACAGAAATTTTAGATTCTCCGGATATCGTTAAACATAACAAAGACCATCAGGACCATCAGAAGGACAAACCCTGCAAAGTGTATCATTCCCTCCACGTTAGGATTCATCCGCTTTCTCCGTATAGCTTCAATAATGAGGAAGACAAGTCTTCCACCATCCAGCGCAGGGATCGGAAGAAGGTTCATCACCCCCAGATTGGCGGAAAGAAGGATCGCCCAGTAAAGCATCTGCATCCATACCATGACAGTTCCCTCTGATCTGGCTTCTTCATAGGAATCTCCGATCACATTGATGATCCCCACAGGCCCGGACAGATCATTAACTGTAAACTGCCCTCTCACCAGCATGACAAGGCTTTCAATGGTGCTGGTGATCCAGTAACGCACCTCTACTGCACTGTATCTGATCACCCCCAGGAAATTGGTCTTTTCCCGGTAGAGATTATAGACAAAGCCTGTATCTACCTGCTTCGTCATCTTTGGGGTCACAGAAATCTGCCGGACTTCCCCGTTCCTCTCTATGCCCAGGGTGATCTCCGAACCGTCTAAGGGATTGGCGGCAATATAATCCTGGATATCCTGGCCGGTACTGATCTCTACCCCATTGATCTCCCGGATGATATCTCCTGCCTGGACTCCTGCTTCCATCAAGGAGCCGTCCAGCATGATCTGGGTGATCTCCGGTTCACCTTCTGATGAATAATAAAAGCCCAGCAGATAACTGGTCTGGCTGTCTGCAGTATAGGAAATCTCATGTTTCTCTCCGTCCCGCTCATAAGTCAGAGTCACATTTTCGTCCTGAAGCCCGTGAAGGGTCATATACAGTTCCAGGTCCCTTCCAATGGAGATATGCTTACCCTGAAACTCTGTGATCACATCTCCCTCCTGAAGTCCGGCTTCCTGGGCCGGAGACCCGTCCTCTACCTGAAGGACCGTAGAGGGATCGTATCCGATGACGCTGGTAATGATCATGGCAAAGATAAAGGCCAGGATAAAGTTAAAGATCGGCCCTGCCGCTACCACAGAGATCCTTGCCCATACAGAAGCCCGGTTAAAAGATCCCTGGCTGTCGTCATCATCATCCTCTCCCACCATCATACAGGAGCCTCCGATGGGAAACAGTTTTAAAGAATACCGGGTCTCTCCAATGACTTTCGAAAGAAGCCTTGGCCCCATACCCAGAGAAAATTCCGTAACTGCAATGCCATTCCTTTTTGCCAGAAGAAAATGTCCCAGCTCGTGAAAAATGATGATCACAGAAAATACCAAGATTGCAATAATAATGCTCAATTTACCACCTGCCTTCAATCCATCTGTAAATATCCTGTTCCATATCCAGGATTTCTTTTATTCCCGGATCTGGGATCACCTGATGTCTTTCCATAGCTTCTTCAATAATCCTGTAAATATCCAGGAAAGAGATTTTCCGGTCCAGAAACAGGGCCACAGCCTTTTCATTGGCTGCATTAAATACTGTGGGCATAGAACCGCCAATTCTGGAAGCTTCTATAGCCAGAGGCAGTCCTTTAAAGTTTTCTGTATCCGGCGCCTCGAAGGTAATCGAACCTAATTTCGAAAAGTCCAGTCTCTCGTCATCCAGAAATCTTCTCTCTCCCCGATACAGGGCATACTGAATGGGAAGGCGCATATCCGGACTGCCAAGCTGAGCCATAACGCTGCCGTCCACAAACTCTACCATGGAATGGATCACACTCTGGGGCTGAACTACCACCTGGATCTGATCCAGGTCTACTCCGAAAAGCCATTTTGCCTCCATGACTTCCAGGCCCTTATTTACCAGGGTGGCGGAATCAATGGTAATCTTATGTCCCATAGCCCAGTTGGGGTGCTTTAAAGCATCCTCCACCCGGACATGTTCCAGATCCTCCCGTTTCTTTCCACGGAAAGGCCCTCCGGAAGCTGTGATCAGAAGTTTCTGGATACTCCTGGTTTTTTCCCCGTGAAGGCACTGATAAATGGCACTGTGTTCACTGTCCACAGGATAGATCTTTACCCCTTTTTCTTCCGCCAGTGGCATGATAATGTGTCCGGCAGTCACCAGGGTCTCTTTATTGGCCAGAGCAATATCTTTTCCGGCACAGATAGCCTCAATAGTAGGCCGGATACCGATCATTCCCACAATAGCTGTTACCAGGATTTCTGCCTCCTCCATAACTGCTACCTGGATCAGGCCCTCCATGCCCCCTGCAACTTTACAGCCCGTATCTTTCACCCGGATTTCCAGCTCTTTTGCCAGAACCGGGTCCCCTACTGCAGCAAGTCTTGGCCGAAAGGCACGGATCTGTTTTTCCAACAGATCAATATTTCTTCCGGCAGCCAGGCCCACCACCTGAAGGTCTTCATTCTTACTTACAATATCTAAAGTCTGGGTCCCGATAGAGCCGGTGGAACCCAATACTGCGATTTTTGTCATAATTTTATCCCCTTTATATGCACCACGAAATGCAGAACAAATTCGTCTGGTATCTTTTTTCTCTCAGCATCATATCAATACTTCAGCCAGGAAATAAATAAAAGGCGCCGTAAAGATCACGCTGTCGAACCGGTCCAGGATTCCTCCATGGCCCGGGATCAGCGTTCCATAATCTTTTATGCCTTTATTTCTCTTTATAGCAGAAGCAGCCAGATCTCCTACCATAGAGATCAGGGCTCCCACAGCACAGATCAGAGCATACATCAGAGGCGTGTGGCCCTGGGCCGGATTTACACCTGCAATAATCATGGCGTAAGCAGCGCCTAAGAGAGCAGCGCCTGCCACACCACCGACAGCCCCCTCTATAGATTTCTTGGGACTCAGCACCGGAGCCATCTTGTGTTTTCCTATAAGACGGCCCACACAGTAGGCACAGGTATCACTGCCCCAGGAACTTAAGAAGATCAGAACAACCAGCCAGATGCCTCCTTCCAGATTTCTGGTCTTGTATATATAGGACAGCATCACTGCCACATAGAGGATTCCAAACATGGCTGCCATAACCTGTTCCGCCTGATATTTGGGATAAGTAAATACATAGACACACATAATCAGGACCAGAGCGAAAAGCAGGATCACCAGAGAAACCTCCTCACCCTGGCGCCATAAAAGAGTAAGATAATATCCCACGGCCCCTGCATAACCAGCGATCTCCAGAGGACCAAAATCTTTTTGATGAACTCCCGTGGCCCGGTAAAGCTCATTCATGCCGATAATAGAAACCGCCAGTAATACCGTAAAAAGCACTGCGCTTCCTGCAGCAATGGAAACAGCTGCAAGAATCACCAGGATAATACCGCTGAAAAGCCTTGTCCAGAACATCTTAGTCCTCCTTTACGCCGCCGTATCTGCGGTCTCTTTTATTATATTTTTCAATGGCTTTTGCAAATTCTGCCTTGTCAAAATCCGGCCAGGCCACATCTGTAAAATAAAATTCCGTATAAGCCAGCTGCCACATAAGAAAATTCGACAGCCGCTCTTCCCCGCTGGTACGGATCAGCAGATCCGGATCCGGCAGACCCCGGGTATCCAGATAGCCGGAAATGGTATCCTCTGTAATGCTCTCCGGATCCAAAGCACCCTTTCGCACATCTTCTGCCATGCGGCGGACAGCTCTTGTGATCTCATCTCTGCTTCCGTAATTCAGGGCAATCTGAAAGTGGAGCTCGTCAAACTGGCTGGAATATTCCTCCAGCTCCCGAATCTTATCCTGAAGATCCGGGTCAAAAGCCCTTGGATCGCCGATAACCCGCACCCGCATTTTATTATCCCGGGAAATTTTGATACACTTCTTCATATAGTTGCGGAACAGCTTCATCAGGCCATCTACTTCTTCTTTCGAACGTTTCCAGTTCTCAGTGGAAAAGGCATACACTGTAAGGTACTTGACTCCTAACTCCTTTGCCACTGTACAGATTTTTTCCAGATTATCACAGCCTTTCACATGTCCGTAAGTCCTGGGCATCCCTTTCGCCTTCGCCCAACGTCCGTTTCCATCCAGGATAATGGCCACATGTCTGGGAACTACCATATTTTTCTCCTCCTACGCATAAAAGAGGCACAATACCTGTTTTTTGTATGTGCCCCTTCTACTGTTTTTTATACAGTCATGATCTCTTTGGATTTTTCTTCCACTGCTTTATCAATTTCTTTTACATATTTATCTGTAGATTTCTGGATCTTATCCTCCAGCTCTTTGATCTCGTCTTCAGACACGTCCTGTTTTGCCAGCTTTTTAAAAGAATCATTGGCATCTCTGCGGACGTTGCGGACAGCTACTTTGGCAGCCTCTCCTTTTTTCTTTACGTCTTTTACAAGTTCCTTTCTTCTCTCCTCGGTGAGTTCCGGCAGTACCAGACGGATCACTTTTCCGTCGGTATTGGGATTTAACCCCAGATCAGAAGACAGGATCGCTTTCTGGATATCTTTGATCAGCGAAGATTCCCATGGCTGGATCTGGATCATTCTTGCCTCCGGCACCATAATATTTGCCACCTGCTGAAGAGGTGTGGGACTTCCATAATAGTCTACGGTAATTTTATCTAAAATATGCGGATTGGCTCTTCCTGCCCGGATGGTAGCATATTCTTTTACCAGACCGTCCAGGGTCTTCTGCATCTTACTTTCATATTTTTGGATTCTCTCGTCAGTTGCCATATTTTTTTCCTCCTGTTTCTATCTCTTCTTCCCTTGGGAAGTTTTTGGCTATACCAGCACCTTTGTACCGGTGAATCTGCCATGAGCGGTATTTACAATGCTGTTCTCTTCATTCAGACCAAATACCAGCATAGGCATCTTATTCTCCATACACATAATGGACGCAGTCATATCCATAACTGCCAGCTTTTTATCAATGACTTCCTGAATACTGACCTCATCATATTTCTTTGCATCAGGATTCAGCTTTGGATCGCTGTCATAAACACCGTCCACGGCCTTTGCCAGGAAAATGGTATCTGCCTCGATCTCAATAGCCCGAAGTACAGTAGCTGTATCCGTGGAAAAATAGGGATGGCCTGTTCCGCCGGCCATAAATACCACCATGTTCCGCTCAAAATATTTGTTGGCCCGGTCTTTTGAGAAAAGCTTTGTAAAAGATCCACATTCAAAAGGTGTGAGCACACTGGTCTTCATACCTGCGGCACGAAAGATTTCCGAAACATAAATACAGTTCATGACAGTAGCAAGCATCCCGATCTGATCCGCTTTGGTACGGTCAATATTCTCACTGGTCCGTCCTCTCCAGAAATTGCCTCCTCCGATAACGATTCCTACCTGGATACCTTCTTCTACCAGAACCTTTACCTGCTTTGCCACTTCCATCACCGTGTCTTCGTCAAAGCCGGTTTTTTTCGGTCCCGCAAGAGCTTCTCCGCTTAATTTCAGTAATATTCTCTTCATTTTTCAAGCTCCTTTATCTTACTTTAGTGTCCTGCTGCATCACACACCAATGCAATATCTGACGCTTTTCTTTAGTATACCGGGAAAAGTGTACAATTTCAAGAAATATTTCAAAAATTAAAAA
>DXFG01000301.1 GCA_019114545.1 Candidatus Blautia pullistercoris | reverse complement strand
CGATTCTTTTTAACCTCTGCTTTCCTGAATTTGAGATCCCGGAAGCCTCACGCCTCCGGGATTTCAAACTTATATCCAATTCCCCGCACTGTCTGAATATAGTACTTATCTGTATATTCCTTCAGTTTTTTTCTCAGACTGGTGATTACACATCGCACCGCATTATCCACGTTCCCGATTTCTTTTTCCCAGGTATGCGCATATATCTGTTCTTTAGAGAACACTCTCCCTGGATGTCTCGCCAGGAGACAAAGGACATCAAACTCATATTTCGTAAGGCCCAGGTGCTGCTCTCCTATCCATACGTTTCTGCTCTCCAGGCAGATATGCAACTCTCCGCGGCGAATCTCCGGATATGTATCTTTCGTCTGCCCCTCCAGCATAAAAATCTTCAGCTCTTTCCATTGTTCAGCTGTAAGTATATTCTGGAGGATCTCGCCAATTTGCATCCCAGACAGGTATTTCTCTATGTCTTTCCCATTTTACCAGTCCTTTCTTCCCGCCGCAAAGTTCTTTACAACCTGATCACTTTATGGCAAAAAAGCACACAGGCTCCGCCTTCTGATGTATTTGAGATCTGCACAGTACCTCCCATCTGTTCAGCCAGCTTCTTCACTATATAAAGTCCAAGCCCTGCATGTCCTCCGCTTGTGTCTCTGGATTCATCGCCCCGATAGAATTTATGAAATGCATTTTTTAGATCTTTCGCATCAAAACCAGCCCCCGTATCCGTGACCGTATAATATATCTTTTCTTTATCTGTGCTGACATTTACTTCGATTCGGCCCCCTGCAGGTGTATGCTCAAGGCTGTTGGATAAAAGATTGTCCAATATCCTTGTCAGAGCTTCCGCATCGACGATAATCTGATCCGGAACTCCATCGTTGATACAGAAAGACAATTCAATGGATTTTTGCTGCGCCTGCAGGTGATAAGACTGTATTCTCTGTGACAGATATTTTTCCAGATTGATCCGTTCTGTATCCGCTCCTTTGTCTTTCTTTTCAAGCTCAGCCGTATACTGCATCTGTCTTACAAAATCTGCACTCTTTTCTGCATTTTCATGGATGACCATAAGATAATTCTTCAGTTCCCCGTCCTTCTCCTGATAGTCTTCCAGCAGGGCCTCCGAATATGCCAGGATCAGAGATAAAGGAGATTTCAGGTCATGTGCCAGCGCGGCCGTCATCTCAATCCGTTCCTGCTCCATTTCCCACTGAGAGGTCAGTGATTCTTTCAGCTCTTCCTGCATTTCCGTGAATGCCTCACACAGTCTGCCGAGTTCATTATCCTCATGATAATTAATTGAGAAGTCCAGATCCTTCTCCTTTATCTTCTGAGAAGCCATCGACAGCAGCTCCAGGGGCCGGTTAATTTCCCCGGCGAATTTTCTGGAAAACAGCAGTGTAAAAAGAATGAGATAAAGAAACGGCGACAAAAGAGAACAGATAAAAAATGCAAACAGGATCTTCCCTTTCATGTTGGCAAAAGTCGGTTTGATCTTATAGGCAAGAATGACAGCGCCGCGAATCCCCTGCTCCTGTTCGATCGGAACGGTTTCAATATAACATCCATTTCTCAAGACCTTTTTATCAAGAAGATTTGTGAAGAGATCCTCTTTCGATGTATAAGGCTGTTCTGCCAGCGTCCCGTAAATCACATTCCCATCCTGATCAGTTACCTGATACCAGATCCCGTTTCCCTTTATCATAGCGGCAAGTCCCTTCTGTCCGGACACCTCCAAAAGAGACACATTTTCTTTCTGCACATAGGACACGATCCCCGGGATTTGATCTTCATAGTAATCCGCCGGATAAATATCTTTATTTAAAGATAAAAACGTCAATACCGAAGATAGCATGATTGTGACTATGGAAGCGAATACACTGACCACTACAATTTGAATGAATGTATGGCGGAACTGAACCGCAAGAGGTCTTTTCATTCTTTTTTCTTTCATACTTTGTTCCATTTATATCCGATCCCCCAGACAGTTGAAATATATTCTTTTCCCGGAGACGCCGCCGCGAATTTGGAACGGATATTTTTGATCCGTTCCACAACAGTCGCCACATCTCCTTGCGCATCATACCCCCATACTTTTTCGTAAATCCGCTCTTTTGAGAATACCTGTCCTGCATGAAATGCCAGTAATTCTGAAATATCATATTCTCTTCTCGTAAGTTCAACCGCTTCCCCATGAATCGTGATACTTCTCGCCTGAGTGTCTATACACATTTCCCCGAAGTATAGTTTCGATCTCTTTTGCTCCGCATTAAGATACTGGGACCGTTTCTCTCTTCGCAGATTTGCATCAATGCGCGCCAGAAGTTCTTTTAATCCAAATGGTTTTGTAATATAGTCGTCTCCGCCCATGGTGAAGCCTTTCACTTTGTCTGTCTCCGACTGCCTCGCGCTTAAAAACAGGATCGGACAGACGACATCATTTCTGATCTCCCTGCAGACTTCAAACCCATCTATCTCCGGCATCATAATATCCAGAACGATTAAATCCGGCTGCTCCTTTGCAAGCTCAATTCCTGCTCTTCCATTATATGCGCATAAAACTTCATGACCTTTTAACTCCAATCTGCTTTTCAATAAGGACACCATCGCCTTCTCATCATCAATGATTAAAATTTTACTCAATGCCAACCCTCCCGTCAGAGCCACCTTTCTCCGCTATTCGCCGGGACGCCGTCCCTCCCATTTTGCAAACCATAGTATCCCGGTACTAAGCAATAAAACCAATGCAATAAAAACTGCGCTCAGCGCCGTGATACCAGTCTCTGCCGCTTGGTTTACAAGGGTACGGAAATTCCCATCTGCCGGTTGAATATAAACGGTACCCGGCAGCAAACCTAACTTTACCGGCCACGTCCATGGAATGAACTTCCAGACAGACGCGCCTAAACTGGTGGTTCCGAAAATCACTGCCATCAGCAGCCCTCCAAAACTAAGCCCGATGGAAGCGCCCCATCCCCACGCAAGGCTGATCCAAAGATGAAGGACCAGAAGAGGAACCGCTCCGATCGAAGTGAATACAGCAGCAAGGAGAAACACCTTCATATCCGCCCCGCAGGGAACAAACAGATTCATCCCACATCCCAGGATCATCGCTGCCAACAATGTACAGACGAACGTACATATCACCACTAACATAAACTTGCCCAGAAATATTTTCGCCCGCGAAACTCCGAAACTAAGAAACCCGTTAAAATTCCCGGCCAGCTCCTCCTCGCGAATCACAGCGCCTCCCAGGATGCCGACCGAAACAGGGATCATGATTCCTGACCATATGGTAAAAAAACCTTCAAAAGCGAAATCCTGCGTACTCCCCGGACTCAGTGTGAGGTAGACAACCGTGCATCCTGCCAGGAATACCGGCAGTCCAAAGATAAACCAGCGGATCGCTGTCCGCTTTGTCCTCAGCCATTCCGATAATAATACTCTCATACTCACCGCTCCCTTTTTGTAAACCAAACAGTGGTAAAGAGCGTAAATACCGCCAGTGCAGCCAAAGATACCACAATACCAAGAGGGATGGCAGTGCATGAAAGCAGCGGATCACTGTCTGACAGCATCGTTCCATTTGGATGTACGCCAATAACCGGGCACATCAGTCTTGTCGCCCAGCTCCACGGGCAGATGATCCAGACCGTACCCGGCGCTGCAACAACCCCAAGTATCATCCCTGCGAACCCCATTCCCATGCTGAGGAAAATCCCTCCCCTGGTTGCCGCCCAGAGTTGAAGCGGAATCAGGGGAAGGGAAACCAGCCAGCAGACCAGGCTTCCCGCCAATATTTTCCCTGCAGGCAACACCCCCTCAGCTCCAATCAATCCGGTCATCGAGACAACCAGAATCAATACACAAGAAGACAGCAGTGTGTAAACAGCCATCCCAAGAATTTTACTTACCCACAGCACAGCGGGCGATACATTCCGGGAAAGCAATGCCTGATAATTTCCTGCTTTCTTTTCCTGCGATGCAGCCAATGCCGCAAAAAGAGCGTATCCAAGCGGCAGAAACAAAAAAGACCACCAATTGAAAACAGACGCCAGAAATGTCCCGTAGCTTATCGCAGTATTCCCATGTGCCTCTGCCAGAGGATTCTGCATTAAAATTGAAAGCACAAGTGCATAAACAGCAAAAAACAACGGAAAGAACACAATGAGTTTCCCCATAAATGTTCTCTTATATTTCAGCAGTTCCGAGAAAAGTCCTTCCATTACTTTCGGCCTCCCTTCATAATAACATCTGTAAAAAAATCTTCAAGGTCTTCTCTTTTATCCGGGATTCCCTGATACAGAAGATTCCCATTGCTAATGATTCCCACTTCATCTACAACCTGCTCCACCTCTGACAGGATATGACTGGAAAGGACCACCGTGATCCCTCTGGATGGAAAAGAGGCGATTAATTCCCTTAGCTCTTTTACCCCAAACGGGTCCAGTCCATTGGTGGGTTCATCCAGAATCACAAGACTGGGATGGTTTAGCAGCGCAATCGCAATTCCCAGTCTCTGCTTCATACCCATTGAAAATTTTGCCGCCCGCTTTTTCCCGGTATTCTTTAGATCCACGATATCCAGGACTTCATCGATCCGCTCCTCCGGGATGCCTAACAGTCTTGTATGGACCATGAGATTTTCCCTTGCAGTCAGGTTTCCGTACAGAGCCGGAGCTTCAATCAGGGAACCAATCTGAGACAGGCATCTGCGGCTTAAGCTTTCTCCCTCAAATAAAATCTGTCCCTCCGTCGGCCGGATAATCCCAACTAACATTTTCATCAATGTAGATTTGCCTGCACCATTCGGACCAAGCAGACCGTAAACCGTATTTTTCCTGACCCGCATACAAATGTTATGAACCGCCATCTGCTGGTCATATCTCTTAGAAAGATTTTTTGTTTCAAGAATCAGATCATCCATATATTCGTCCTCATTTCATTGAATTTTCCGGCAGTTCTGAAC
>DXFG01000300.1 GCA_019114545.1 Candidatus Blautia pullistercoris | reverse complement strand
TAATATACTTTTACTTCCCGATGTTTCCTACTATTTCAAGAAGGATTTTTTCAACGGCTGGTGTACAGAACCTATGAAAAAAGATGACGATGTGCTCTTTATGCTGCTGAAAGACGACAAAGCCGGGAATGAGCTGACTGCCGGGGATTTCTATCCCATTGGCATTTCTGCCCGGGTAGAAGGGATCGACGATTCGGAAAATGTGCAGATCCGCACACTGGAGCGGGTGGATATCTCCGATATTGAAGTTGCAGATAATCATATCACAGCTACCGCTTCTATCCGGGGAGAGATCAGCGATATCTCTGATGAGGAAGAGGCGGAACTTTTTTCAAAACTCCGGGGAGCTCTTCTGAAATTTGTCCAGGGGTATCAATGGGGCGTCTGGGCCAGAAGTTATATCCTGCAAAGGAAAAACCTTCACGATCTGGCCTGCTCTCTCACAGATTATCTGAATCTCAGTACAGAAGAAAAATATAAGATCCTGGCGGCAGATTCTAGGAAGGAAAGGGATGGCCTCATTGAGAATGCCATCTATGAATTTATAGAAATGTCCAAGGTTTCCCAGGAAGCCTCTTCCGCTCAGAAGGATGACCAGGAACAGCTTTACCGGGAGGCGGCTATCAAAAAACAGATTGAATATCTCCAGCGGGAACTGGACGATATGCATCCGGAAAATGTCTCCGATGTACGGAAGTTTGAAAAAAAGATCGCCCGTTCCGGCATGAACAAAGAAGCAAAGCAGGAAGCAGAAAAAGTCTTAAACCGTATGAAGCAGGAAGGCAAGGAAAGCCATGAATACGGCCTGCTCTATGATTATCTGGATTTTGTCACCAGCCTTTCCTGGAAGACTCCGAAAATGCCTTCTATTGACCTGAAAGAAGCTGAGGCCATCCTGGATGAAGACCACTATGGACTGAAGAAAGTCAAAGAGAGGATCATCCAGCAGCTTGCAGTAATGGCCCTGAACAAAAAACAGTCCGGTTCTATCCTGCTCTTTGTAGGAGCTCCCGGCACCGGAAAAACCAGCATCGGCCAGAGTATCGCCAAGGCTCTGGGACGAAAATATGTCCGGATCAGTCTGGGAGGTGTCCGGGATGAAGCAGAGATCCGGGGACACCGGCGTACTTATGTAGGGGCTATGCCCGGACGTATCATGGAAGGCATGAAGCGCAGCGGAGCTTCCAATCCTGTTATGGTCCTGGATGAAGTGGATAAACTGGCCAGAGACTACAGCGGCGATCCTGCCAGTGCTCTTCTGGAAGTTCTGGATCCGGAACAGAACAACAGCTTTACCGATCATTACATGAACGTTCCTTATGATCTGTCCAATGTTCTGTTTGTCTGCACTGCCAATACCACAGACACCATTCCAGAGCCTCTGCTGAACCGTATGGAAGTAATTTCCTTCCCAGGCTACACATCTCTGGAAAAATTCCAGATCGCCAAACGCCATCTTCTGCCAAAGGCTCTGGAAACTATGGGTATTAAAGAAGAAAATCTGGAGGTTACCGACAGCGCTCTGCACAAAATGATCGAAGAATATACCGGGGAAGCAGGGGTCCGGAGCCTGAAAAAACTCATCGACATCCTGTGCCGGAACGCTGCTGTAAAGCTGGTGAAGAAAGAACAGGAAACTTTAACGGTTACTAAAGAAAACCTGCCGGAATACCTGGGACATCAGCGTATGCGTCATGAGACCCGTCTGGAGGAAAAAGAGCCGGGTGTAGTTACAGGCCTTGCCTGGACCACCGCAGGCGGCGAGATCCTCTTTATCGAAAGCAAGCTGATGGAAGGAAAAGGAAATCTCCTCATCACCGGACAGCTTGGAGATGTAATGAAAGAGTCTGTCCAGATTGCCCTGACTCTGGTAAAATCTCTGTTTCCCAAAGAAACAGAGATCCTGGAGAAACGGGATCTTCACATTCACGTTCCTGCGGGAGCTGTGCCGAAAGACGGACCATCTGCAGGTATTACTCTGGTAACCGCCCTGGCCTCTCTGGTAACAGGAAAGGCTGTGGGAACAGAATATGCCATGACCGGTGAGGTTTCTCTCCGTGGCGGTGTCATGCCTATCGGAGGACTTCCTGAAAAACTCATGGCTGCCCAGAGAGCCGGTATCCAGAAGGTATTTATCCCTTATGACAATATTGAGGATCTGGAAGATGTGGCTGAGGAAGTCAAAGAAAAACTGGAGATCATCCCGGTAAAGAAAGTTACCGATGTGTTAGACCAGGTACTGAAAGATTAAAGACTGCATGAACTTAAAAAAGCTGCCAGTATATCCTTTTGCAAACAACTGCGCCAAATCCCTTGTCTGCTTTCCCGATTGCGCGGGGCAAAAAGCATTCTGCGGGATTGGCCCAGTTATTTGACAAAGGGTATACTGGCAGCTTTTCCTGTATTCCTGACAATAAAGATTGGATTTTTCACAGCAAGTCTGAGGTAAGGATATAAAGAGCCTGATAAAGAGCGGCAGTAAAATCCGGCATCCGGTAATCCGGATTTACCTCCTGCATGGCCTTTACCTGCTTCTCGCAAAGGCTGGTCATGGAATAGATCCCCTGGACTAAAGACAGAAGGAGAAAGATAAAATTCTGGATCTTCTCCCTGGGTGCTTTGGGAAAATACCGGGTAAGCACTTCTTCCATGGTCTCCTGGAAAGGATGTATGGCATGCTTAAAAGCCGTCAGCTTTTCCAGGGAGCAGTTCTTCTCTATGGTGATATAATGGACTGCCATCAGTTTCAGCAGCCTGGGATGAAGAGCCGCCGTCCCGGCAATATTCCTGCAGTAGGCTTCCCGTCCCGGCTGTTCCTCCCGGTCCATAGCCTCCCTGATGTCTTCTGTCCAGGAAAGATAATCTTTCTCCAGGATATCCAGAAAGATCTCGTCTTTTGTCTGATAATAGTTGTATATATTAGAACGGCAGATGGAGGTGGATTTCGCAATTTCTTTAATGCTGATATCCTCGTATTCCATAGTCTCATACAGCTCCTCACAGGCCCGTATGATCTCCTGCTGCCGGGCTGCCGCCAGGGATTCTTTCTTCACCTTTTGACACTTCATAAAAACATGCCTCCTTAGAATTCAAGGCTAGTATACCACGAAGTATACGCTATGGCAAAGCCTTGAATTTTTTGCCTGCAGATTGTATCATAGGGGGAGAATAATAGGAGGTTTTTTGACATGAAATACGACTTTACCACAATCATGGACCGGAAAGGCAAAGACGCCATAGCTTTAGATGTAGAAACTGCTCTGGAAGGCGGTATGCTGGGAGTAGAAAATGTTGAGATCAAAGAAGGCTTTTCTGTGATCCCCATGTGGGTGGCAGACATGAATTTTCCTACGGTTCCCACCGTACAGGAAGCCCTGATCCAGAGGGCGGAACATCCGGCTTTCGGCTATTTTTCTCCCTCTCAGGAATATTATGACTCCATTATCCGGTGGCAGCAGGCCAGAAATGGGGTCACCGGTCTTACCAGTGAATGTATCGGTTATGAAAACGGGGTTCTGGGCGGAGTAGTCTCTGCTCTGAACGTATTCTGTTCCAAAGGAGACAAGGTACTCCTTCACTCTCCCACCTACATAGGTTTTACCGGCAGTCTGAAAAATAACGGCTACGATATGGTCTTGAGTCCTTTAAAACGTGATGAAAAAGGCATCTGGCGTATGGATTTTGAAGATATGGAGGAGAAACTGGCTACAGAAAACATCCATGCCGCTGTTTTCTGTTCTCCCCACAATCCCTGCGGACGGGTGTGGGAACGCTGGGAACTGGAAAAAGCCATGGCCCTTTTCCAGAAATATGATGTCTATGTGGTTTCTGACGAGATCTGGTCTGACCTGATCCTGGATGGACACAAACATATACCCACCCAATCCGTCAGCCAGGACGCAAAGATGCGCACCGCCGCATTCTACGCTCCCAGCAAAACCTTTAATCTGGCGGGCCTTGTGGGAAGCTATCATATTGTTTATAACAAATGGATCCGTGACCGTATGGAGAAAGAATCCTCTCTTTCCCACTACAACAGCATGAATGTGCTGAGCATGCATGCCCTGATCGGCGCCTACAAGCCGGAAGGCTATGAATGGGTGGATCAGCTCTGCCAGGTACTGACAGACAATGTAAACTATGCTTATGACTATATCACCACCCATTTTTCCGGTGTAGAACTGTCCAGACCGGAAGGAACCTATATGCTCTTCCTGGACTGCACCAGATGGTGCCAGGAACATGGAAAGACCCTGGATGAGCTGGAAGCCGCCGGGATCCAGGTGGGTGTTATCTGGCAGGACGGCAGGCCTTTCCACGGTCCCTGCTCTATCCGTATGAATCTGGCCCTGCCCCACAGCCTTGTTAAAGAGGCTATGGAACGGCTGGATAAATATGTATTTAACGCCTGAATACAGTTATTTTACTTTCTTCAGCATTTTCTCATGTGCAAATATCATGAGCACCAGGATCAGCAGCAGATACAGCGGCAGAAGAGCTGTGCTGATATGATTGGCGATCACCCCGAATACCGGCGGCTGCATCCTCTGAAAGGCCCCGGCGCAGCACCAGATAGCTGCTGGCCCACAGACACAGCGCCGCATAAGAATGGCTGACAGAAAACCCGAACAACGCCGCTGCCGTCATAAGTACACTGAAAAAGGAAACAGGTACCGAGAGTTCCTGATACATGGTGGGCCACGCAGAGCCTAAAAGTGCATCCGGAAGTCCCAGGCTGATAAAAGCCAGATAAATAATCGCTAACAATAGCTGAAACATTGTAATATCCTCCTACCTGAACCTTTACGGCTGGAATTTCATAGCTCCGGACATAATGCACACTCCTCTGGCTCCGGCAGCCAGTGTTTTTTTTATCTGATCCTGCTCCAGACAGATCCCTCCGATGGCGTAGACCGGCAGGGAAACTGACCGGCAGATCTGCTCCAGAAAGTCCAGGCCTCTGGGAGGAAGGCCCTTCTTACAGTCTGTAGCAAATATATGTCCGGCGATGACATAATCCGCTCCCAGGCATTCCGCCTCCTGAGCCTCTTCCAGGCTGTGAACAGAACAGCCGAGGTTCCATTTTTTGTCCAAGCTTCCTCTTCCTGTCTCCCGAAGCACTGAAAGAGGGAGCTGCAGACCCTGCGTCCCTGCTTTTACTGCTGCTTCCCTGTAGGTATGGCAGTAAAAAGGCACCTGGTATCTGTCACAGATTTCTTTTACTTCTACTGCAAGCTTCTCATATTCCGGCAGGTTCAGATCTTTTTCTCTTAACAGGATCCTCTCGGGCCCTTTTTGACAGAGGATCTCGATCTGGTCCAGAAAAGGGCGGACAGCAAGCTTCCGGTTGGTAACAACCGTTATCCGGGACCAGAGATCTTTTTCCAGCTCTGCAGTCATTCTTTCTTCTCTACACATAGACATACTCCGCCATAACCGGCTGGAGATTTTCTCCCAGCAGGCTGTCATAGACTTCCTGGACAGACCGTCCGTCTGAGATCTCAAACTGAGCGTCTCCCTTATCTTCCAGCTCTTCTACATGCTCGCCGATACCGGTGCTGACTCCGGCGGAAATCTTAGTGGCGGCGATCTTTACCAGGTTATCCCTTACTCTGGCACACTCTCTTGTAGAAATAGTGATCCCTGCAAAAGGCATAAACAGACGGTAGGCACAGACTACCTGAAGAAGCTGGGCCTCGTGGACGTCCATGGGGTTGATCTTGTCGTTATTAATAATAGGACGAAGTCTTGGACAGGAGAAGGAAATCTCTGCCTGGGGATATTTTTTCTGGAGATACCAGGCATGCATACCTGTGGCAAAAGCATCTTTTCTAAAATCGTCCAGCCCCAGAAGGGCGCCGAAAGCTACTCCCCGCATGCCACCCATAAGGGCTCTTTCCTGGGCATTGACACGGTAAGGGTAAATCCTTTTATGACCTGCAAGATGGAGGGTCTCATATTTGTCTGCATGATAGGTTTCCTGGAAAACCGTGACATAGTCTGCTCCGCATTTATGAAGGTAGGCGTACTCATCAGAATTCATAGGATAAACCTCCAGACCGATGACCCGGAAATATTTCCTGGCGATCTTACAGGCCTCTCCGATATATTCTACGGTGGATTTTTTCCGGCTCTCCCCTGTCAGAATCAGGATTTCCTGAAGGCCGGACTTGGCAATAGCTGCCATTTCCTTGTCAATCTCTTCATAGGTAAGCTGGGCTCTTTTGATCCTGTTATGGCAGTTAAAACCACAGTATATGCAGTAGTTTTCACAGTAATTTGCTATGTAGATAGGCGTGAACATATAAATGGAATTACCGAAGTGCTTCCTGGTCTCCTTCTGGGCACACTGAGCAATCTCCTCCAGCAAAGGCAGCGCTGCAGGAGAAAGGAGGGCCTTAAAGTCTTCCGGTGTCTTGTAATCATGGGCAAGAGCTCTTCTTACATCTGCCTCTGTATACAGACTGTAGTCATAATTTCTCGCAGCCTCCCGGACTTTGTCCATCACATCGCTTTGAATCACTTCCATATCCGGCAGATATTTCATGTGATCTGTCCGCTTTCCTTTTTCCAGAAATTCTTTTACTTCTTCGTTGATGATACTTTCGTTTACGTGATTTTCCTGACTCATTGCCTCTGCCTCCTAGTCCTGAAGATATCCTGTAAGGGGTGATGAAGGGCTGGCTCCTTTTTCCATAACTCTTCCAAGTCCGGAAAGGTAAGCCTCTCTTCCTGCTTCTATAGCCTTGCGGAAGGCATCTGCCATAAGAGGCACATCTCCTGCCGTTGCAATAGCAGTATTGGCCATGACTGCCGCTGCCCCCATTTCCATAGCCTCGCAGGCCTGGGAAGGTCTTCCGATGCCGGCATCTACAATAATGGGCAGGTCGATCTCATCAATGAGGATCTGGATAAATTCTTTGGTACACAGGCCCTTGTTGGAACCGATGGGCGCTCCCAGAGGCATGATACAGGCGGCGCCTGCCTGGACCATATCTCTGGCGGCATTAAGATCCGGATACATATAGGGCATAACAGTAAATCCTTCTTTTGCCAGGATTTCTGTAGCTTTAATGGTTTCCTGGTTGTCCGGAAGAAGGTATCTGGTATCCCGCATGATCTCGATCTTTACCAGATCGCTGCCGCAGACTTCTCTGGAAAGCCTGGCGATCCGCACTGCCTCCTGGGCATCTCTGGCTCCGGAAGTATTGGGCAGAAGACTGACGCCCTGGGGGATATAATCCAGGATATTGGCGGCGCCGCCTTCATTTACCCGGCGAAGAGCCAGGGTAATGATCTGGGCTTTTGCCTGCTCTACCGCTGCCTTTATCAGATCCAGAGAATATTTCCCGGATCCCAGAATAAATCTGGAAGTAAACTCGTGATTTCCGATTTTCCAAGTGTCTTTTGTATCGTTCATTTTTTCTTCCCTCATTTCTTAATTTTTTTCTAATATCAGTTCCAGGATCAGGTTTGCCTCATGAGCTGCGCACAGGGCCACTCTGGGGGCTGCAAGCCCCTGTCCTTCCTCGATCCCGGAAGTCCCGTCTCCGCAGAGATAGAAATTTCTTCCCACCTGTCTGGTGACGATATCATTGCTCCTTCCAAACCCTCCCATGCCGCTGGCACAGACCAGAGGTTTTTCAGGAAAAAACTCCCGACAGCCGTTAACCAGCATAGCTTTATTCTCCGGCCTGTCAAAAGCTTCGCAGATAATACCTGCATTCTGAAAAAGCCTAGGAATATTCTCTTCTGTGACTTTTTCACAGCTGGTTTCAATATCCAGCCAGGGATTAATCTGAAGAAGCTGCTCTTTCAGTGCTTCTGTCTTATCCATACCCAGATGGGAAATAAAATAGTGCTGCCGGTTCAGATTTGTCATATCCACCTTATCAAAGTCAATAAGATGAAGATGTCCCACTCCTGCTCTGGTCAGAAACACCGACACATTAGAGCCCAGACCCCCAAGGCCTGCCACCGCAATCCTGGCATTCCACAATTTTTCCGCTTCTTCCCTTGTGCACCGGGCAAGAAGGGCTTTCTGCAGTTCTTCCCTGGATGGAATCCTTTTCTCCATAAGATCAGCCTCCTCCAACAAAACTGACGATCTCGATCCTGTCCTCTTCCAGGATCTCTTCTGTGGAATAATTCTTCTTAGGAACGATCTCTCCGTTTTTTTCCACCGCAACCCGGTCTTGCCGGTAATTTCTTGCTTCCAGCAGCTTCTCCACTGTCAGACCGGCCTCCCAGGCTGCTCTTTCTCCGTTTACAATCATCTTCCTCTCCTTTCCAGAATCACTGCCACACAGAGAGGTTTTATTCTATGGTGCTGTCCCATTAGTCATACTTCAGGAATATTTATACATTTTATGCGAATTTGTCGAGCACAGCTTTGAGACCATAGGCTCAAAGCTGCGCAGACTGAGCAGTAAAATGTGTAAATATTCTCGAAAATGATTAATGGGACAGCTACATAGACTAAAAAAGGGTTCACGAAGTAATACACCCGTGGTGGTGCACCCCTTCATGAACCCGTTGGCTCACTCTCAACTGTGATCAGTATTCTGTTTTCGTAAGGAACCTTAGCTTGGGACTTCTTTCAGAAATCTGTCTTCTGAAGAGTCTTTTGATCGGATAGGGGAATATCCTATCCGACGCAATATCATGTCCAGCTTATCGCACAAAAAGAAAGGAGACGGACTCTGCCATCTCCTGAAATCTCTTCTTTCTTCCTACGTTGGCATTATCCAAATCAGGTTCCCGGGTCGAAGTTCACAACTTCCTCTCAGCCTGTTTACAAGCTCCCCTGTTTTTTACTTTTTCAGTATAAACTTCTCTCTCTTTTCTGTCAAGATAAATTTATCAACCAGACAGCCCTTCTCAGATCATCCCCAGAGTTCTGAAAATATACAGCCAGGCAGTGACGGTAAAAGCGCTTCCCAGTGTAGTCAGCATAACCACGCTGGAAGTCAGCGTTCCCTCATGATCCATATTTTTCGCCATCACATAGCAGCTTACTGTAGTAGCCGAACCCAGCATGATCAGAATGGCTACCAGCTTTTCCTGCCGGAATCCCATAGCTGCCGCCAAAGGAAGGAACAGGGCGCCAAATCCTGCCAGCTTCAGAAAAGAGGCAGCTACTGCCGGTCCTTTCTGCCCCAGAGCCTTTTTGAAATCAAAGGAAGCTCCCATGGCCATCAGGCCCAGAGGGGTTGCCGTTGCCCCTATACTGCTGACTGTTTTCTGAGCAATCTGGGGCAAAGGCAGTCTCAGCAGAGACCAGGCCATTCCTACCAGAATACCAATAATAATAGGGTTTGTAATGATCCCTTTCAAGGTCTTCTTAACGGTAGCGCCATCCAGGTTCTTTCTCTCAGGGCTGAAGAAAGACAGGACCACTACCGCCATTATATTATACAAAGGAACACTGCCGATGATCATCAAGGGGGCGATCCCAGCAGAACCGTAAATATTCTGGATAAAAGCAATCCCCAGAAGAGCAGCGCTGCTCCGGTAAGAAGCCTGGATAAACTCCCCCCTGGTGCTCCGGTCTTTCAGAAGAAGGGAGAGAAGACCGGCTAGGAAAATCTCCAGAAATGTGACAACAAAACAGAAAAGAACAAATTTTCCATCCCACATTTCATAAAAATCTACGGTAGCCAGATCCTGGAATAAAAGCACCGGCAAAGGCACCCGAAAGACAAATTGATTCATCTTCGAAGCAAACCCTTCGTCGATCCAGCCGATTTTCCTGAGAGCCAGTCCCAGGACCATCAGCAAAAATACAGGTATCGTAGCATTCAGACTAAAAATAAGATTCTCCATGGCCGTTCTTCCAGTCTTCCTTTCAAGTTTTTGACCGCCCTTTTTATGCCTGGGCTTCCTCTGTTTGATCTACAAATTTTTTCTTATAATTCTCCATACATTTTTCGATAACTTCCACTGCCGCAATGGGGCCGCCGAACTCATTGACTGTGGTACTTTTTCCTTCCAGATGTTTGTAGATAGTAAAGAAGTGCTTCAGCTCCTCAAAAATGTGCTTCGGCAGTTCATGGATATCTGTATAACCCATATAGGTAGGATCTCCATAAGGAATGGCAATGATCTTCTCATCTCCCATTCCCCCGTCTTCCATCTTCATAACACCTATGGGATAGCACCTGACCAGGGTCATGGGCAGAATTGATTCAGAACAAAGTACCAGCACATCCAGAGGATCCTTGTCGTCTCCGTAAGTTCTGGGAATAAAACCGTAGTTCATGGGATAGTGGGTTGCAGTGAATAAGATTCTGTCCAGTGACAGCATGCCGGTCTCCTTATCCAGCTCGTATTTTTTGTTGCTCCCCTTTTCGATCTCGATCACCGCCATAAAATCTGTGGGGTAGATCCGCTCCTCACTGATATCATGCCAAATGTTCATAGAAATACCTCCTTTTAAAGTCTCTCCCCTTCTGAGACTTTCCTGTTTTGATATCCCTATTCTATAACCCTTTTCTCCTATTTGCAAATTCTTTTTCTGTGCAAAAGCAGACAGCAAAAGACTGCTCCCCTGCCGGTTCTTAAATCCCCGGCGGGAAGCAGTCCCTTATCTATTATCCCTTTATTCAATGGTAATGTACTTATTCTCTTCTACCTGAGGAGCCGCTTCTTTCTTCGGAATCCTCAGTTTCAGTACGCCATGTTTGAATTCACCCTGGATATCCTCCTGAGTCAGATTGTCGCCTACATAAAAGCTTCTCTCACAGGCTCCGCTGAAACGTTCTTTCCTGATGAAACGTCCGTTCTTTGTCTCCTTTGGAGAATCCTTCTGTGCGGAAATGGTCATATAACCATTTTCCAGAGTAACCTTTATATCTTCTTTCTTGAATCCGGGAAGATCAATATCCAGTTCATAGCCGTCCTTCTTCTCCCGGATATCCGTCTTCATCAGATTTTTCGCTCTCCGTCCATAGAGCTTCCTTTCCATTTTCCTATCTTCTCTATCATTAAAAAATGGGAAATCGTCAAAATCAAAGAAATCATCAAACCAGTCATCAGCAAATGTTCTCGGCAGTAACATAGGTCATTCCTCCTTTTTCACTTTTCCTACTCTTCTGCCCCAGGGCTGACTAAAATCTGTCATCCCTCAATAGCAATGTGATTATCCTGTTCAACTGCAGGTTTTTTCTCTTTTTTCGGAATGCTCAGTTTCAGGATACCGTCCTCATATTTAGCCTTGATATCCTCCTGGGTAACTTCATCGCCTACATAGAAGCTTCTGCTCATTGCTCCTGCATAACGCTCCTGGCGGATATATTTGCCGTCTTTGTCTTTCTCATCTTTATCCAATCCCTTTGCTGCGGAAATGGTAAGGTAACCATTTTCCAGGGAAGCCTTGATCTCGTCTTTCTTAAATCCCGGCAGGTCAACATCCAGTTCATAGGAACCCTCTGTCTCCCGGATATCGGTTTTCATCATTCTCTTGGCGTTCTTTCCATATAAAGGATTTTTCCTTCCCCAGAAATCATCGTTAAATGGGAAGTCCATAAAGTCATCAAACAAATTTTCTCCAAAAATACTAGGTACTAACATAAGTCATATCTCCTTTCTAAAGACACATCATATTATTTATTTTAGCACTTTGGGAAAACCGAAGTGTTGTTGTCGGAACTT
>DXFG01000299.1 GCA_019114545.1 Candidatus Blautia pullistercoris | reverse complement strand
TGTCTGTTCTTCCAGAAGCCTCAGCATTTTCGGTATGGTTATCCGATAGCTGCCTTTTGGCTCGCTGCAGCGTCCGAAATAACTGACTGGCTGAAAATGAACGCCTCTTATCACAGGCATCCGGCTTCTTGCATAAAAAAGAATTTCCCCGGCCTGGTCTTCGTTAACTCCCGGAGCAATGACCGGAACCAGCACGACTCCCAGTCCCGCTGCCTCGCAGGCATCGATGGCTTTCTTTTTGATCTCCAGCAGAGGACGGCCCCTTAAAACCTGATATGGGGCCTCTTTCAGTCCGTCAAACTGCAGGAAAACACAGGAAAGTCCTGCTCTTTTCAGCTTCTCTGCATATCCCGGTTCTTCTGCCAGACGGATCCCGTTGGTGTTCAGCTGAAAAAATGTAAAACCCAGTTTTTTCCCAAATCGAAGGATTTCTTCCAGATCTTCCCGGACCGTAGGCTCTCCCCCGGAAATCTGAAGATTAAAAGGTCCTCCCTGTTCCATGAGATACTGCATCTGGTCTTTCAGTTCCTCCAATGGTACATCCCGGCCTTGCGGGCCGGATCCGGCGAAGCAGGTCGGGCACTGAAGATTACACCTTCCGGTTACTTCCAGCAGAACACAGCAGCCCCGGCGCTGATGGTTTTCGCAGAGGCCGCAGTCCAGAGGGCATCCCTGCTTTTCAGGAAGGGCGGCGGGAATCCTGTCTGAAGGAAGGATATGTTTTCCCCAGTCCCGGTAGCTTTCCTGTGTTCCTTCCCAGATCAGCGCTTCAAATCTTCCGTGTTCCGGACATTCTTTTACCAGATAGATCCCGTCTTCTCTTACTGCTTTTTGGGCCGGCAGGACTTTCAGGCATACCGGGCAGATGCTCTCTCCTTTTTCCTCCATATAAATTTCCTGGTTTTTCATCCAGGCCTCCATCCGGTTCTTTTCCTCTTCCCAGTTTTCTGCTGTATAATTGATCTTCACAACCTTTTCCTTCAGGATTCCCTTGACCTCCAGAGCCCCCTTCTTTGCCGAAAAAACCGGGCGGCGGAACCGATGGTTTTCTTTTACTTCAAACCCCTCCAGCCTTGCAGCCAGCTCCTCTCCGGTAATAGGAAGTTCATATTCATACGTTCTGGCTTCTGCAAAACAGTTTTCTGTCTTTTTCCATTTAAATTCCATCTTTTAAATTTATCCTCCGTTTTCAGGTTTCTTCCATCTGGTCTCCGCACATAGCGGCCACAGCTTCCAGTACCCTGTCTGCATCCGACCTTTTCGTAAAACGGGACAGACTCAGGCGTATAGTCCCCTGGGGCGTTCCAAGGTTCTCCATGATCCTGGGCGAACAGTGGAGCCCTGTCCGGCAGATAATGTCATAACTGCCGGATAAAATATCTCCGGCCTCTCCCGGATGCCAGCCTGGAATTGTAAAAGAAAGCACCGGCGTAACCGGAGGTTCCGGCTGGATCACCCGGCAGCCCAGATCCCTCAGCCCCTTTTTCAGATACCGAAGGATTTCCTCCGTTTTCTCCCGGTCCAAAGGATTTTCTTCTGCCCATTGCAAGGCGGCAAGAAGGCCATGGTAAGAAGGCTCGTTTCCGGTTCCTGCCTCCAGATGGAGAGGCATTTCTTCCGGCATTTCCTTCAGATTGCTTTTTACGCCGGTGCCTCCCAGTACATAGGGATCCAAAGTAAGCCCCGGCCGGACGTAAAGCCCTCCGGTTCCCTGGGGCCCCAGCAGATACTTATGTCCTGTAAAAGCTGCCATATCTGCTCCCCATTTTTCCATTTCAACAGAGATCCAGCCCAGACTCTGGGATATATCCAGAAGCATAGCGGCTCCGGCGTCTTTTGCCATGGCCGTCAGGGTCTCTGCGTCATTGACAGCACCTGTCACATTGGAAACATGAATCAGCACACACAGTCTGGGCCGGTATTTCCTTACGGCTGTTTTCCACTCCTCCGGCTCTATCCGGCCAGTCTTATCCACATCCAGGTAAATTACCTGGATCCCCTCTTTTTCCAGTCGATATAAAGGACGGAGTACTGCATTGTGTTCTGCCTTTGTAGTCAGCACCCGGTCTCCCGGTTCCAGAGGGAAACCGAAAACAGCCTGGTTCAGGCCCCATGTAGAATTACTTCCCAGAGCAATCCTCTCCGGGCTGGAAACTCCCAGCAAAGCAGACAGTTTTTTCCGTACCTGATCAAACACATCAAACTCCCGGATCCCTCCTCTGCCGGCGTCTCCCGGCAGGCTCCTGAGAGCCTGAGAAACGGCCAGGGCTACACAGTCCGGTTTCGGCCAGGAGGTGGCAGCATTGTTTAAATATACTTTTTGCTCATAACCTTTCACCTGTCATCACCTCAAATTCTTTTATCAGCCGACGGCAGATTTCAATATCCTGTAAAATACGCTTTTTTACTTCTTTTTTCTCCAGGGCTTTCCTATATCTCTCCTCCAGAGATACACGCCTGTTCTCCATGATCAGTTTATCCGCCAGACACACCAGTACATCCTCTCTGCAAAGAGTATCCGGCTCCTGCTCAAAACCTCTGTGGGCTCCCGTTACTGCTGCCAGAGCCAGATACCCCTTTTCTTCCAGAAACTTTCTCACCGCTTTTTCATGAAAGGGCTCCAGCCGCAGCAGATCATGAAGGCAGCCTCCGCTTCTGCAAAGCTCTATATCCAGAAAAGCACCTGCTTCTGTCAGACGCCGGGCCATCCAGGCCGCCAGATCCCCCACCGCCATGCAGTGGGCCCGGATATGGGCCGGGAGATTCACTTCATCATAGAGTTTTTCACACAACTGGGGGGAAATCCCTCTGTACTTTCTGGCATAGTCCCGGATATGGGCAAGGTCTTTCTGATCATCAGCGTCCATCTGGGCCCCTGCATCTGCTGTCTCTACTGTTTTTGTCTTCATGGCGCCAAAGGCTCCCTGAAGTCCCCGGCTGCCCTGATAGTCCAGTGCTTTCTGACAGCCTGCAGGAAACAGAAAGGGGGGATGGAAGGTCTTCCCTCCTGAAGCAGGGATCAGAGCCTCTGTTTCCGGCTCTGCTGCCAAAATCCCCTCTCTCAGCTTTTGAAAAGTTCCCGGAGAGGTTAAAGGAATGTCTCCGGGAAGAAAAAATACGCCCTGTCTCCTGTCCACGGCCTCAAGTCCCAGTTTCACAGAAGCCAGCATATCCGTGTCCTGCCAGAAGGGATTTTCTACGATTTTTACCTCCAGAGCCTTCAAGGCCCTCCTTACCTCTTCTCCCCGGTATCCCACAACCACCGTAATATCTCTTATCCCGGCATTTTCCATACTTTGGACAGTCATAGCGATCATGGGAAAGCCGTTTATCTCCAGCAGCGGTTTAAATCCTTCCATCCGTCTGGATCTTCCTGCCGCGGCGATCAGCCCTGCTCCTTTCATGGCAATCCTCCTTTTTCCGAAAGGAGTTCCACGCATTTCTGATATACTTCTTCTACAAGTTCCGGGCATCTTTTCATTTTATTTCCCGGATCTCCCTCCAGGATCTCCCGGCAGGTACAGCCGCCATACCGGCTTTTGGTCCATTCTTCAAACCAGTCCGCCAGCTTTTGGATCAGGATCGAGGCCTCCGGGTCTTCCAGTTCTTCCGCCTCTCCTTTTCCCAGAAAATATCCCAAGAAACAGCAGCCTCCCGTAAGAGCGCCGCAGACTCTTCCGGAAAATCCAAGGCCTCCGTTTAATCCGCTCATGGCCCGTATCAGATCCGGGTCCTCCTTTTCTTCCGATTCCAGCGCCAGGATCATCAAAATCTGGGCGCAGTAGAATCCCTGTCCTGACAGTTCCAGCATACGCTCAAATAAATCCATTTTTCTCTCCTTTCCTGAGACAGGCCAGGAAGTATCCGCACCCGGCTTTTCCTGCCTCTATGAAGAAATCCACACAGCTTTCCTCTGCATTTCCGTTCCAAAGACTTTCCAAAAAAAATTCCTTCCATGCTTCCGTTTCGTCCTCCCCCTTTTCTATCTGGAATCCTGCTTTTTCAAAAGCTTCCTTCCAGCAGTTCCATATCAGAGGCTCTCTCATAGAGAGGGAAGGCGCCTTTTTCTTTTTGAAAAAAACATCGGCTATCAGCAGACAGCCATTTTTTTTCAGTACCCGGAATGCCTCTTTGAGGGCCGCATTTCCGTCTCCGCATCCGGAGACCGTACATTCCGCCAGGCAACAGTCAAAACTTTCCCCGGCAAAATCCAGCCTTCTTATGTCTCCCTGCTCTACTCCCGGGCCTGATGGCTTCAGATCCACTGCCCTTACTTCAAATCCCAATGTTCTTAGATATGCCGCTGTTTTTCCCTCTCCAGCTCCCAGTTCCAGGATCCTGGCAGGAGGACGGAGTCCCGAAAGGGTCAGCAGTCTGGCTGTCATCTCCTGCCCGCCGGGATGACTGCCAATCATTTGTCCTCCAGACTGCGTTCCACAGAAAGGACTTTGCCTACTGCCAGCTCCTCGGGTACGTAAATATAACCGCATTCCGGACATACCGGCAGTTCTACCGGGAACGCATTGCCGAGATAGCTGAAAACCGCCCTTCCTCTGACCAGTTCTTTTTTGCATTTATGGCACTTCAGTTTTCCCATGGGATCCATAGAATAATAAGTTTTTTCTCCCATCTGCGCCTCCTTTACTCCACAGTCATCCGGTGGCTGTAAGCCCCATATACCAGGTATCCTTTCTCTGTCTCGGTAAACTTTACCCAGAAAGTAACATTGCCGATCCTGGCGGAAGCAGCCAGCCAGCCCTTTTCCGGGTCCTCCACCGCTTCTCCTGAGGCTTCATAATCTTTCAGTACAGCTTCCACGTCGCTTTTCAGGATCATACGCCTGTCCATTTCTTCTTCCGCTCCATTTTCATAAAAGACCGGCAGCATAGCTTCCCTCCTTATTTCTTCCTTCCAGATTTCTTGCTGGAGTTTTTCCTTCAGTTTCAGACGGTTCGCTCTACGCCGGGACAGATCCGGCACCGAAGGAGCGCCGGTTCCATAGGCCAGTTCTAGGATATGTATGGAGTCCGCTCCTGCCCGGGTCAGCTGGTCCCTGCAGACCATGCAGTAGGTCAGGATCTTTCTGGAGGTCCTGCCGGCTGCAAAAGAAGCTTTTTTTTCTGCCATCTCGGGATTCGCAAAGCGGACCATTCCCCCGTATCCGCAGCAGGGAGACAGGTCTTTGGAAAAGGGGGCTTCTTCTACTTTACATCCCAAAGCCCCTGCAAAATCCCGGATCTGTTCCTGGATTTTCTGATCTCCTCTTGCCCCGCAGGCATCCTGTATAGCCACTGTCTGATCTGTCACCGGATCTTTTCCCAGTTCCAGGAGTATCTGCCATACTCCCACCGCAGAAATTTCCGTTCTTTCCCTTAATATCTTCATGCAGGTGGGACAGGCGCAGATCACTTCCGGCTCTCCCATCTCTTTCCAGACGCTGCGGATCTTTTCCAATGCCTCTGAAGCCAGATCTTCTCTTCCTGCCCATTGGGCCAGAGCCCCGCAGCAGC
>DXFG01000298.1 GCA_019114545.1 Candidatus Blautia pullistercoris | reverse complement strand
TTTCCTCTTTGCGCTTGCTAAAATGTAGGTACAAAGAAAGTTTACCACTGACCGATAGGTGGTATATAAATGGTCGGGTTGAAAGTTTACCGCTGACCAATATGCGGTATATAAATGGTTGGGTCGAAAGTATAGTCCTTCGCCGAAAGGCGAGGGACTTTTTCCATAATGAGGACAAGTAAATGAAGAAAACAGGATTTTATATTATCAAAGATAAATTTTTTGAAGACATGCCAGATCCGTATCTTAAAGGAAATAAGGCGGGAAACAGAACGCATTATTACTGCTTTGAGGATACAAGTATAGGAATATACTGGATGATACCATTGTCCAGTCGTATTGACAAATACAGACGAATTATGGAGAGGAAGGAAAAAGCAGGGAAACCTTGCGATATTATCCATATTGTCAAACTGGATGACAGCCGGGAAAGCGCATTTCTGATACAGGATATGTTTCCGATAACAGAAGAATACATAGAACGGGAATACACGATTGCCGGAAACCATTTGATGTTGACCAGTGAGCATACCGCCAGAGAGATTGAGCGAAAAGCGAGAAAAGTTATGGGGATGTTGAAACGTGGCGTTAAGTTTACTCCAACGCAGCCAGATGTTATGGCGATACTGAAGAAACTGAAGGGGCGCAGCCAGTTCAATTTATCCGCTGAGGAGTTTGAATAATGAAATGTATTTGAAAAGCCTATATTTATGCAGGTCTCAAACAAAATTGTTTAGGCGCTGGCAACGATTTAGCAACGTTATTGCATTATTCATCAAATAAAATACTTTAATAACATAAAGACCTTACTGTTTTTCAGATATTTTGAAGCTGAAAACAGTAAGGTTTTTTGCATTTTGGAGGGAAGAAAAGTGGTCTTTAATCGGATTCTTGATCTTTTCAGAGATTCTACGAGATAGTCACTTGATTTCTGTGAGGGGACGATTTTTTGCTGGTGTTTTACAGTGTCTAATTCAGGAGATTTGTACCGCCATTGGTCGTATTCCTTTTTGATTACCCCTCCCTGTTCCAGATGGGCAGCCTGTTTCTGCCATGTATGAACATAGGATAAAAGGCACCGCATGCTGATAGCTGTTCGTTTATCATCCGACCGTCATAAGTATTCACAAAGGACAGATATTACATTATTCCGGGGCTACACCGGACTGGCGGCTCTGCCCACCGTAATATTCACTCTGTGATTTAGGTGTTTTGAGTTTACAGTCCCCATGGCAGAGTGTATAATTTGGGATAAATGAATGGGAATTTCCGGAGGTAATCAATGATAAAACGAATTAACTACTCGGTGCAGTTCTAAAAACTGACAGCAGGCTGTATCGAGGCTCATATTTTGATTATGTTGTCAGGAACTGCACCTATCAAGGATTTTAATTATTTACATGAAAGGGAAGCAGTTTTATGAAGAAAGCATATTTGAAAAATATTTGGAAACAGGAAGAAGAAGCAGCACACATTCATGGCTGGGATTTTTCACACATCCATGGCAGATATGAAGAAGAAAATGATCTGCCATGGGATTATGAAGAAATCGTAAGGCAGTATCTATATAGTGACCTGGATATTTTGGATTATGACACTGGGGGTGGCGAATTTTTGCTGTCTTTGGATCACCCGTATAGCAGAACTGCTGCAACAGAAGGTTATCCATCCAATGTTAAACTGTGCAGCGAAAAATTATTGCCATTGGGAATCCATTTCAGGGAATGTCATGATCCGTCAAAAGTTCCCTTTGAAGATGAATCCTTTGATCTGGTTATCAATAGGCATGGGGATTTTGAAGCGGGAGAATTGTTTCGGATATTACGTCAAAATGGGCTGTTCATTACAGAGCAGGTAGGTGGAGATAACGATAGGGACTTGGTGGAAATGGTATTACCCGAAACTGAGAAGCCATTTCCGCATTTGAATCTGACAGAACAGAGAAAACATTTTGAAGATGCCGGATTTGAAATTGTTCGGGCAGAAGAAGCGTATCGTCCGATAAAATTTTATGATGTGGGAGCGTTTGTCTGGTTTGCTCATATCATAGAATGGGAGTTTTCTGATTTTTCTGTAGATAAGTGTTTTGAACAACTCCTAAAAATGCAGAAGATGATTGATAAAGACGGCAGGATTGAGGGAACTATTCATCGATATCTGATCGTTGCGAAAAAATAAATTTAGAGGAAATAAATAATGGAAATATCAAAAAGAGATTGGAAACTTTTCAGAGAAAAATTAGTAGACTGGCAGGAAAATTATATGGCCTGCCTGATCAGGGAGTATATTGTCCTGCTAAGCGATGAGAATAAAATAGCTTCTGACAAATTCTGGGAGCTTGACAGCAAAATCAAGACTGACAGACGTCATCCGGGGGTGATCCTGAATGTAAGAAAATCTGAAGCCATATATGATATCGTCCGGCTTATCAGACTTGGAGTGATTACCTATGATGACCTGTCTGATTTCAGCGAAGACTTACAGCAGGCAGTAAGGGTGATCCTGGACAGATAATGAGAAAACTGAAATAGGATAAGTGAATAATCCAGAATAATCCCAGGTGTCAAATCCCCCGATATTTGTATCGAGGGATTTAGTTTAAAACAGAAGATTAGGTTGACACGAAAAATTATAGGTGATACATTAATCTCAACGGAGGAACATTTATATGGGAACCATTTCAGGAAAGCAGGTCAGGGAGATAATAAGACTCTATTCCTCTAACAACTCGATTTTGGAAACAGCCAGAGCTGCCGGCCTGTCAACGGTCAAGGTCCGGAAGATCCTGATCACAGAAGGTTTGTGGGAAAGTGATACAAGTATAAAGATCGGAACCCTGCTGGAGCAGGGATTGACCACGGAAGAAATAGCGGAAATTTTGTGCATGTCTGTGAAAAACGTTCAGGCCTATATGCCTTATGAGCGGGGAATATATGGAGGGGACGTATTATCCCCGGAGGCGGTCAGGTCTGACAGATACAGACATAGAATGAGAAAAGCTGCTTCTATGCAGGTAGTGAAAAGGATAAAAGGCAGAGATAAGCCGGAAAGGATGGAAGAAATGGCAGATAAGAAAAAAGTAGGTTTTCAAGATAGTCATGGAGACAGCCCGGATGTATTAAGACTTCATCTGGAACTGGATCTGCAATATGCAGATGAAGAAGAGATCCGGATACTAAAAGAATACGGTTCTATGAAAAAGGGGATCTTCAGGGATATTCTTGTTCCGGCGGACATTACCTTACATGCGCTGCATTATGCGATTCTCAGAATGTTTGGATGGCAAAACGGACACTTACATAGCTTTCTCCTGCCTGAAACTGCATTCAAAGAATTAACAGAGGATAAATTCTGCATATGGACACAAATGGCAGGGGTATATTTCCGGTTTCCAACGGAAAATTATGAAGATATATATTGGGATGATGACTATAGAGAAGGGGAAAGCATTAAGTCATGGATGAAGAAAAAATATACAGGGCCATATAGATATAAGGGATATGGAGAGCACTATGTGCCGAGCCAGATAGAAGCAGAAAGCCTGCTTGCTATGAGGGAGGAAATAACCCTTCGTGAATTTGCTTTTGGTGCTGAAAAAAAACCGGAGCCTTATAAGGCAAAGCTGAAGGAAGCAACGGTAGACCAGGTTATGCATGCATTTGCAGACTTGACTTGCTATGAATTACTGGAAAGGCTGCCTCTTGCAGAAATTCTCAGGGTAAAGGGACAAAATAAGATAGAGCTGAAGAAAATCAGAGAATATTTAGACAGAGAATTATCAAAGCTGAATATAAAGGAAATTATTGAAGAGTATAGAAATACCAGATTTAGAAGTGGGAAGAAAGAGCAGGAATTTTTAGAAAAATATGATCTTCCTGTAATGCCGGTCACAGACCAGTTGATCTACCGTTATGATTATGGTGACGGCTGGGAAGTTCTGATCAGCTGTGAAAATGCATACAAGGGGGATGAAACAGGCCTGTGGAAGGACATGAATAGGGAAATGCCGGATGTGCCTGCAGATAAACTGGAAGAGACTGTGGCGAAGCACCGCCCGATCTGTATCCAAAAGGATGGAATAGAACTTGTAGATGATGTAGGGGGTATAAGCGGTTTTTGCGAAATGCTGAGAACTATATGTGAATGTGATATGAATAATAAAGAGAAGCGGGAGGAAAGAGAAAATATTCTGGATTGGGCCCATATGATGGGGTGGACAGGAAGAAATATCAGCCCGAAACAGACATTATAAAGATTTTGGAAAGAAAGGTATAAAGATATAAAAGGAGACAAAAATGAAGGATGAAAAGCTGCAGGGAAATGAAAAGATTGAGGAAGCCATTGAAGGGCTTAAGAAAGAGCCTACCCAGGAGATGCTGGCTCATACTCTGACGGTGATCCGCCGCCGGATGCAAGAAGAAGGTGAACTGATCGTTGCCGTGGAGCCTGGGGCGGGAGATTCTCAGCTTAAAGTCCACGGGATCCAGTTAGAGGATGGTACCAGCTGGTGGATGGCGTTTACCAGTTTTGAGGAAGAGATGAAAGGGGCGGATAAGGTTATGTCTGCCTTTATGGGAAATATGAGACAGCTTTTTGAAGCAGCCTTAAAAGCAGAAGGAATAAAAGGGATCATTATCAATCCCTGGAACCGGACGATCATGCTGGATAAGCATCTGATAGGGATTATTCTGGGAAAGACGGTATAAAAATCAGGGGAAAGGAGAGCCATGTTTTTGGCTTTTAAATAAAGGATATATGCCACAGCAGGAAAAGTTAAAGGAAATAGATAATTTTGAAATTGAAATCAAGATTCCAATAGAAGATCCTGAAAGAATCATGAAGAGTCTGCTGACCAGAGGGTTTCAGAAATACCAAAGAGTCATAGAAGAAGACATGTATTATAACAGTGAATATCATGATGTGAGAAAATGCGATGAAGCTCTGCGTATCAGAAAAACCAGGGATCTCCTCACCGGTAAGACCAGAGCTCAGATCAATTTTAAAGGGAAAAAGATCGATCAGATATCTATGTCACGGCGGGAGTATGAAACAGGTATAGAAGATCCGGACTGCATGGAAAAAATCCTGGGCGCTATTGGATTTACACGGGCAGCAGGAGTAAAGAAGACTAGGAATTACCTTCAGAGGGGAGAAATGACTGCATGTCTGGACCAGGTAGAAAATCTGGGAAACTTTCTGGAACTGGAAGTTATTGTGAGAAAAGAAAATCTCAGGGAGAGATATCTGTCTCAGATGAGAGAGATTTTGCAGGAACTGGGACTTTCCATGGACAATACAGTCAGGGCTTCTTATCTCAGTATGCTCAT
The DNA here is from genome assembly GCA_019114545.1 of Candidatus Blautia pullistercoris. Lineage (GTDB taxonomy): Bacteria > Bacillota > Clostridia > Lachnospirales > Lachnospiraceae > Blautia > Blautia pullistercoris. The sequence continues at coordinate 1,703 of DXFG01000298.1, read as the reverse complement.
GGGTAAAGAAGAAAATATAAAGGAGAGAAATGATCATGGAGAAAAAAATTGCGGTGATATTTCCGGGAGTGGGCTATCATGTGGATAAGCCTCTTTTATACTATAGCAGGAAGCTGGCGGACCAGTATGGATATGAGATTGCCTGTGCAGACTACGGGAAGCTGCCTTCCGGCATTAAAGGTGATATGAAGAAAATGTATGCGGCTTATGAACAGGCCCTTGCCAATGTAACGGAAAAATTGTCAGCCCTGGATTTTAGTTCTTATGATCGTGTTCTGTTTATTTCAAAAAGTATCGGAACAGCGGTGGCGGCGTCCTATGATGCCAAATATGAAATTGGCGCCGGACATATCTATTATACCCCGGTGGAAGCTTCCTTCCAGGCAATCGGTACAGAGGGAATTGTGTTTCACGGGACTGGAGATGACTGGGCTAAGACGGAGGTTATTTCTGCAGAATGTGAGAAAAGAGGGCTGCCCCTGTATCTGACAGAGCATGCAAACCATTCTATGGAGACAGGGGATGCACTCCAGGATCTGGAGATTTTAAAAACAATTATGGAGAAAACAGATCAGTATATCAAAGAATTTTCCAGCCGGTGATAGGTGCTGCTAAAGTATGGATAATGCGGCGCCATACAGCTCCATACAAAAAGGCTGGAAAATAGTTTTATGAGGAATATGACAGGAGAATGGCAGGAGGAGTAAAGAAAAATGAATGATAAAAAGGGATTCCAGCGGACAGAAGAAAATCTGTATGAGCGTTTTGAGTTCCGGTATATCCGCCAGGAGGAAGGAGACCAGGCAGCACGGATTGAACAGATCTGCTTTCCGCCGAATGAAGCATGCACGGAGAAAATGATGAAAGACCGGGCAGCCGCAGCTCCGGAGCTGTTCCTGGTGGCAGTTGACAGGGAGAGTGGATTACTTGCAGGATTTTTATGCGGACTGGCTACTGATGAATCCAGGTTCCGGGATGAATTTTTTTATGACAATACCTTGTATCAGCCTGAGGGAAAAAATGTGATACTGCTGGGTCTGGATGTCCTTCCGGAATACCGGGGACAGGGCCTGGCAAGAGAATTGATGCATGTCTATCTTCAAAGGGAAAAAGAACGGGGGAGGAAGACGGCAGTCCTCACCTGTCTGGCTGATAAAATTCCTATGTATGAAAAAATGGGATTTATCAGCCATGGTCTGTCTAAGTCCACTTGGGGAGGCGTGACCTGGTATGAGATGAGCTGTGTGCTGGATATCTGATTATTAAGAAAACAACTGCCCAAATTTTCAATGCTTACATACCTTATAAAGAACAGTAAAATAACAGGATGTATAAGCATGAAAAAATATATTACAACTTCATTAGAAACCCATTTGTTTTTTGGAAGGATTATGAAGGAGCATGCTTTGTTCCTTCAGGCAGGCTTTCCGGCAGGAGAAATGGCGTATATAAATAAGGCGAACTGGTACCGCGCAGAACTTGAAAAAGTACTGTGGCAGACAGTTCGCCTTGCTGATGGAATGGTAGGTAAAGATGTGCTGTGTTCCGGAGAAGTGTTTACGGAGTTTACAGTAATGGCGGAACAGCAGACAGGAAGGCTTACAAAGATTCCCATTGATTTTCGGATCACCCAGGCAGAGAAGAAACTCCAGGCAGACTGTGGAGAATGCGGGGACGGAAGAATGGCTCTGCAGATCCGTCAG
>DXFG01000297.1 GCA_019114545.1 Candidatus Blautia pullistercoris | reverse complement strand
GCCGCACTTCTTCTGTGTGCTTCTCCCTATCCCCGGCGGCTTATGGTACTGGGAAAATATGTGTTCTGCCTGATCCTCTATGCCGCCAGCAGCCTGATCTACTGGATCAATACACAGATCTTTCCGGGGCTTGTCAGATTTCATTGGGAAATGGCTGTTCTGATCTTTTTTATGGTTACCATCTTCTACAGTGTTTATATTCCTCTGGAATACCGTCTGGGATTTGAAAGGACAAAATTTATCACCATGTTTATCATTATGGCCTGTCCTTTTGCGGCTCCCTTTATCCTTCAAAAAGGAGCTGTTATCCAGCGCTATATAGAGCTTCTGCCTCCGATGCTTTTCTACGGCGCACTCTTATTTGTCAGCCTGGCGGCAATGGTGATATCTGCCTGTTTATCTGTCTGTTTTTACGAACATACAGATTTATCATAGACAAGCACTTTTGCCTGCCAGTCCAGACCCTACTATGCATGAAAGCCTATTGTTTATTGTCATAAAAAATCCCCGCAGAAAGTTAGAGCGCAGGCACTCTGATTTTCTGCGGGTTCTTTTGTCTATTCTACTTATTCTTCCACCACTTCCAGGAAAGCATTTTCCCACTTTCCGGCCCGGATTTCTCTTTCTTCTTTTTCCAGATAGATCCTGGTGGTAAATACCAGTTCTCCCTGGTTTACAAAAATTTCTATAATAGAGCTGTCTATTAAGATCAGCAGGTCCTCTATCTTATTTTCTACCCGTCCTGTTCTTTTTCCTCTGCCTCCGCCGCAGGCTGCAGGAGTTCCCTTTTCATCCAGGAAAGACAGCTCCACCTGATCTCCCTGGACAGTAACTTTCAGATGGTTCTTCTCTGTGCCGATACAGATCTGCCTTTTTTCTCCCCGGATCTGAGCAAATACTGCCTTCAAAGTCTTGTCCGCCCAGCGGTATCTTCCATTTTCAGGGACTGCGCTTTTCCAGTTCAGATTCTCCAGTTCTCTTACCGGCCTCCGATAGATCTTCCCATCATGGCAGGTCAGTTCCGCCGGGATAGTCAGACAGTGCTGCCAGCCGTTTTCCACGGAAAGGTTTCGGTGAGTTTCGGCAGTGTCAGGCACCCCTGCCCATCCTATAAGGATCCTTCTGCCGTCCTCTGTTTCAAAGGACTGGGGAGCATAAAAATCAAATCCCATATCCCATTCCCGGAAGCTCTCCTCCAGGTTTTTCATCTGTGAGAAAAACACATAGCCAGACTGATAGATATTCTGGAATCTGTCTTCCCGGGCTTCCAGTCCCTGGGGACAGAAGGAAAGGATCCGCTCTCCGGATAATGGAAAAATATCGGGGCATTCCCACATATAGCCGAAGGGCGTTTCCGGTACCAGTTTCCGGTACAGACGCCAGTTTTTCTTATTTTCTGAGACATAGATCAGGACGCCCCCTTTATCCCGGCGTTTTCTCTGGCTGTCCCAGGCTCTGGCTCTGGCCCCCAGGACCATGTAATATTCTCCCTCTTCCTTCCATACCTTAGGGTCCCGGATATGCTGGGTCATGTTCTCCGGATAATCTTCCATACCAAGGAGGATCGTTTTTTCGGACATATGCTGCCCGTCTTCAGACTCCACCAGAATCTGAGTGCTGATTCTGCCGGCGTCGATATAATCGTAATCTCCCGGCTTCTTCACATTCCCGGTATAAAAAATATATATTTTATTATCTTCCACAAGAGCAGAACCGGAATAGACCCCGCTGGCATCCTGGGGAATATCCGCAGTCAGTACCGGCTCCCGGTATTCCCAGTGAAGGAGATCTTTGCTGACACAGTGGCCCCAGTATCCTCCCCCTCCGTTGACGTTCAGTGGTGAATACTGGAAATATGCCTGGAACTCTCCTTTAAACTGGCACAGGCCGTTGGGATCATTCAGCCAGCCCACAGGAGGCATGATATGATACCTGGTCCGGAAAGGACAGCCGGCAACTGTCCTTCCCATTTTTTCTTCTGCTTCTTTTGCTTTTTGAAAACCGTATTTCATAGCTGTCCCTCTTATTCTGTGATCACTGCGATCTTATCTCCCACCGCCACAGTTCTCTCTGCTTCTCTGTCTGCATGAGAGCCTTCCACAGGCTCTGTGAAGATCAGGCAGGCTGCAGTGTCATAGCCTTCTTCTGCAATCTTGTCCTTGTCAAAATCCATAATGCAGTCTCCGGCTTTCAGTTTCTGTCCTTCTGTCACATGGACGTCAAAATATTTTCCTCCAAGCTGTACCGTATCGATCCCTACATGGATCAGCAGGCCGTTTCCGGCTTTTGTGCGGAGACCTACCGCATGTTTTGTATCCATGACCATCTCGATTGTACAGTCTGCAGGAGCATAGATCTTTCCTTCTGCAGGAAGGATAGCCACTCCGTCTCCCAGGACTTTCTCGGCAAAAGTAGGATCCTTGACCTTTTCGATCCCTACAAATTCTCCGGGAGCAAAAGCGTAGATTTCTTCAGGAAGCTCTGCTTTTTCTGAGGGCTCTGTTTCTTTTTCTTCTGAAGAAAAACCGGACACGCCTCCCGCTTGGGAAATTTCCGCACCTGAGACTGCTGCCGGCGCTGCCTTTGCATTTTTCCTGTCAAAGATCGTACCGATCAGAACAGCAAAAGCAAATCCTGCTGCCAGAGCAATCACATGGGCAATGATATAATTGATATAGCCGTTATGAGCCGGATCTGCCAGAGCAATTCCCGGTACTACGGTTGTTCCGAATCCAAGAGCCGCCAGATCTGTAAAGTATACCACAGCGCCTCCTATAGCGCCGCCCAGGCAGCCGCCGATGAGCGGATAGCGGTATCTTAAGTTCACACCGAAAAGAGCCGGCTCTGTAATGCCGAAAAGCACGGAGATAAAACTGGGGATACAAAGTTCTTTTGCCTTGGCTTCCTTTAAATTCCTTACCAGATAACCCAAAACAGCACCGCCCTGGGCAATGATAGCCACGGACATCAGTGGATTCAAAAAGTTTCTTCCAGTGTCCACTAAAAGCTGTGACTCAATGGCCCCGAACACATGATGAAGACCGGTGATCACGATCAGCTGCTGCACACCGGAGAAAGCGGCGTATCCAATCACGCCCAGGTGCTGGGTCATCCATACCAGGACAGCGGTAATGCCGTTTGCCAGTCCTCTTCCTACCGGTCCGATGATCATAAACAGCAGGAAGGAGCTTACAAGAGTGGTAAGGAGAGGAGATACCAGAAGCCTTATGACCTCAGGCACTTTCCGCTCAAAGAAAATATCCAGCTTGGCCGTGACGATACCGATGAGCAGGGCTACGATAATACCGCCCTGGAAACCGATCAGCTCTACCGGAAGCCCGAATATATGAAGGGTGGTTACATCTACCGTCCCCTGGGCCGCAGCGCTGGCGTCTGCCAGACTGTTTGTCAGCATGATACAGCCGATAACAATACCCATGATGGGTCGTCCGCCGAACCGCTTCACCGTACTGTAAGCTACACACAAGGGCAGGAATCCAAAGATAGCTCCCGAGGATATATTGATCAGTCTTGAAAGACCGTAAAGGGTATCGTTATTCTGGACAAATTCAATATTTCCCAGGACGCTGGACAGGCCGGTGAGAAGAGCCGCCGCCAGGATTCCAGGCATGATCTCGATAAACACATCAGAAAGGGCCTTTACCGCTCTTTGAAGAGGGTTCATTCTTTTATTTGCCTTTGTCTTCAGGTCTCCCAGGCTCATACTATCCATATGTATAGAGTCTGCCAGCACCTGGCACACATCGTTGACCAGACCTGCCCCGAAAATAATCTGAAGCTGATCTCCTGCTACAAACACACCTTTCACCAGGTCCACGTCCTCAATCGCCTTTGTGTCTGCTTTATCGTTGTCTTCCAGCACCAGCCTGAGGCGGGTAGCACAGTGGGCCACACCTAAAATGTTGTCTCTGCCGCCTACCAGCCGGACAATCTCTGCCGCTATGTTCTCATAACGTTTTCTTTTTTCAGCATCCATCTTTTAAAACCTCCATCTTTTTTATCGGAGACATGTCTCTCATTTTCCCGGGTATGAACAAATGCTGTTTGCTTTGTCCTTGTAATTATTATTATACTGGAATATAATCTATATCATATAGACAAATGTTGTTTTATCATACAGTTATGTTGGAGGAATCATGAAAGACTATATTTTTTCAAA
>DXFG01000296.1 GCA_019114545.1 Candidatus Blautia pullistercoris | reverse complement strand
GGAAGACTGATGGCAGCGGCCAAAAACGGCGATGAGGAGGCCATGGAGAGTCTGACCATTGAGGATATGGATACTTATTCTATGATCTCTCAGAGAGTGGAAAATGAGGATGTATACAGCATTGTAGACAGCTACTTCATGCCCTATGGTATGGAATGTGATCTGTATAATATCATGGGAGAAATCCTGGAATGCAACAAGGTACAGAATGTCCTTACAGGAGACAGTATCTATGAGATGAGGATCTGCTGCAATGATATTGAGATGGATGTGTGTATCAATGAAAATGACCTTCTGGGAGAACCTCTGAGGGGAAGACGGTTTAAAGGGATCGTATGGCTTCAGGGGAATGTGGATTTTGAATATTGATTGTATTTAAGCAGTCTGAAGAATCAACAGCTGCCGGATTTCAAAAATGTGCCCGTTCAGGGCATAGATGAAATCCGGCAGCTGTTTTTTTGCCGGACAAAAAAGAATTTTAAATAAATTTTACAAAAAGCGTACATTAGATTTTACATTAGAATGATAGGATTAGCAAAAATCTTCTGATTTTAAGTATATTACCCCGGTTTTACAAAAATAAGTACGTAATCTATAAACAGGAGGAAACTGTAGTATGAAGGAAGAGCGGGATTTTATCCGACAGGTCAAGTCCGCCAGGGAAGATATGCAGGAGGCGGACGAACTGATTCGCACATATATGCCCTTTATAAAAGCAGAAACTGCAAAATTTCTCCGGCGTCCTGTGACAGAGGGACAGGATGATGAACTGAGTATAGCCATGATCGCCTTTCATGAAGCAATCTGCGGCTATTCTCCTGCCAGAGGCGGTTTTTTGAAATACGCCTCTATGCTCATAGGGAGCAGGCTTATAGACTATCATCGCAAGGAACAGAGACACAGAAAGGCCATTTCTCTGGAAACTCCTCTTGGAGAAGAGGAAGATAAGTCCCTGGGAGAGACTTTATCTGACGGAAAAGATCACAGTGAGGAAATGACGGTCAGAGAGGCCACAAGAAAAGAGATAGAAGAACTTACAGCCCAGATGAAAGACTTTGGCGTTTCCCTTACGGATGTGGCAGAAAATTGTCCTAAGCAGGAGCGGACTCTTGGGGCCTGCAGAAAGGCTCTCAATTACGCAAAGGAGCATCCGGAGATTCTGGAAGAACTGCTGCGGACAAAACGGCTCCCCGGTACAAAACTGTGTAAAGGAAGCGGCGTAGAGAGAAAAACTATGGAGCGCCACAGAAAATATATGGTAGCCCTTCTGCTGATCCATACAAACGGATATGAGATCATCAGAGGTCATATAAAACAGGTTATGAAAGGAGTGACAGAAAGATGAGTTATATTGTTATGGAATGCCACTCCAGCTATGCGATCCTTCTGGATGAAGAAGGTCGTTTTCTGAAAGCTGCAAACCTTCATTATCAGGTGGGACAGAGGGTTTATGATCCTGTTCTTATGAAGGAAAAACCGGAGAAAAGATTTCGTCCGGTAAGATGGGCTGCCGGAGGAGCGGCAGTTATAGCAGCAGGATTCCTTCTGGTCTTTGGAATTAATTACTATCAGAATCATCTTATGTCTTATTCTTCCATCTATCTCACCATTAATCCTGAAATCCGGATGAGTCTGAACAGACTGGGGGAAGTATTGGAACTTAAAGGAACAAATCAGGACGGAGAAATTCTTCTGGATGGCTATGATGGTAAAGGAAAGGATAAGGTAACGGTTACAGATGAGCTTATAGACCGAGCTATTGAAATGGGATTTTTGTCTGAAGGAGGACAGGTGTCCTTTTCTATTGATACTCCAGAGGAAGCCCTTCTCCAGGAGTATGGAGAGGAACTGGAGACAGAAGTGAAGCAGCATCTGAAAAACAGACTTTCTATTACCATTGAGATCGTTGATTATCACACAGGAGACAGGGAGACTTCTTCCACAGAAACTCCTGCCAGAGAGGAAGAAGTCCAAAGCCAGCCGGCAGCAGAAACCGGACAGGAACAGACACCGGCGGCTGCCCAGGAAGAAACACCGGCTGTCCAGGCGGAAACACCGGATTCCAGTACCCAGACCCAGAATGATTCTTCCAACACCCAGCCTTCCCAGTCTCAGGGAACTGCTGCTTATGAGGATACAGATTATGGAACCGACAGTGACGGGGAGGCCGGTTACAGCCAGCCTGAACCTCAGGCTCCTCAGACAACAGAGGGGGTTTCTGACTACGAAGATTCCAGTGATTATGGGGACAGCGGTTACGAAGAAGAGGATGACTGATAAAAAATAAAAAATTTTTTAAAGATACCCCGATTTAAAAAAAGTCTCTCCGTATTCTATGAATACAAGGAAAAACAAAAAGCCAGAAAGAAATGGCAAAATGAAAGGAGCATCTATTATGAAAATGAGAAAAGTTTTATTAGCAGCATTTACATCCCTTACCTTTACAGCAGCGGTTTTTACAACCGGATGCGGCAGTCAGGAAAACGGCCAGGTTCAGGAAACAGAAATTAAAGCAGAGGCAGAAGCTTCCCAGGGAGAGGCTCTTGCAGATAAAGGGATAATTACATTAAGTGTAAATCCGGAGATCAGTATTGAGTATGACAAAGAAGGAAAAGTAACCGCCGTCACAGGGAACAATGCTGACGGTGAAGGAATTGTTTCTGCATATCAGGACTACCAGGGGAAAGACTGCAGCACAGTGCTGGAGGAACTAATCAACAGGATCAATGAAGCCGGATATTTTATTGATGAAATAGATGGCAACAAGAAGAATATCGTAATCCAGATGGAACCGGGATCAGTCCTGCCGGCTGATGATTTCTTGGAAACCATCAGCAGAGATACACAGGAAGCGGTAGCGGGCCTGGAGCTGACATCTGATATCGTAACCATAGATGACGATGATTATGATGACAGCTATGCAAAGGGAGGAGAACCCTCTCCTTATATAACCTTGGATAAAGCAAAAGAAATCGCACTGGCACAGGCTAATGTCAATGCTGCAGATGCAGTATTTGAAGATAAAGAATTCGATTTTGACGACGGCATTGCTATCTATGAGCTGGAGTTCACAGCCGGAGGCAGCGAATATGAGTATGATGTCCATGCGGTAACCGGAAAAGTATTAAAGGGAGAACATCATGTAGCAGGCCAGGCAGTAGAGGACACAGATTACGGCCCGGGGAATGACGGGGTCACTGATTACAGCGATACAGACTATGGCCCTGACAATGATGGAGTGACGGACTATGGCAACACCGACTATGGACCAAATAATGACGGTGTGACCGACTACAATGAGCCGGAAACCCAGACAGAGGATACAGATTACGGTCCGGGAAATGACGGGGTAACCGATTATAGTGATACAGATTATGGCCCGGATAATGACGGAGTAACCGATTATCAGGATACAGATAATGACGATGGCAACAGCGGCTATGATGACCAGGATGACCTTGATGACGGCAACAGCGGCTATGATGATTAAATCTTTAAAAGAAGTAACCCTGCGGCATGAGTTTAAGCACCAGATCAGCCCCGGTGAAGATCTGGTGCTTTCCCAGAGGCTTAGAAAATTGTTTCTTCATGATAAATATGCAGGCCCCGGGGGAAGCTACAGAATCACAAGTCTTTATTTTGACACACCTTATGACAGTGCCTACAAAGAAAAGCTGGACGGAGTGGACAACAGAGAAAAATTCAGACTGAGGTATTACGGAACAGATACTTCTTTTATACGGCTGGAAAAAAAGTTTAAGAGAAAAGGACTTTGCGGAAAGAGGAGTGCGTCTCTTATACAGGATCAGGCAGAGAAGATCCTAAGGGGAGACTATGAATTTCTTCTGAAATCTGCAGATCCGCTGCTGATAGAATTGTACAGCAAGATCCGGGGGAAAGGACTTAGGCCAAAGACCATTGTCTGCTACGACCGGGAGGCTTTTGTCTATGCTCCGGGAAATGTAAGGATCACTTTAGACAGAAATCTTTATACAGGTCTGGGCAGCATAGATTTTTTGAATACAGAGATTAAAGGAATTAAGGCTATGGATTCTTCCAGAGTACTGGAAGTAAAGTATGATGAATTTTTGCCGGAGCTGGTGCGCATGGCTGTACAGGTACCGGGACGCCAGGCAGGGGCCTGCTCGAAATATGCCCTTTGCCGGCGGTTTGACTGATCCGGGAGAGAGGGGAGTGTTTTATTATGACTTTTCAGGATATCTTTAAATCAAATTTTCTGGAAAATATTACGGGAATCTCGGTTCTTGATATGGCCATAGCCCTGGTTCTGGCATTTCTCATGGGCTTGTTTATCTTCTTTGTATACAAGAAAAGCTGCAGCAGCGTTATGTATTCTGCCAGTTTCGGCACCACCCTGATCGCCCTGGCGCTGATCACCACAATCCTTATCATGACAGTGGTCAGTAATGTGGTGCTGTCCCTTGGTATGGTAGGCGCACTGTCCATTGTCCGTTTCCGGACAGCCATAAAGGAGCCTTTGGATATTGCATTTCTCTTCTGGAGTATTGCTCTTGGGATTATCCTGGCAGCAGGACTGCTTCCTCTGGCTGTTTTCGGGAGTATTTTTATCGGGGCAGTGATCCTGGTCTTTTCAAACAGGAAGACTATGGACAGTCCTTACATTCTGGTACTCCACTGCGGCAGCGGGGAGACGGAAAAGCAGGCAGAGGCTTTTGTGGCTGCCCAGGTGCGGAGGATGAATCTGAAAAGTAAAAGTGTGGAAGCAGGGCATATTGAGCTGAACTACGAGGTAAGGCTGAAGGAAGACGGCAGCCAGTTTGTAAATGAACTGGCGGCTATGGAAGGCGTCACCCACTGCGTTCTTGTTTCCTATAACGGAGATTATATGGGGTAATACATGGTAAAATATAAATATATAGATGCTGTCTGCATTCTTGCAGCTCTTGGAGCTGTCCTTCTTACCCTGATCTTTATGAATGGGGACGCTTTGGGAATCCCGAAGGCCAGCGAAAATCCCGGATATATTTCCCGGCTTTTTGATGAAAGAAGGGTGCATAGTCTGGATATACAGATAGAAGACTGGGAAGAGTTTCTGGAAAATGCAGAAGAGGAGACATATGTTTCCTGTACAGCAGTGATAGATGGAGAGGAATTTCATCAGGTGGGACTCAGGGCCAAGGGAAATAATTCCCTGAGTCTTACTGAAGAATACGGGTTGTCCAGATATAGTCTGAAGCTGGAATTCGACCATTTCAATCAGGGAGGAAATTACTATGGTCTGGATAAGCTGTCTCTGGACGCATCTTTTCAGGACAACAGTTATATGAAGACCTGGATTGCCTATGATATGATGGAATTTATGGAGGTTCCCGCACCTTTGCGCAGCTATGTCTGGGTTACGGTAAACGGGGAAGACTGGGGACTGTATCTGGCTGTAGAGGAGCCGGAGGAGGCCTTTGCCAGGAGAAATTTCGGCAATGACTACGGAAGACTGTATAAGCCGGATTATAAACGGCTGGATGCAGAGAATGCCGATGTGGCTCTTAAGTATATAGACGATGACCCGGAGAGCTATCCGAATATATTTGACAATGCCAAGGTGGACATCACCCAGGGGGATAAGGAACGGGTAATAGAGGCCCTGAAGATACTTTCCACAGGGAAGGATCTGGAGAAGGCGGTGAACATAGAGGAAGTGCTCAGGTACTTTACTGTACAGGTTTTTGTGATGAACTGGGACAGCTATCTTGGATATACAGGGCATAATTATTATCTTTATGAAGAAGAAGGAATCCTGTCCATCCTTCCCTGGGATTATAACCTGGCCTTTGGAACCTATGCTCTGGGAATGACAGATCCCATCAGAGATCCGGAAGTGCTGATTAATTACCCTATTCATACGCCTGCAGAGGGATCGGTGATGATGAACCGTCCTCTTTATCATAATCTGATGAAAACAGAAGAATATTTTCAAAGTTATCGGAAATATTTTGATCGGTTTGTTTCGCAGTATTTTGAGTCAGGAAGATTTCAGAGTCTCCTTGCCCGGACCCGGGAAATGATAGCACCTTATGTGGAGAAGGATCCTACGGCTTTCTGCTCTTATGAAGATCACAGGCTGGCCGCAGATACTCTGGAGCAGGTATGTATGCTGAGAGCAGAAAGTGTGCGAAAACAGTTGGATGGTGAGATACCGGCTACTATAAGAGGGCAGCAGGAGGCTCCCCAGGCCCGGCTGGATGCCTCCCACATCCGTCTGGAAGATCTGGGAGACTTTCAGGATCTGGAAAATGCGAAAGTGAGACAGGA
>DXFG01000038.1 GCA_019114545.1 Candidatus Blautia pullistercoris | reverse complement strand
TAATGGCGGAACAGCAGACAGGAAGGCTTACAAAGATTCCCATTGATTTTCGGATCACCCAGGCAGAGAAGAAACTCCAGGCAGACTGTGGAGAATGCGGGGACGGAAGAATGGCTCTGCAGATCCGTCAGCTAAACCAGCGGGTCCTGCATTTGCTGAGAGGCCTGATCATGTTTAAAGAGAAGATATTGCAGCAGGTTACTTCATGCAGGCTGTTCACTGCCAATTATCCTCTGCTGGCGGATCATGTGCTTCGGGAAGCAAATCATTACCTTCGGATTCTGAAACAGGAAGGGGAATAAACAATGCAGTTGTGTCAATATCCCAGTCAAAGCAGAATCCGCCGCTTTACACTGGAAGCCATACAGATTCCTATTGTATATAACCAGTACGGAGACTATGATCCCAACGGACTTTTATATGTACTGGAACAGGATTCCCAGAGGATCCAGCGTGAAGCCCTCAAAAGGTTTCAGCAGACGCCGCCTCAGCCTTACGAAGAAGTGAGGCCTCTGGTACTGCGGGTAAACCTGGGAGATACAGTAAAAATATGTTTTCGCACCCCCTTAAACCGCAGACTTTCCATTCATGCCCAGGGGCTGGCATATGATGTAATGACCTCGGACGGAACCAGCACCGGATTTAATCCAGACAGCACTACAGATAACTTTATTGAATACACCCGATATGCAAATACGGAAGGTGTATTTCTTTTTCACGATATGACGGACCCCAGAAGCAGTGAAGAAGCTACAAATATACATGGACTGTTTGGGACAGTGATCGTGGAGCCTCCAGGGGCCAGATGGTTTCACATGGAGACTGGGTGATTTTCCCGACTATGATGCCGGCAGATAAGCCAAGAAATATATCCCTGACTATTCATGGCATTTGTGGAGAGAACAGCTAAAAGATAATCTGTCCAGGGAAATCCCTCTTCAGGGAGGAATCAGTATCGGGAATCGTTTTGATATGGAACTGAAAGACGGGGCCGCCTGCCCCGGCGATTATCTGTATCGTTCAGGAAGTTTCGGATGGGACGTTGAATCGGAAATGTGGGGAATCTTTCGGGTGATGAAACATTTCCGCCAGTGCAGATGTAAGGAAATGTGCGGAAGGATATTCAAAGGCAGAAAGTAAAGAGTATAATAGAAATTTATAATGGATACTTATGGGCTGGCCAGGCCTCTTTTCTGTAGAGGCGAGCCCTGTTCCAGCATGAAAAGGGCTGGTTTGTAGCGCTGAAAGGACTCGGTGTAGAATGCAAGGAATAAGTAAGCCATATGAGTCCCTTCGGCCTTTTAATTCGGCAGTTTTACTAATTGCGGAATTGAAACGTATATGATATTGTAAAAGTACATTTCAGAAGCCAATCGGCTGAATTTCCCAAACTTTAAAATTGAAACCCCGGAGATGAACTTTGTTATGACAAAGAAGAGGCTCGCAGTGTGTTTTGCTCGACCACAGACCGAAGGAAAGCTGCAGTTTCTTCGTAAGTGCAGAGCATCTCGTTTTCTTCCAGAGAGCAGGCGAAATCATAAAAAGAGTTAAGAATATTCTGCTCTTTAAGCATTATATATACCAGCTCCTTGTTGCAGCGTGAAAACATCATATAGCCGTAATTAGATGTAATGGAAAGATGCAGCGGAAGCGGAAACTTATCCATAGGCCCTTTCATCATACGAATGTCCCATTTCCCATTTATATGTTCGCTGAGTTTTCTCAGGAGACGGAGCCGGTCTGCCATATCTACAGGAGGAGTATAGATAGAATCAGGAATTTCCCGTATATATCCAGTCATCAAGAAGTTCAAAATTCCATCCTTTGAGAAGTAAATATGGAGATTGCTGCTGGAAAAGGCTTTAATATAATTGTTCAGATCTGCAATCATGTCAGAGCGGTCAGGGAAATCTTTCCGCATATATTTATCTACAAGATCCGGCGTGAAAAACGGTATCAGGCATGCTTCGGCGCTTAAACTGTATACTTCCTGTGAGGACGTATATATAGAGGAAAAGTTCTTCAGATGGAAATTCAGTCCGGTAGAAAATTCCTGAGTCAAGGGACTGGTTTCTTTTAACATTTCATCAAAACGATTCTTCAGAAGTTCCACAATATCCTTATTAGAAAAAAGAATTCCCTCTTTTAGATCACTGGAACATAAAATGGCGGATGTTCCTGCAATAAACATGCAGGGAAGGATATTCAGATTATTAAAGTGAGAATTAATATTGTCGTAATAAAAATAAGGCTGGTAATCATGAAGTGTGCCATATAAAGGAACCATTCTTTTCAGACATTGAATATTATAATTCCTCTGAGACCGGATAAGGCTTTTATTATTGTTAATACATAAAATATGTTCGATTTTAATATGAGCCTGGTAATTAGCCAGAAAATTGGCCACATTCAATGTCTGCAAATGCTCTGGCTGGGCGAAAATACGTATGCTGTCACTGCCAAGAGATGTACTTTCCAGCAGCATCTGCTGAAGCGCCGCAGACAGGTGGAGCTGACTGGTAAGAGGGACAGAAGAGCTTTCCATACTTTTGGCGGAGGGTCTGAATTTCTGGGAAGAAGAGGCAGGAAAAGCGCTGTCCAGACGCAATTCGTCAAAGTTCAAGATAAAATCCAGTACATTTTTTCTGCGGTAATAAGCTTCCCAGCCTACTTTAGTAAGAAGATAAGCATCTACCAGTTCCTGCGTTTCTACAGGATTAAGATTCATGAAAGAAGCAATCTGCCGGACCAGTTCTTTGGAAGTAGGCGTACGTTTGCCGTTGATCAGTTTATACATGGTAGAACGGTCCAGATTGCAATAGGCGGTTAGGGCGCTGACATTAATTTCCCGGCTCTTTATAAAAAGTGAAAATAAATCTGAGAATGTGGACATGAAAGACAACCTCCTGAGTAATAATACGTTACAAATGATATAAGAAACATGTTGAAAAGTAAAGTTGAAAAAAGACAAAAAAACTGTCCACAAAACTTGCCACATGTTGTTTGGAAATTAAAAAAGTATAAAATTATAGCAAAAGCTTTATAAATTCAAACAACTTAGGAGGAGAAGCTATGAAAAGATGCAAAAGATTACTTTCGGTAATGCTGGCATTCTGTATGATGCTGTTTATGGCACTTCCGGTGCGGGCAGATGAGGAGGATGATTCAGAAATTGTCAATGCAATGAGAAACGGTGTGGTTCAGGTGGGATTGTACTATGTGGATAAAGGCGGCACTCACCATTATATTCAGGGCGGTACAGGCTTTTTAATCAACGAGCAGAATCTGCTGACAAACCAGCATGTGGTTGTTATGTCAGATGAGACCAAGGCAGCAGCAAGTCAGACCTTTGGTGTGGATTTTGTAAATGATTCTAAACTGGATGTCCGCGTAGAAGTTGTTGTTACGAGAGACGTCAGGATTGAAGCTAGTGTTGTACGCAGCAGTGCGGAGATGGATGTGGCAATCCTTGAGATGAGCGATCCGATTTATGATAGAACACCGTTGGAACTGGGCGATAGTTCAACTGTTGAAGAAAGTACTACAATCTACGCTCTTGGATTCCCAGTAGTTCCAGAACTGGTGCAAGACATACAATATTATACATATAAAGACGTTTCAATCACTAAGAATATTGTCTCTAAAAAAGTTGATATGAACGCAACCCCATTTTTTATGCACGGTGCAAAAATTTCTGATGGAAATTCTGGAGGTCCATTGGTTCAGGTAGGTAGCGATGGTGTTGGACGAGTAATAGGAATCAATTCTTCCAGAATTAACAAAAATATAGAGGATGGCTACTATTATGCAATGGAAATTAACGATGTAAAAGATCTGTTAGGCGCATTAGGAATTTCCTATAATGGTATACCTAATCCCGATGACAATACTGGAAAAGAAGAAATTGAAGATATCAACGGAGAAACAGGGGAAGAAGGCGGAGAAGAAAAAGAAGTATCTGAAGTAACCGTTGATACCGCTGGCCTTAGAGCTGCCATCTCAGCAGCCCAGGATAAGCAGACTGATGGAACTTCTTACACAGAGGAGTCCTTACAGGCATTAGACGACGCTATTGAAAATGCCAATACAGTTCTGGATGATACAGCAGCTACGCAGAGCCAGGTAGATCAGGCTACAGATGAAGTGGAAAGTGCTGCAGATGCTTTGGAAGAAGAAGCTGGCATGAACTGGCTGGTATGGGTGATCGTAGGTCTAATCCTTGTGATCGTAATTGTCGTTGTGGTGGTATTGGTTGTAACTTCCAGCAACAAAAATAAAAAAGTTGCTGCTGCAAGAGAAGAAGATTTTAGACGGAAAATAGAACAGCAGAGAGGAAACAATCAGACTTCACAGAAGACGGCTACAGGCCATGTGAATATTCCGCCGTCACCTTCCGAAGGCGCCGGAGAGACCAGTGTCCTTGGAGAAGGAAGGGGAGAAACTACAGTTCTTAACGCAGGAGCACAGGCCAGCGCTTATATGATCCGCAAGAAAACAAATGAGCGTGTGCCGGTAAGCGGACCAAGCTTTACTATTGGTAAAGAGAGAAGTCGTGTAAACTACTGTATTTCCGACAATACTTCTGTCAGCAGATGTCATGCAAGGATCATGAGAAAAGGCGCACAGTATTTCGTGACAGACATGAATTCTACTAACTATACTTTTGTCAATGGCGTAAAGGTTATGCCTGGACAGGAAGTACAGCTGAATAATGGAGATATTGTTCGTTTTGCAGATGAAGATTTTGAATTTCATACAAACTAATGAATGAGAGTGTGTAAAAGATGAACTTTTTAACAGCAGTCCACACAGATGTGGGAATTAGAAAAAAAACAAATCAGGATTCTATATTGTTGGAAACAGCGGCTACAGATTATGGACAGGTGCTGTTAGGAGTTATCTGTGATGGTATGGGCGGCCTCGCAAAAGGCGAGGTCGCCAGCGCCATTTTAGTTAAGGCCTTTTCCAATTGGTTTCACAGAGAGTTTCCCCGGATTTTATACAGCGGGATTGAAGCCAATGCTGTGAGACAGAGTTGGACAGATTTAATCTTAGAACAAAATCAGAAGATCAGTGAATATGGACTGAGCTGCAATGCCAGTCTTGGAACTACTGCAGTGGCTTTGCTGCTGGTAGAGAATGTTTATTATATCATCAATGTGGGAGATTCCAGAGTTTATTACCTGAAAGAAGGAATAAACCAGATGACCGCAGACCAGACTTTTGTACAAAGAGAAATGGATTTGGGAAGAATGACTCTTGAGGAGGCGAAGATACACCCGAAGAGAAATATGCTGCTTCAGTGCGTAGGCGCCAGCAGTGTGATCGAACCGGATTTCTATGTGGGCGAATACCAGCCGGATTCTGTGTTCATGATGTGCTCAGACGGGTTTCGCCATGTAATACAGCCTCAGGAGTTTTATGATAGATTGAAACCTGAGCTTATGGCGACGGAAGAAAAAATGAAAGAAGCGGCTGTATATTTCACAGAACTTAATAAATCCAGACGAGAAGAAGATAATATTTCAGTTGCTTTGATTCGGGCATACTAGGGGGAAGACATATGCTTGAAATGGGTTCTTTAGTAGATGGAAAATATAAAATTTTAAATAAGATCGGCCAGGGAGGAATGAGTGTTGTTTACCTGGCTATGAATGAAAGGGCAAATAAGCAGTGGGCCATTAAGGAAGTACGTAAAGACGGCGTACAGAACTTTGAGGTGGTAAAGCAGGGGCTGATCGCAGAGACCGAAATGCTGAAAAAACTGAGCCATCCCAATCTGCCCAGTATCATCGATGTGATCGATGGAGACGGAACCTTTCTTATTGTTATGGATTACATAGAAGGGCGCCATCTGGAAAGCGTTGTGAAAGAATATGGAGCTCAAAGCCAGGAAGATGTGATCGAATGGGCAAAACAGCTCTGCGATGTGCTTTCTTACCTTCATTCCAGAAAGCCGCCTATTATCTACAGGGATATGAAGCCGTCCAACGTCATGCTGAAACCAGATGGAAAGGTTATGCTTATTGACTTTGGTACGGCCAGGGAATTTAAAGAAAACAGTGTAGCGGATACTACATGTCTGGGAACCCAGGGATATGCAGCGCCGGAGCAGTATGGAGGCCATGGACAGACCGATGCCAGAACCGACATTTATTGCCTGGGAGCAACTCTATATCATCTTCTCACCGGCCACAATCCCAGTGAGCCGCCTTATGAGATGTATCCGATCCGGTATTGGAATCCGGACCTTTCCTCAGGGCTTGAGGAAATCATTCTGAAATGTACCCAGAAAAATCCTGATGACCGCTATCAGAATTGCGGCGAGCTTTTGTATGCGCTGGAACATTATAATGAACTGGATATCGAATATAAAAGGAAACAGACTTTAAAATGGCGGGCCTTTTTATGCAGCGCAGCACTGACTGTTTTGGCCGGTGCAGGAGCGGTGGGATTTAAAATGGCGGAGAATTCGGTTACAGCAAGTACTTATGAGGCTTATGTAGCCGAGGCAGCTAGTCTGGAAGGAACGGACCGGGATCAGAGTATCCAATATTATGAAAATGCCATTGCCCTGGATCCTTCCAATGGATTAGCTTACAAAAAGCTGTTGGATTATTTCCTTATAAAAGAACCGGGACAGGAAGAAACGAAGAGTAGTGGTGAAGATAAAGATGTTGTCAACAACCTTTCAGATACAGAGGAGCAGATCATCCGTAAAGTGTTGGGGACAGAGGAAAACAGGAACCGGAGTAACGAGGAATACCTGAAAGAAAATACAGCAGCTTACAATAGATTTGCTTACGATCTGGGTATCGCCTATTACTTTTCCTATAATGGAATCGGAAATAAAGGCGCAGCCAGAAAATGGCTGGAGATTGCTTCAAAGGCAGAACCTACAGCAGAGACAGAGACCACGACGTCAGGGTCGGGGAATATAACAGAGGAAACCATAGAAGAATTGACGCCCACCAATATCAACCGGGCCGCTAACCTATATAAAATTTCAGAATATTACGATAGGCTGGGAGTTCGTAATCAGGCCGGAGATTCGATAGTATCTTATGAAAACTATTGGAATGACCTGCTAAAGATCGTAGAAGATGATTCTGTAAGCGGAAATAATATATATGCACTTCTGGCTTATAAGGAATTGACCTCTGAGATCGCAAGAAGTGCAGCAAGTTTCCGCAGTGAGGGTATTAAACAGAGTGATATGGAAAATGCGCTGGACAGTGCAGAAGAAGCTGTTTACAGTATGGGACTTGATCTGGAATCTAATGATGAAGAGGATTCCTATGAGGAGGAACTGGGAAAGGCTCTGATCGAAAGTCTGAACTCTGCCAGAACGATTGTAGCTTCTACTTTTAACAGGAATAATCTGACTACAGATACGCAGGGAGGTGAACAGAATGCAGCAGATACAGCAGCAGATTGATACATTTCACACCTTGTTTTATGTGTGTCTGGGGTTATGCATAGCTTTCCTGATATTAAGTGTGATCTTTTTCTTTAAATTCGATATACGAAATATATTCAACACCAAGACCGGACGTTCTGTGAGGAAAACAGTGCAGAGTATGGAAGAGAAAAACGCCCGTACCGGTTCGCTGAGAAGACCGGCCGGAAGAGGGTATACAGGGACTCTGGCAAGGTCAGGAGGAATTGGAAGAACTGGCGGTCTGAGCCCCAGCAAGAGATTGGGAAAAGTCCGGAATGTAGATATGAACGATCTGATCCAGCCCCCCTCCAGACCTACCGAAGCTTTGGGGACAGAACAACAGAGTGCTTCCAGCATGGAGACGCAGGTGTTAAGTCCGGAAGATTTAGCATCTACTTTGGAACAGATACAAAAAGAAGCAGACCAGAGCCACGGAATGTTCCGGATTGAAAAATATATAATGCTGATACATACAGACGAGGTGGTGTGACAGATGAAAAGCTTACAGGATTTAGAGAAAAGATTCCTGGTCACAACAGGCTGCTTTTTTCTGATTTCCATTGCTCTTCTCCTTCTGCCTTTATGCGGCGGAGGAGAAACGGGCATAGAGAAAGGAATAGGAACTCTGGTAGGGATTCTATTCTGGGTAGGAATCATGTCCGGTTGCGTCAGCTATTTCCTGATGTACCGGAAATATAAGGAAGCGCTGGAAAAAAGACTTCCGCAGAGCAGGATCCCTTCCTGCCTGAGAGTATGGGGAAATCCGGTGGCTATAGGAATTGATATTTTATTCCTTATAGGTCTGATTGGAGCTGTCTATTGTAATGTGACAATAGGTGTCAATCGAATTTTGGATTTCTTATCTTTATTTATAACAATTACATGCTTTTATTTACATTTTCTGGCAACAGGAAAGGTATTCCAATATTTAGCACAAGTAAAAATAAAAAAAGGAGTTAGGGAGAATGAAAGGAAAGCGGACATGTAAAGAACGAATACTGGCTTTCATGCTGACCTTCGCCATGGTAGTTGGAATGGTCATGGAACCTGTACAGCTGCAGGCGGCAGCAGTAGAAGGAGAGCCAGTGCAGGAAGAAATTGT
>DXFG01000295.1 GCA_019114545.1 Candidatus Blautia pullistercoris | reverse complement strand
TTTCCTATCTCCTTTAAATTACATTATTCAATCCCCAATGGGAATTTTTGCTGTCATGAATACTTTGATGTTCAAAGTATATCTTCTTTCCCTATATTTGTCAACCCTTTTTATTCCGTAAATTTAATTTGCCTGGAGACGCTTAAAGCAATTCCCATTTCCAGCATCAGAAACAGGATCGACGTACCTCCATAGCTGATAAATGGAAGAGTAATTCCGGTAGTAGGGATCCAGTTCAGCACCACACAGATATTCAGGATTACCTGAAGAGCGATATGTATCATAATACCGCCAACTACCAGGGAACCGTAAAAGTCCGGCGCATTCTCTGCGATAAAAAACAGCCTGTACAAAAGATAGCCGAAAAGAATAAGCACCACCAGCCCGCCGAACACACCCAATTCCTCACAGACGATAGAAAAAATCATATCGTTCTGAGCCTCCGGCACAGGTCCCAGCTTCTGCACACTGTTTCCCAGTCCTTTTCCGAAAAAGCCCCCGCTTCCAATGGCATACAGAGCCTGCATGATCTGATAGCCCCCTTCACTGGAATACTGCTCCGGGTTCAGCCATACAAGGATACGTTCCAGACGGAAGCTGCTGAGATTTTCTGTAGAGACTACGGTATCTCCCAGGACCCACTGAAGAACCAAACGTCCGACAATGACCAGTACAGCCAATACCACAGCCCCGATAATAAAGGGCCTTGTCCTGGGATGAGCGATAAAGATCATCAGCACGGTAATGGCTCCGATAATAATACCGGTACTTAAGTTTTCTGTAAGCTGGAAGGCACCAAGTGCAAGGACTGCTCCTGTACATAAGAGGAAAATCGACCCCCGCAGAGTTTTTACGTTTTTCCCCATCTTGATGATCAGACAGGGGATAAAGGTAATCGCTGCGATCTTGGCCAATTCCGATGGCTGAAGCTGGATCGTTGTACCGGGAATGATCGTAAGCCATCTTCTTGCACCGTTTACCTCTATGCCCAGAGGTGAAAATTTAACCAGCAGCATCAGGACAATGGAGGTCACATAGATTGCGCCGCTAATATAATATAGGACATGATAGTCCAATCGGGAAATAAACAGGGCGATCAAAATACTGGCAATACTGATGGCAGTCTGACGTCCAAAAAACTGCATATCATTTTCGTAATTGACCTGAGCAGTATAGGCACTGGTACTATACAGCATGACCAGACCAAAACAAGTGAGCAGGACTACGATAGCGACCAGATTATAGTCATAGTACCTGTTTCTTGCTGCCTTGGTCTTTTTATTCTTTTTTGGCATATTTACCCTCCGATCAAATTCCAAACCCGTACTGAAACAGTTCCAAAAATCCTGTTTTCGTACCGCTCTCCTGGTTCTGCACCCTGCGGACAAGAGCCGGATCATCGGTAATGATATTATCCACTCCCATATCCAGCATCCGCTTTATATTTCCCCTGTAATTCACCGTCCAGGCATGAACTTCTTTTCCCAGAGCATGTGCCTCCCTCACAAAGCCCTCGGTAATATAGTCATAGCGGACACTGAAAAAATCAGCGGCCGCCACCTGGGAAACACTGCCATAGCTCATCGTCATAATATACCCGGTCCGGATTTCAGGTGCAGTCTCCTTTATCTCTTCCAGGAACCGATAGTTCATAGAAGTAACCACACAGTGCTCCTCAAAATGATTCTCCCGGATCACCTGGATCACTCTCTGAACAATCCCCTTATTTTTACCATTATACTTAATCTCTATGTTTAAGTCCAGTCTTCCAAGACAAAAATTTAAGACTTCTTCTAATGTAGGGATTTTTTCTCCCTCATATTCTTCTCCAAAGGCACTGCCCGCATCCAGATCCTTTATCTCCTCATAAGTCATTTCCCAGACTTTTTTATCCAGGCCGGTAATCCTTTTCAGAGAGTCATCATGAAGCAGGATCAACTGTTTGTCCTTTGTCTCCTGAATATCAATCTCCGCAAAATCTGCGCCGCATTCCCATGTATAGGCAAGAGCACTTAGGGTATTCTCCGGAGCCCGCAGGGCGCCTCCCCGGTGAGCGGTAATCTTGGTGTCTGCATTCAGGCTTTCTAGTATAGTATCATGGCTGACCGCCATAACTGTCAGATATCCTCCTTCCAGAACTACCAGCAGAAGGGTAAAAAATGTGGCTGCTTTTCGTCTTCCCAGTCTGGAAAGCCAGCGATAACTCTGCACCAGCTTCCAGAGCGGCACTTCTTCTGTCCTTTTCCTGTGAAATCCGGAATAGATCGTATAAGCAAAGGCCAGGGTTCCTGTTATCTGAACCCCTCCCACAAAAACTCCCATAGCCATCTGTATATACTCCCGGCCGATAAGTACACTGGAAATCTTTCCGGCCTCCGGCTTAAAAACCATAACCACCCCTGCCATTCCCAAAGTTGTCAGAATATAAAAGACCGCTCCTGCTGCAGCCATGAGAACATACAACAGAAAAAAACTTCTGAGGATTTCTCCCCATCTTTTTTTCAGAAGATCCATACCTCTGACAAATTCCCGGAAGCTTTTCTCTTTTTCCAGAAAATTGTAGGGCAGAACCAGTACTGCAAAAAGAGAGAGCAGCATCCCAAAGGCCAGGAGAAAGTAAAGAAGGCTGTGGGGTTTTACCTCCTGATATATCTCCCTTGCCGTAAATTCCAGAAGTCCTACATAGGAAACCTCCTGTACCAGAAAATATGCGGTAAGAAAAGGGACCGCAAAAACCGCCCAGAGGATCCAGAAAGGCCTTCCCTGTCTTAGAAACCTTACTGCTCCTTTCACCCCTTCTATAAGGAAATCTCCAGCATAAAGTTTCCGCTTCGCCCCTGCATGCTGAAACCCCAGAAGCAGCGCACAGATCTCTATAAGGAAGAGAAAGAAAAGGATCAAAAAGACCCCCAGAAAGAGAAAAATCGTCCAGGGGCTTTTGATAAATGCTCCATAATTTTCTGCAGTAAGATAGCTGAATCCCTGATGGGAAAGAGAACTCTCAATAGCTATCTGCACCAGTCTCAAGGTCAGAAAAAAGGTCAGGACCCGATAGCCTGTCTCAAAAAGCAGCAGACTTCCCAGATTATACTTTATTGCTTTCCACGTATGCCTCAAGATTTTTTTCATAAGCCTGACCTCTCGTTTCTATATTTAACTCTCTTTTTATTTTAGCAAAAATATACAGGCTTATGCAATATCAGCAGCCTTTGGTTTCACCTTTTATACAGAATCTCATAAAATATTACTGTAATCTTAGGGCAGAAATATTTCTGTCTTTTATCTGAGAGGTTTTAAAAATGGATAATCGGCGAATGTATTATAACACTTCCCGTTCCTGCCGTATCCAGCCCAGGGAATCTGCAGATTCCTGCCGCTGTCAAAGGTCCTGGGGAGATTCCGATAAAATAGAAGACACCTGTATTTATAACCATGCAGATGAACTTCCTCTGGCAATGGCCTATGTGCCCTGTCAAAAATTCCAGCATACTTTTGACCTTTGCAAAGGTTTCCAGATGGGTACCATTTTCCCGGAGCTTTGCAAACCCTTCTGTGGGAAGCGGGGTGGATGCAGATGAATAAAAATTGTAAATATTCCAGAGAGCAGTTAATGAATACCATCAACCAGGTAAGCTTTGCCGTAGACGATATCAAGCTTTATCTGGACACCCATCCGGATGATGAGAAAGCATTGGAATTTTTCAAGGAAAAACTTATGGTCCGGAATGAAGCCCTGAAAGAATATGCGGCTCAATACGGTCCCCTGACCATTGACACCGGGGACGATGCCTGCAGCCGGCAGTGGGACTGGGTCATGCAGCCATGGCCATGGGAAGGAGTGTGTTGAATCATGTGGAATTATGAGAAACGTCTGCAGTATCCTGTTCATATTAAAACACCCAACGCCAAAATCGCCAAGATCATTCTTACACAATATGGGGGCCCTGACGGCGAGATGGGAGCTTCCATGCGCTATCTGTCCCAGCGTTTTGCCATGCCAAACCGCATTGCCATGGGAACATTAAATGACATTGGCACCGAAGAGTTGGGGCATCTGGAAATGGTATCCACCATTGTCCATCAGCTGACCAGGAATCTGTCTATGGAAGAAATTGAAAAATCCGGCTTTGCAGACTATTATGTGGATCACACCGTAGGGATCTGGCCCCAGGCCGCAGGGGGGATTCCTTTTAATGCCTGTGAGTTTCAGTCCAAAGGGGATCCTATCACTGATCTCTTTGAAGACATGGCTGCCGAACAAAAGGCCCGGACTACCTATGACAATATTCTCCGGCTGGTGGATGACCCCGATGTGTTAGATCCTATCCGCTTCCTTCGTGCAAGAGAGATCGTTCACTTCCAGCGTTTCGGTGAAGTACTCCGCTCT
Organism: Candidatus Blautia pullistercoris; assembly: GCA_019114545.1. Lineage (GTDB taxonomy): Bacteria > Bacillota > Clostridia > Lachnospirales > Lachnospiraceae > Blautia > Blautia pullistercoris. The sequence goes on along the minus strand of DXFG01000295.1, from coordinate 24,589 downwards.
GTCCAGGAGAATCTGGATTCCAGGAATTTCTATGCTTTTAATCCCAGCTTTGATATGCCCTGTAAAGCGAGCTGCAAAGACTGTGATTTTAAAAAATAATTTCTTGGGTTAAACCCTGCGGTGTGCAGCCAGACACGCCACAGGCAAAAAATGCTTCCTGCATACAGGATATTCATCTGTATGCAGGAAGCGTTTTTAACAGCCGTGATGGCGGCCGCAGTTTCCGCCTTCTCCATGATGATGACCGCAGGATCCATCCTCTCCATGATGGTGACCGCATCCCTGGCCTTCCTGGTGATGGTGATGATTGCAGGTAGTCTCCGGATCATAACTGAGATTTCCCTTTAAGAAAGCTTCTACCTGAAGATCCGCCTCTCCGCTGGCGCCGGGATAAAGACGGATTCCTGCTTCTCCCAAAGCATTCCTGGCACCGCCGCCGATCCCGCCGCAGATAAGGACATCTACTCCCATATCTTTTAAAAATCCTGCCAGGGCTCCGTGACCGGTGCCGTTGGTATCTGCAATTTCTGAGTTTACAATCTTCCCGTCTTCTGCGTCATAGATCTTAAACTGTTCTGTGTGTCCAAAATGCTGATACACCTGTCCGTTTTCATAGGTAACTGCTATCTTCATCTTGTCTGCTCCTCTCCCGCCTATGTCCATATCCTCCTGTTCCCCCAGGCAGTAATTGCCGCCATGGATCCTTAATGTTGCTGCCTCGGCAAGAAACCGGGCTGTTTTTTTTCTGGCTTCTGTGTACATAGCCTGGACAGTAGCCCGCCCTACTCCCATTTTCCGGGCGCATTCTTCCTGGGTCAGGCCCTGATAGTCGATGAGCCGCAAAGTCTCATATTCCTCAATAGCCATCAGAATCTCGTGGCCGGTGCTGCTTCCCTTCTCCGGCATAAATTTTTCGCATATAGGAAGGCTTCTTACTCTTTTGGGTTTATTTGGTCTGGGCATAAGGTTTCCTTTCTATTATTAACATATGTTTATTATAGCATATTATTAGCATATGTCAATAATTAGTGATTAGCTTTTTTCAGGATTGCCAGTATATCTTTCTGATGAAGTTCTTTAAATTTCGCCACAGTAAATGTGTCATTGCCAGTAGCTCTTGCCGCCATGTCTTCCAGTTCTTCCTCTGGTCTTACGCCAATTTCCAGTTCTCCAATAGAAACCGGCATATGAAGGGAGCGGAAATAGTCTACCGTTGCTTTTATTCCCAGCTTTGCTGCCTGTACCGGATCTTCCTCTCTGATATCCCATACACTCCTGGCATATTTTGCAAACCGCTCCGGTTCCTCCATATAAACATACTCCGCCCAGGCTTCCCATACTGCAGAAAGGCTGGCTCCGTGGGCTACATCATATTTTGCGCTGAGCTCATGGCCGATCTTATGAGGACCGAAATCCTTCTGCGCTCCAAGACCTGTAATGCCATTATGGGAAAGGCTGCCGCACCACATTAACTCGCTCATAGCCTGATAATCCCTCTGGTTTTCAAAGGCCTTTCGTCCGTTCCGGATCACCGTCCTCAGCAGCCCCTGGGCGATCTCATCTGTCATCTCATTTCCCTTGCTATGGGTAAAATATCGGTCCAGAGTATGCATCATAATATCTACGATCCCGCAGGTTACCTGATACTTTGGAAGGGTATAAGTAAGTTCCGGATCCATAATAGCAAATTTCACTCTGTTAAACTCAGTGCTCAACCCCTTTTTCCTTCCTATCTTTTCATTTGTCAGCACAGCAGAGTCGCTCATCTCACTTCCTGCTGCTGAAATCGTCAGCACCACTCCTACGGGAAGACTTTTGGTTAAAGGCGCTTTTTCTGTCCAGATATCCCAAAGATTCAGATCCGGGTTTGCTGTTCCGTGGGCAATACCTTTCGCCGTATCAATAGCACTGCCCCCTCCCACTGCCAGGATAAAATCTGCCTGCATATCCAGGGCCTTTTTTACTCCTTCTTCTGCCAGAGAAAGCCTTGGGTTTGGCTTCACTCCGCCCAGGCCCTCCCATACAATGTTTTCTTCCTCCAGCTCTTTCTGGATCTTCCCCAGAAGTCCGCTTTTTTTAGCACTTTCTCCTCCATAGACAAGAAGGACTCTGGTTCCTCCCCATTTTTTCACTGCCTTTCCTGTTTTTTCTTCTGCCCCTCTTCCAAATATCACTTCTGTAGGTGCGTAGTACACGAAACTTTCCATGTTCTTCCTCCTCTTTCATAATTTATCTCTGATAAATCTGTCCATTTTCCCGCCTCATGCAGGAATGCGCTTTATCAATATAGTTTATTATAAGATACATTGTTCCCCAATTCCACACTCCCTATAATTTTTCATAATTTTTACCATATCTTCTCCGGATATATGATACAATGATCAAGAGAACATATGAAATATAACAGGAGGTAGCGATATGGAATACCGCGCAATGGAAAAATTAGGAGTATCCCCTTCTCTTCTGGGATTTGGCTGTATGCGATTTCCTGTAAATCCAGATGGTTCCATCTGTGAAGCCCAAGCAGAAGAAATGCTGGATACCGCCATCAAAGCAGGAGTGACCTATATAGATACTGCTTACCCTTATCACAACGGAAACAGCGAGCCTTTCGTTGGAAAAGTTTTGAAAAAATATGACCGCAAGAGTTTCTTTCTTGCCACTAAACTTCCTATGTGGGATGTAAATTCCTTAGATGATGCCAAAAGAATCTTCCAGGAGCAGCTGGAGCGCCTTCAGACCGAATACATAGATTTTTATCTTCTCCACTGCCTGGATAAAGAAAAATGGGAGAAAACCTTAAAGCTGGAGCTGATTCCCTATATGGAAGAACTCCAGAAGCAGGGAAAAATCCGTTTCCTGGGCTTTTCTTTTCATGATGATTTTGAAACTTTTAAGAGCATCCTCACTTACCGGAACTGGGATTTCTGCCAGATCCAGTATAATTATGCGGATACGGATATCCAGGCAGGGGACAGAGGCTATGACCTGGCAGAAGAGCTGGGAATCCCTATGGTGATCATGGAGCCTGTAAAGGGAGGCTCTCTGGCTTCTCTTCCCGATGAAGTAACGGCTCCCTTTAAAGATTACAATCCCGAAGCAAGCACTGCTTCCTGGGCACTGCGCTGGGTAGCAAGCAAGCCTAATGTAAAGGTGGTTTTAAGCGGCATGTCCACTCCGGAACAGGTAGCAGATAATCTTCAGACCTTCCGGTCTTTCCGTCCCCTTTCTCTGAAAGAAAAAGAACTGGTTGCCGAAGTTTCCAGACGGATCAAGCAGCGTACAAGAAACGGCTGTACCGGCTGTGCCTACTGTATGCCATGTCCTTTTGGCGTAAATATTCCCCAGAATTTTCACATCTGGAACGAACTGGCAATGTACGGAAATAAAGGAAAAGCAAAGCAGGCCTATTTCAAAGATCTGACGGAGAAGGAGCGGGCGGATCAGTGCCACGAATGCGGAAAATGTGAAGAAGTCTGTCCTCAGGGCCTTTCTATCCGGGAAAATCTGAAAGAAGTATCCAAAGAAATGGAAACTCTAAAGTAACTTTCCTCTAGTACATCGTCCCATAAATAACTGGACCAATAACGCAGGATGTTTTTTCGAGTGTGCAGGTCAAAAAACGCAGGCGTAGCGGGCTGCGCTGAGGCTTTTTGGCCTGTGCAATCGGGAAAACAGGCAAGTTATTTGGTGTAGTTATTTTCGAGACGATGTACAAGCAAATATCACCGGCAGCCCGGCTGTCGCAAAAAAGAGCCGCCGATCGGGGATTTTTCCCTGAACTGCAGCTCTTTTTTAGTTTCGATGGAAAAGCCCTCCCGGCTTTCCGTGAACTTTTCTGTTAGTTTTATTTTGTTTCCAGATCAAATCCGAAATATCTCACTGCATTGTTGTAAGAAATTCCTTTTACGATCTTTTCCAGATTCTTCATATCTTTCGGATATTCTCCGTTCTCTACCCATCCCCCGATCAGTTCACACATAATCCTTCTGAAATACTCATGTCTCGGATAGGACAGGAAGCTTCTGGAGTCTGTCAGCATTCCGATGAAGTTGCCCAGCAGTCCCAGGTTTGCCAGAGATGTCATCTGTTTCATCATACCGGTCTTATTGTCATTAAACCACCATGCAGAACCCTGCTGGATCTTTCCGATCGCATCGCTGTTCTGGAAGCAGCCGATAATGGTTCCGATAGTCTCATCATCTGCCGGATTCAGGCTGTAAATAATCGTTTTCGGCATCTTTCCTGTGTCGTTGACTGCATTTAAGAAATCTGCCAGCTGGTCAGCCGGTGTATAATTACTGATACAGTCAAATCCGGTATCCGGACCCAGTTTTGCATACATAGCCTTATTGTTATCTCTCTTACAGCCATAGTGGAGCTGCATTACCCAGCCTTTTTCCCCGTATTCCGGAGCCAGGAACAGCATAAAGGCTGTTTTAAACTTGGCAGCGTCTTCTTTGGAAACAGGTACTCCGGCTAAAGCTCCCTGGAAAATTTTCTCTACTTCTTCCTCAGAAGCAGGCACATACATCACATAGTCCAGACCATGATCAGAAACCAGGCAGCCCATGCTGTGGAAGAATTCCATTCTCTTCTTCAGGGCTTCTTTCAGATCTGCAAAGGTCTTGATCTCTACGCCTGAAACTTCAGCCAGCTTCTGGATATATTCCTGATATCCCGGTTTTTCCAGATTCATAGCCTTGTCCGGTCTCCACGCCGGAAGAACCTGTACATCAAAAGACTCGTCTTCTTTAATCACTTTATGCCATTTCAGGTCATCTACCGGATCATCTGTAGTACACAGAAGGGTAACATTGGACTGTTTGATCAGGTTCCGCACGCTCATGGAATCTTCCTGAAGCTTTGCATTGCACAGATTCCATACCTCTTCTGCTGTCTCACTGTTGAGAACACCGGTATAGCCGAAAAATCTCTGGAGTTCCAGATGACTCCAGTGGAACAGAGGATTTCCGATGGCTTTTTCCAGAGTTTCCGCCCATTTCTGGAATTTTTCTCTGTCCGGTGCATCTCCGGTAATATAATACTCTTCCACGCCGTTAGAACGCATCTGGCGCCATTTGTAATGGTCGCCTCCCAGCCATACCTGGGTAATGTTCTCAAATTTTCTGTCTTCTGCGATTTCCTGGGGATTAATATGGCAATGATAATCCAATACAGGAACCTGTGCCGCAAAATCATGGTACAGCTCTTGGGCTGTCTCTGTACTCAGTAAAAAATCCTTATCCATAAATGGTTTCATAATACGAACCTCCTTTTCTATTAATTTACAAAATTTTTCAGGTATTTGTCAACATATCCTGTAAGATTTACGAAAAGTTCTAAAAACTGGTTTGTACTGACTTTATACGTAGCCCATCAGACTTGGCAGCCACAGGCTGAGCTGGGGGATATAAGTTACCAGCATGAGCACGATAAAGATAGCCAGGAAATACCAGAGAAGCTGGCGGAATACGGTCTCAATCTTCACCTTTCCTACCTTAACACCTACAAACAAAGTAGTTCCCACAGGAGGTGTAATGGTTCCGATGCAAAGATTGAAGATCATCATAATACCAAAGTGGATGGTGTTCATTCCCAGGGCTGTGCATACCGGCAGGAAAATCGGTGTAAAGATCAGGCAGGCCGGTGTCATGTCCATAAAAGTACCTACGATCAGCAGGATGATATTGATAATAAACAGGATCACAAATTTATTGTCGCTGATAGCCAACAGGCCCTCAGAAACCAGTGACGGGATGTGGTGAAAGCCATAACCCAGGACATAATGCTGGAAACGCCGATGAGGAAAATAATGATACCTGTCATTTCTGCGCTTTCCTTGAGGATCTGAGGGATCTCTTTGAGCTTAATGGATTTATAGCCGAACAGAGACAGGAGCAGACTGTATACCACTGCTACCACAGACCCCTCGGTTGCTGTAAAAATTCCGCCGATAATACCGCCGATAACGATTATGATCAGCAGCAGGCAGGGAATTGCTTCAAGGAGAACTTTAATCTTTTCTTTTCCGGTAAACTTGCTGGTGCTTCTGTAGCCTTTTTTCTTGGCGATAAAATAGATCACCACCATACATGCCAGTCCCCAGAGGATACCCGGGATATAACCGGCCATAAACAGAGCCGCCACAGATGTGCCGCCGCTTACCAGAGAAAAGGTAATCATAACATTGCTGGGAGGGATTAAAAGCCCTGTAGGAGCCGTAGCAATATTGGCTGCTGCAGAAAAGTTCGGGTCATAGCCTTCATCCTTCTCAATAGGACCGATGATGGAACCCATAGCAGAAGCTGCCGCTGTACCGGAACCGGAAATGGCGCCGAAAAGCATATTAGCTACAACGTTTGTGTGTGCCAGTGCTCCGGGAGCACGTCCTGTAACTAATTTTGCAAGGTTGATCAGACGGACTGCGATACCGCCCTTATTCATAATATTTCCTGCCAGGATAAAGAAGGGAATGGCCAGCAGGCTGAACACAGAGATACCGGAGAAAATTCTCTGGGCTCCTGTCAGAACTGCTACACTGGTATCCATAACAGGCAGGATTGCGCAAATGGAGGAAATTCCAAGGGCAACTGCAATAGGTACACCGGCAATCAGCATGATCAACAGCAGTACCAGAATAATTAAACCTGAAAGTAATGCTGTACTCATATTTTATCTCCTTTCCTATTCTTCCTCGGTCGGCCTGCGGTCAATTCCCATTGCCAGGTCAATGATATTCAGAACCGAATAAATTGCGATCAGAACACCGGAAAGGGGAACCACGATATAAACCACGCCCATTGGTATGCCAAGAGAAGCCGTTACCTGGGTCATAGAAAGCTGCATGATGGTATAGCCGCCCCAGACCATAACACTGACAGCGAAGATCATGATCATCAGTTCAATGACGATTTCCAGGATTTTCTTCGGAACCCCTGTAAGCTTATCTGCAATAAATCCCATGCGCATATGATCTCTTTTTCCGAATACCAATGCGGAGGATAAAAGGGCCATCCAGGAAAAGCTGTAGGTCAAAAGCTCTTCCGAAACTGTACTTGGACTATTAAAGAAGTAACGTACCACGATCTGATAAGTACCTACGATTACCATAACCGCAAAAACAATGGCACAGGCAGAACTTAACACAACATCGATCACTTTTCTGATTTTTTCTAAAGCTTTCATAATTATTCCGCCTCCTCATCTGTATATTTCGCATTGATTTCCTGAATATGGTCATAGATATCGCCGATATGCTCATTATCCGCCAGCATATCTTCCTGAACGCCGGCCACCTGGTCTTTAAAGGCCTGGATATCTACATCAATAAACTCTACGCCCATATCTTCTTGTGCAATCTTTTTGGCTTCTTCTACCTGGACATCCCACTCTTCCAGCTCCACTTCTGTAGAAAGTCTGGCAGCCTCTTCAAATACTTCACGCTCTTCATCGCTTAAACTGTTCAGGAATTTCAGATTTCCGATGAGCATATCCGGAACCATCTGGTGTTTATTGTAGGAAAAATACTTTGCCACTTCTCCGTGTTTGTTGTTGGTCAGGGCAAGCTCATTATTCTCAGCGCCATCAATCACTCCCTGCTGGATAGCCGTATAAACTTCTCCAAAACTCATAGGAGAAGCGGCAGCGCCAAAAGCTTCCATCATCTGTACGCTGGCCGGACTCTGCTGCACACGGATTTTCAGCCCCTTTAAATCCTCCGGTGTATTAATCGGCGTCTTGGCGTAAAAATTCCTGGTACCTGCATTGTACCAGGTAAGTACACGGAATCCCGCTTCATCTGTAGATTCATAGATCTGGTTCATATATTCGGTGTCATTCATAACCTCATGATAGGCCTCTTCCGAAGTAAACAGGTATGGCATACTGAAAATCTCATACACGTCTGCAAAAGTCTCCAGATTTGCAGTACCTGCCACAACAAAGTCAATGGCTCCTGTCTGAGTCAGCTCAATAGCTCTCTGGGCAGATCCCAGAATCTCATTAGGGAAAATCTGCACTTCATATTTGTCTCCCAGATTCTCCTCCACATATTCCTTAAATTTCAAAAGCCCGATATGTTCCGGGTGCGTCTCAGACTGGGCATGAGAGATACGAATGATCCTTTTTCCTCCGGTGACGGAAGAGCAGCCGCTCATCCCCAGTAACGTGGTAACACCCATAGTTACACATAGGGCTGCGGCTAAAATTCTTTTTAACCTTTCATATTCTTTTTCCTTCCATATATTTGTTTTAGAAATTTGTAGTACGACGCTTTATAAAACAGCATGGGATAGTTTTTTTATGCCGTACCGGATGACCGTTTAAGGCCATCATCATAGAGTCTACAGCAGTTTTACAAAGCATTTCGCTGCGGCTGTCAATACTGGACAGCTCAGGTTCACAGCAAACGGCAAGTTCTGAGTTATTAAAACCTATGATATTGATATCCTCTGGAACAGAAAGCCCCTTTTGTCTGGCATATTTCACAGCTCCTACCGCCAGTCCGTCATCTGTAGCCACCACTGCATCAAATTCCAGGTTTTCCTGTGCCAAAAGCCTGTCCCGCACTTTCAGTATCTTATTCTCTTCAAAGATCTCCAGCTCTTTTCGTATGGGAAGGTCGTTATCCCGCAGGGCTTCCTCATAGCCTCTCATTTTTTCTGCAGCGCTGTAGGAATTAGAATCGTACAAAAACAAAATACGTTTCCTTCCGGCTTCTGTTAAAGCAGAGACTGTATCATACATAATCTGATAATTATCAGAAAGAACACAGTATACTCCCTGGCAATGGATATAGCCATTGATCAGGAAAACGGGGACTTCCCTGGCTGCTTTGGCAATATACTTTGTAGAAGCTTCCTCTCCGTCTCCCGCATAGTGAGACCCTACCAGCAGCAGGGCATCAATACGCTTTTTCAGAATAAGTTCTACCGCATTTACCTTATCCTGATACTGATATCCACTGCAGTATAAGATACAGTCATAACCGTATGTACGCAGGCTTTTCTCCAGATATGCTACAGAGCCTGCCATATAGTCGTCAGAGACATCGGGACAGATGATTCCTACTGTTTTCATAGAATTCAGTCCCAGACCTCTGGCGAATACATTCGGCGTATAATGGTTTTGTTCCATAACCGCCCGTACCTTTGCTTTTGTTTTTTCACTAACTTTAGGGCTGTCATTTACTACTCTGGATACTGTAGCGATGGATACACCCGCAAGTTCTGCGATATCATAGATATTCATGTATGTATTTTCACTTCCTTTACTGTGATTTGATGTAAGCCCTTACATCTTTACTTTATTATAATCCTTGAATTCTTCTATTGCAAAGAATTTTTAACCTGAATTTTTCACATTTTTTTCGTTGATTTTTTATGCATTTTTCATATTTTTACTTTTTTTGAAAAATTTCTATTGACTACGCTTTTATTTGGGATTACATTTAGTGTAAGCCCTTACATTTTTGATCTACATGGAAATTGCATTTGTTGCAGGAGGAATATCAAAATGCAAAAATACATTAAAATTCACCCGGCGGACAAGGTTGCCGTAGCACTCTGCCCTCTGCCGGCGGGAACCCTGGTTTCCATTGACCATAAGGAAATTACTCTTTCCGAAGACATCCCCCAGGGACATAAATTTGCCCTCTGTGATCTGGCCCAAGATGAACCGGTGATCAAATACGGATATCCTATCGGCCTGACAAAAGAACCGGTAAAGGCCGGCTCCTGGGTCCACGTACATAATATGAAGACCGCTCTGGGAGATCTTCTTACTTATACTTATGAAAAACAGGATACCGCTCTCGCTCCCACAGAGGAACAATTTTTCCAAGGTTATAAAAGACCGGATGGCAAAGTTGGTGTGCGCAATGAGATCTGGATCATTCCCACTGTCGGCTGCGTCAACAATGTGGCTGCGGCCATTGAAAAGCAGGCCCAGCCTCTGCGAAAAGGTAGTATCGAAGCTATTGCTGCATTTCCCCACCCTTACGGCTGTTCTCAAATGGGAGATGATCAGGAAAATACCCGCCGCATTCTTGCCGATCTGATCACCCATCCAAATGCAGGAGGGGTCCTGGTTCTGGGACTTGGCTGTGAGAACAGCAACATTGACGTCCTGAAAAACTATATCGGAGACTATGATGAGAAGCGGGTAAAATTCCTGGTATGCCAGGATTCCGAGGATGAAGTGGGGGATGCCCTGAAACTGATCGAAGAATTAGTGGAGTATGCGGCTCCTGCCAAAAGAGAGCCTGTAAGCTGCAGGGAACTGATCATCGGCATGAAATGCGGAGGTTCAGACGGACTTTCAGGAATCACTGCAAACCCCACTGTGGGAGCTTTCTCCGACCTGCTGATCTCAAAAGGAGGAACCACTATCCTGACAGAGGTACCTGAAATGTTCGGTGCAGAAACGCTTTTGATGAACCGCTGCGAAAACCGGGAATTATTTGAAAAAACTGTAAATCTCATCAACGACTTTAAGAACTATTTCAAGAGCCACAATCAGACCATCTATGAAAACCCTTCTCCCGGAAATAAGAAAGGCGGTATCTCTACCCTGGAAGATAAATCTATGGGCTGTACCCAGAAATCCGGCAGCGCCCCGGTGCGGGGAGTTCTGGCCTATGGGGAAAAGGTCTGTGAGAAAGGTCTGAATCTTTTAAGCGCTCCCGGAAACGATCTGGTTGCCTCTACTGCCCTTGCGGCTGCCGGCGCCCATATCGTGCTTTTCACCACCGGCAGAGGAACCCCTTTTGCTTCCCCTGTGCCTACTGTTAAAATTTCCAGCAATACGGCTCTTTCCAATAAGAAGTCCAACTGGATCGACTTTAACTGCGGAACCATGGTGGAAGGAACGGATCTGTCTGTTCTGGGCAAACAGCTTTTTGATTATGTAATGGCTGTGGCCTCCGGCGAGGAAGTCAAGTCAGAAAAAGCCGGTTATCATGATATGGCGATTTTTAAACAGGGCGTAACCCTGTAACAAACTTCCGGCATTTAGTCTGAAGAGAAAAAAGGAGACATGGATTATGAAAAAATTAAGCTATGCAACCCTGGAAGAACAGGGTTATGAAGGATATCTTTTGAAGGAAGCCCCGGAACGGGTGCTTCAGTTCGGAGAAGGAAATTTTCTCCGTGCCTTTGTCGATTATTTCATCGACATGATGAATGAAAAAGCAGGTTTTAACAGTAAAGTTGTCCTAGTACAGCCCATTGCCAATCACGGCAGTTTCAGTCTGGCCGATGTGATCAATGAACAGGAAGGTCTCTATACTCTGTATTTAAGAGGCTTTGAAAATGGACAGAAGGTCAATGACAAGAGGATCATCTCCTGTGTCAGCCGCTGTCTGAATGTTCATAGTGATTATGAACAGGTAATGGCCTGTGCTGAGAATCCGGATCTGCGTTTTATTACATGCAATACCACAGAGGCAGGCATTGCCTACGACCCTTCCTGTAAATTTACAGAAACACCTCCTTCCAGCTATCCTGCCAAACTGACCCAGTTCCTCTACCGCCGTTTCCAGGCTTTTGGAAACCAGGAAGGAAAAGGCTTTATCATTCTGGCCTGCGAACTCATTGACAACAACGGAAAAGAGCTGGAAAAATGTGTGCTGAAATATGCAAAGCAGTGGGAGCTTGGAGACGATTTCCTTCAGTGGATCGAAAAAGAAAATATTTTCTGTTCTACCCTGGTAGACCGGATCGTTACCGGCTATCCCCGGGCAGAAGCCGCAGCCATCAATGAAGAAAACGGATACGAAGACAATCTCATCGATACAGGAGAAGTCTTTGGCTTCTGGGTTATTGAAGGTCCTCAGTCTTTGAAGGAGGAACTTCCCTTTGCCAAGGCCGGCCTTCCTGTTCTGATCACCGATGATCATAAGCCTTATAAACAGAGAAAAGTCCGTATCCTCAACGGTGCTCATACCTCTATGGTCCTTGGCGCTTATCTGGCAGGCCAGGATATTGTCCGGGACTGTATGCATGACGATACGATCCTGAATTTTATGAATAAAACCATCTATGAAGAGATCATTCCAACTCTGTCTCTCTCCGAAGAAGACTGTAAAGACTTTGCCGCCGCAGTAACAGAGCGTTTTAAGAATCCCTTCATTGACCACGCTCTCCTGTCCATCTCCCTGAACTCCACTTCCAAATGGAGAGCCCGGGTATTGCCTTCCCTGGAGAAATATGTGGAAAAATTCCATAAACTGCCTGCCTGTATCACAGCTTCCTTTGCCTTCTATCTCCAGTTTTACCGGGGCACAGAGCTGACAGATTCCGGCCTTAAGGCAGTGCGGCCAAAGGGTGACGCTTATACCATCTCCGATGACCGATCTGTACTGGAATTTTATTATGCACACAAAGAAGATTCTGCAAAAGATCTGGTACATGCAGTATGCACCAATACAGATTTCTGGGGGAGGGATCTGACAGAGCTCCCAGGCTTTGAAGAGGAAGTCACCAGGATTCTGGAATATATAGAAAAGAACGGTACTTACAGTGAAATGAAAGCCTGCCTGTAACTTTACAGGCAGCTCCTCCCTTCTTTTCCGGATAAGGCCTCATCTTGTATTTACAACCGGCCCTGTGTTAGAATAGAGTGGAAAAGAAATCAGAGGAAAAGAGGTAGAAGACCATGAAAGTACGAATGGCTCAGGAAAAAGACATAGCACGGATCCACAGTCTGCTGGCTCAGGTGGCCATGGTCCATCACAAAGGCAGGCCGGATCTGTTTAAACCGGGGAAAAGCAAGTATACAGACGAGGAACTGAAAGCCCTTCTTCAGGACAGTAATCGTCCCATACTGGCGGCGGTAGACGATAATGACTGTATGCAGGGATACGCTTTCTGCATATTCCGGCAGTATAAGGATCACAACATTATGACAGATATCAAAACCCTGTATATTGACGATCTGTGCGTGGATGAGACCATGCGGGGAAAACATATCGGAAGGCTGCTGTATAACGCCGCTCTGGATTATGCCAGGGAACATGGCTGCTATAATCTGACCCTGAATGTGTGGAGCTGCAATGAAAGCGCCATGAAGTTCTATGAGTCCTGCGGTCTGAAACCTCAGAAAGTAGGGATGGAAGTCATCCTTTAAAGCCAGTATAATATATCAAAAGGCGTCATAAAACAGATTGCTGAAAACTTTTCAAAAATCTGTTTCATGACGCCTATTTCTATGCTCAGTCCTGGTTCTTTACCACTCCAGCAAAGAAGCGCCCCAGGTCAGTCCTGCGCCGAATCCGGAAAGAACAATCTTGTCTCCTCTTTCCAGCATGCCTTTTCGGTTCATTTCGTCTAAAAGGATGGGAATACTTGCCGCTGATGTATTTCCGTAAAAATGAAGGTTCATAGGAAATTTCTCTTCCGGCTCTTTCATTCTCCTGGCAACGCTGTCGATGATCCTGCTGTTTGCCTGATGGAGTACATAATACTTGATCTCTTCCTTAGGAGTCCCTGTTTTTTCCAGAAGTGTTCCGATGCACTCAGGAACCTTTTTAACCGCAAATTTAAACACCGGCTGCCCTTCCATATAGATGTAGTCTGTCTTCTGCTCATTGGGAAATAAAAAATTGCTGGTTTCTCTGGCTTTACAGGTAAGCACCGGACCCTGGCGGCCATCGGAATACTGAACCATACCGATCATTCCCTGCTCCTCTGCCTGGAGCACAGCAGCCCCTGCCCCGTCTCCAAAAAGAACACAGGTACTTCTGTCTTCCCAGTCAATAAGCTTTGACATGGTTTCCGCACCTACAAGAAGGGCTTTCTTATAAACTCCGGCGTTCATATAAGCCTGCACGGTATTCAGACCGAAAAGAAATCCTGAGCAGGCAGCACTGAGATCAAAAGCCACTGCATTTGCCGCTCCCAGGGCTTCCTGCACACAGCAGGCTGTGTTTGGAAAGAAATAATCAGGAGAACATGTGGCTACAATGATCAGGTCCAGTTCTAACGGGTCTACTCCTCCGTCTTCCAATGCCTTCTTTGCTGCGGCCACAGACATGGAAACCGTAGTTTCCTCACCTGCAAGTCTTCTTTCTTTAATTCCTGTACGGCTGGATATCCATTCATCATTGGTTTCCACCACTTTGGACAGATCGTCGTTTGTTACCTTATGGACGGGAACTGAACTCCCGGTTCCGATAATTCTAGCTGTCATAGCTTTACCTCTATAATAATTCTATTGTTTTTTATTTCAAATATTTTGATATACAAAATATTCTTTTCCTAAGTATACAGGACTTCCTGTACTTTGTCAATTATCCTGTCCAGAATTCTCGTCATTATATATTCTCTGGATCTCCTTGGACAGTTCCCGGTTCAGGTCGTCCAGATCGATCCCCATGCCCTGCTGGCTTCCGTAATTGGCTGACGGTTTCGGTCTTTCATACTGTTTCTGTCCAACCACATATTCCTGGGTCTTGTCCATGTTCAGCTTTTGCCGTTCTTTCTCTCTGGCCTCATAAATCTCTTCCAGATCTTCGTCATCATAATCCTCTGCATCAAAATGATCCTTCTTAGGCTTGGTTTTCTTTGGTTCTGACTTTTTAGACTCTTCTATCTCAGATCCCCTTCCTGAACCCCCGGCTCGCCTGCCGCCACTGCTTCTGTGATGTATGGTTTTCTTTACTACTTTCCGTCTCCGTCCCGGAAGAACAGGCCTTCCTCTTCTTCCTGACAGAGGCGGCTGAGCCTCTCTCCGGTTCATATAAGGCAGCGACTGAACAAAGGCGCCAAAAGCCGCCAGCACCAGCCCCAGTAAAAGCTGGGCAGCCGTAGAATCGATCCCCGCCATAGACAGAAGCAGCCCCATTCCGCCGATTCCTCCGCAGAAAGCCGTAATAGCGATCACCAGCTGGCGCTCATAGCCCAAGGCCAGTGTGCCTGCAAAAACCCCTACCACCAGAACGATCAGATGGGTCATCGCAGAAGGATTGTCCAACATAGTAATCACCATAAAATATACAAGGCCGGTACACATGACAAAGACACCCAGTTTATAAAATACCCATGCCAAAAAGCAAACAATCAAAGCACAGCCTGCTCCTGCAGCCAGGGCCAGCATCCAGTCGTTCAAGACAAAATAGCCTGCAGCGGCGCCTCCAGCGCCTCCTACTGCCAGTCCCAGAAGACATCCCCAGACTTTTCTCAGACGGTATCCCATGAAACAGTTGAGGAGAGCAAAAATTGCTCCGCCAAAAGTAAACACAATCATATATTCTTGAGGTATCTGCTCCCACAGGCTCGTTAAGATTCCCCAAACCTGTTCTAACTGCATTGTCATAATTTTTCTACTTTCCTTTCAAATATACATGCTTGATATATCTCAGAGTTTCTTTTTCCCCTCTCTCGGCCAGCATCCGAAGAAGCATCTCCAGATCTGCATTGGTTTTTTCGTGGACAAACCACAGTTTATCCTTGCTTTTCAGAAAATATTCCAAGGGAGATGCATCTGTGTAGGTATCCGGATGGTAATTTCTGGAAGCACTGATCCGGTCCATCACCATCTCCGCAATATATTTTCTGGGCATTGGCACTCCCCGGATAATAGTATCGCAGTCAATGCCATAGTCCACCCAGTGTTCAAAATGATGTTTATTTCTTCCATAATGATGGATCCAGGAGGTTGAAAGGCCTGTGGCTTCTCTCTCCGCATTATTGGGGCTTCTGTTTCCCTGATAGTATTTACATCCCACAGAAAACTCTGTCCAGGAATATTTGGACAGATCATGAAGAAGTCCCTGTTTATAAAGTCCTATTTTAAAACAATATTTCATTACTAGAAGCTTGTGCCTTGTAATCGTCTTAAAATGTTTCCAGACCCGCATGCTTTTTCATCCTGCTTTCCTGCTAAAATTATAATTGTCCTTGGAGGAATTTCTATGGTTTTCTCCTTCAGAGTCTCCCCCTCCGGTTCAAAATCTCTGCTTCCTTCCTCATTAGTCGCTATGATCTTTCTCCAGCATATTTCCTTTGCAGCTCCCGGCAGAGCTATCTCATGAGGCATCCAGTGAAAATTGCAGGCCAGGAAGATAAAGTCCCTGTCTTGTCCCGCATAGTCCCCACAGTACATAACTCCCAGATATCTCTGACTGCTTCCTCGGTCCAGATACCAGGCCTGTTCTCCATGATAAGAGATATCCGGATAACCCAGAGCCTTGTAGTCGGTTCCCCTTGGTTCTGTCTCCATATGAAGAAGAGGATTCTTCTTCCGGAAAGCAATTGCCTTTTTTACAAAATCCAGAAGCTTTCCGTTCTTTTTCATGCCTCTCCAGTCTACCCAGCCGATCTCATTGTCCTGACACCATGCGTTATTATTTCCCTTTTGTGAATTGCCCCATTCATCCCCCTGAAAGATCATAGGGGTTCCCTGGGAAAGCAGCAGCACGGCAAAAGCATTTTTCAGCTGACGGAAACGGAGCTGCCGGACATTCTGCTTTCTGGTAGGGCCTTCCGCCCCACAATTCCAGGTACAGTTATACTCCAATCCGTCCTGATTGTCCTCTCCGTTTTCCTCATTATGCCGCTCTTCATAAGATACCATATCCCCCATGGTAAATCCATCCTGATCTGCCAAGTAATTGATCACACCATTATAAGAGGGATTCCTCCTGAGCCGGAACAGAAACTCTCCCATCATATTCTCATCGCCTTTCAGCATATGGCGCATGCAGTAAAGAAATCCCTCATTATATTCCCCTGCATTTTTATAAGAAAGTTGTCTGCCTCCCATTATCCTCTCTCCGTTCACATCATGGAAAAACAGCTTTGTGCCGGACAGATAGGGATCTTTCAAAAAAAGCTCCGGCCAGATTCCCTTTCCCATCAGATGAAAACCGTCTATATGATATTCTCTCTTCCAGTATTTAATGATCTCCAGCATCTCTGAAGGAGCGGTATCTTCTTCAAAGTAAAACTCCATAAGACATTCCAGTCCCCCCTGGTGGAGACTGTCCACCATATGCTTAAACTCCCAAACAGGATTTTTCGTAGCACAAAAAGCGGACTTGGGTGCATAATAACAGGCGTCTCCCGTATATCCCCAGCAGTTTACCCGGGGCTTTTCATCTTTTTTTCTCTTTTCTTCCGTATAGGAATACATGCGGTCTCTCCGTTTGATCCGCAGCCGTTCCCGGTATTCATAGGCAGGCATGAGAAGCACCGCCGTAACCCCCAGATCCTGGAGATAGGGGATCTTCTGTTCCACAGCCTGGAAGGTTCCTTTTTTTCTTACCCCGGAGCTTTTATGCATGGTAAAGCTTCTTACCTGAAGCTTATACAATACAGAGTCCGCCAGGGATCTGGGTTCCTCCTTCTTTTTCGTCCATACATAACGGTCTGTTTTCCATCCGCAGCACAGATCTTCGGAAACTTCTTCTCCAAACTCCTGTACATTGCACAGATATCTGGCTCTGGGATCCTGGATCACTTCTCCGTCTATCTGATAGTTATACTTGATTTCTTCACGGATCCCCTTGATTTTTACAGAGAGAACCTCCCCCTCTCTGCTCTCTTCCGGAAGGGGGATCTCCATCTTTTCCCCTTCCTTCCCGTATATGACCAGGGAAGCTTCTGATCCCCGGGGAACCTCCAGAGCAAATTCATAGCCATCCGGAAGTCTGCGAACTCCCGGATAGCAGGAACATCCCGGAACTGTCTGTACTTTTTCTTTCTTCTCTCTTCCTGCAGTATTCAAACCGGCACCTCATTTCTTTTTATCAATGGATAATCTCATCAGTCTTGTTCACTTTTTCTGTACATGCCTTTTCCATATAATCATATACAGCCGGCGCATCCATCTCATCGGTCATGGTGACAATGGTGTCTCCTGCCATGAGTATGGTCCTCCCTCTGGGAATCAGCTCTGCCTCATTCCTCCTTACTGCTACGATCAGACAATTCCTGGGCCATTGTACCTGCTGGATCATCTTACCCTGCAGCGGACTGTTATAGCAGACTACAAATTCCTGCAAAATTTTTTCCCCCGTTTTTTCCGTCACCTTCTGGCCCCGCCTTCTCAGAAGGCTGTTAAGCAGGCTCTCATAAATAGGTTCTGACTTCACCCAGGAAGCCACCAGATAGGCGGTAATGGAAATCAGTGACATAGACAGCATCTGGCTGACCTGTCCTGTCATTTCAAATATTAATATAATCCCTGTAATAGGTGCTCTTACAATGGCTGTAAAATATCCGGCCATGGCAAGGAGCACGAAATTACTGATATAGGAGGGATCCAGTCCCATATACTGAGCGGCAAAGGTTCCATAGCTTCCCCCGATAAGAGCTCCCAATACCAGAAGAGGAAAAAAGATCCCTCCCGGCGCTCCGGAGCCAAAGGAGATCAGGGAAAATACAAATTTCAGGACCAGAAGTCCTAAAAGTGTTCCCAGGAGCATCTCTCCTCCCGCCGCCGTCTCAATAAGATCATGTCCGCTTCCCAGAACCTGGGGCACAAAAAGTCCCAGAATCCCGGCCAGAAAGAAGGGGATCAGAAGACGGCTTGTCTCATTGAGTCTTTTCGCCTTATAATAAAGGTTCTGCACCCATAAAGTCATTTTATTGTAAAAAGCTCCCAGCAGTCCCAGGATCACCCCGAGGATCAGGATATGCCAGTAATACCGAGGCTGTATTTCCATACCGATATCAAACCGGAATACGGAATGGAAGCCTAAAAACTGGCTGGAAACATAGTCTGCCGTAATGGAGGCAGTCATCACCGAAACCAGAACGGAAACGGAAAAATTTTTATGTATCTCTTCCAGAGAAAACATCACCCCTGCCAGAGGGGCATGAAAAGCTGCCGCCAATCCGGCGCTTGCCCCGCAGGTAAGGAGATATTTTTCCTCTGTTTTTCCACGGTCCAGGATCTTCGATACCGCCTTCCCTGTCATGGCTCCGATCTGTATGGAAGGGCCTTCTCTTCCAAGAGACAATCCCGCCAGAAGAGAAAGGAAGCCTCCCAGGAATTTAGCGGGAAGCACCCGCCACCAGGCTTGTTCCAGTTTTCCTGTCATCTCCCCTTCTACCTGGGGAATACCGCTGCCGGATATCATAGGCTCCCACTTTACCAGTTTTCCCACAATACAGGCCATGAGAACCAGCAGGACAAACCATCCCCCTGCTGCTGCCGGATTTCCTCTGGCATAGCCCAGGATCACATTCATAGCCCTGCCTGCATACTCCAGAAGAACTCTGTACAGCAGCACCACCATACCGGCGATCAGACCTACCAGAAAGCCCTCTCCTGTCAATATGGTCTTAAAATGTTCTGCTCTGCGGATCATATGGGTGGTGTCCTTCTTCATCTTCCGGGACCTCCTTATCAAGAATCTATCCCGCCTGTCAGGGCGGAGTCACTCCCTATAGGATATATGACCATTTTCATTATACGTGTCCCTATATGAAAATGCAAATTCTTTTAGCCCCAGGTTCCATTGCATTCTCTGATCTTATCTGGTAAAATGTTAAAAGGTCAGGATTCTCTGCCTGCGATCTGCGCAGAAATCTGTGACATCTTACTAAAAATCAAGATGAAAGAGGTCCAAACATGAGTGAAGAAACCTATACAACGGATATCGGAGCATGTAAGCCCAGCGACTGTGCGTCCTGCACTGCCGACTGCTCCAGCGCCGGTGGAAATACCTCCGGCACCATCCCCAGAGTTCCCAATCCCACCATTAAGCTGACTCTGGAAGACGACACCGTACTGGAATGTGCAGTCCTCACTACCTTTCCTGTAGAGGGATTTGGAGAGTACATCGCTCTGGTCCCCCTGAACAAAAATGGAAAGAGTCCTGAGGGTGAAACTTATTTATTCCGCTTTTCTGAAGAAGGAGACAACCCTGTTGTCAGCAATATCGAACGGGAAGATGAATACATGGCGGCTGCCGAAGCCTTCCATGACTTCATCGCTAATCTGAAAAGCGAAAAAGACCTGGAAGAAAACTAATCTCTCCCCCTTTTCAAAAAGAGCTGCCGCATTAAACATTCTCAATTTTGATTAATGCGGCAGCCCCTTTTCTTTTGTTTTTATAGTTCTCCAGGTCGCAGACCCATCAGGCTTCGGCTTTCAGGCTGGGGATCTCTACCTGAATATCGGTATCTTTTGTATAGTCAATATTATCAAAATGGAAACCGAACATATGATAGAAATCTTCCCAGTATCCATCAATATCAGAAACCTCTTCCACATTTTCTGTAGTCACCTTTTTCCAGCATTCCATAACCTGGTTCTGAACCTTATCATCCAGTTCCCAGTCATCCATGCGGATCTGATATTTCTCATCTGCCGGCACCTGTTCCACCAGAAGCTTGTCTTTAAAGAGTCTGGCAATCTGCTGGATACATCCCTCATGAGTTCCCTGTTCTTTCATTACCTTATATAAAATAGCGAAATACAGCGGCACGATAGGAATGGCTGCGCTGGCCTGAGTTACAAGAGCCTTATTTACAGAGATATAGGCTTTCACATCCTGGTATTTCTCATTGATCTCCCCTGCAGTCTTTGTCAGGTGACGTTTTGCCTGGCCGATAGTCCCATCGTAATAAATAGGATATGTAAGTTCCGGTCCAATGTAGGAATAAGCTATGGTAACAGCGTCTTTTTCCAGAACCTCCGCCGCTTTCAGGGCATCGATCCAGTCCATCCAGTCTTCTCCGCCCATGACTTTCACAGTGCCTTCCAGTTCACCTTCCTCTGCAGGCTCCACAGTCTTGGTAACAATGGTATTGGTACGCAGATCCAGGCTCTTTTCTGTAAAAGGTTTATCTGTGGTCTTTAAAGAAGACACCCATAATTTTCCCTGTGCGTCGGTCCTTCTGGGCGCTGCCAGGCTGTAGATCACCATATCTACCTTTCCCAGATCTTCCTTTATCATAGAAATGGCCTGTTCTTTTACTTCTTTTGAAAATGCATCTCCGTTAATAGATTTTGCATATAAACCTTCTTTCCCGGCTTCCTCTTCAAAAGCTGCTGTATTGTACCAGCCTGGTGTAGCTGTTCTTTTTCCGTTGGAAGGCTTTTCAAACATGATTCCAAGTGTAGCTGCATGGCATCCGAAAGCAGCTGTGATCCTGCTTGCCAGTCCATATCCTGTGGAAGCTCCGATTACCAGGACTTTCTTTGGTCCTCCTGTAATATTCTGTTTTTTCACATATGCAATCTGCTCTCTCACATTTTCCCTGCAGCCCTGGGGATGTGCCGTAGTACAAATAAACTCTCTGACCTTAGGTTCAACAATCATGATATGCTCCTCCTGGATTTCTATAATAAATTTTCAACCTCTTCTGCATATTTACTTTGAGTCTCAAAACATTTTAACACACACAAAAATAATATGCAAGATTTTTGTTCTTATTTTCCTGTGGTGCTTCCCATGCCTCCGTTGCGTACAGCAGTGGCATCGTCATCTACGGTGATCCCGTACTCCAGGAAAATTCCCTGGGCAAATCCTGTTCCCCCCTGTACCTGGACAGTTTTTCCCTCTTTGGAATCATTGGTGATCTTAATGAAAATGTGGCCTTCATTGTCGGAATTATAATAATCACTGTCGATGATCCCTACTGTGTTATTCAGCTGCAGACGGTATTTAAAACCCAGACCGCTGCGGGGATAGATCTTCAGGACCCAGTCCGGCTCCATCCAGGCACGGATACCGGTAGGCATTTTCAAAGTTTCCCCCGGCATCAGTTCAAAGTCTACAGGACTGAAAAAATCATAGCCTGCGCTTCCTGCAGTAGCTCTTCTGGGAAGGCGGATCCCGTCGTAAATCTTCCGGATCTTTTCCTCTTCTGTATTTGGGAAGGCATCTTTCCAGCCTTCCAAAAACTGTTCCCAGCTTACCTTCTGAAATCTTGCAACTCTCCTCATGACTTTCTCCTCTTATAATCTGATAAAGGGACTGCCGCATTTCTATAATTGCAGCAGCCCCTCTTTCTCTTTCTTTTAGTTTTCTTTTGGCACGTCTTTAATACTGAAGCTGATACGGCCCTGTCTGTCTTTGCCCAGGCAGACTACCTTTACCACATCGCCTAAAGAAAGAACGTCTTCTACTTTGTCGATCCTCTCTTTTGCGATCTTGGAAATGTGAACCATACCTTCCTTTCCGGGAGCAAACTCCAGGAAAGCGCCGAAATCTTTGATACTTACCACTTTTCCGGTAAGGATCTGACCTTCCTCAAAGTCTGTGGTAATGATATTGATGTATTTTACAGCCTTATCCATCATAGCCTGATCTGTTCCGCATATAGATACGCCGCCGTTGTCGTCAATATCAATCTTTACTCCGGTCTCGTCAATGATGGCATTGATGGTTTTTCCTCTCTGTCCCACAACATCACCGATTTTCTCCGGATCGATCTGAATCTGAACGATCTTTGGCGCATATTTGCTTACGGTTTCTCTTGGCTTGTCGATACATTTTGCCATAACTTCATCCAGGATATATTCTCTGGCTTCTCTTGTACGGGCAATGGCTTCCTCAATGATCTGTCTTGTCAGGCCATGAATCTTAATATCCATCTGGATAGCAGTGATTCCCTCATGGGTTCCTGCAACCTTAAAGTCCATATCGCCGAAGAAATCTTCCAGTCCCTGGATATCTGTCAGTACGATATAGTCGTCATCTGTATCCCCTGTCACAAGTCCGCAGGAAATACCGGCAACGGGTTTCTTAATAGGAACCCCTGCTGCCATCAGAGACATGGTAGAAGCACAGATACTTGCCTGGGAAGTGGAACCGTTAGACTCAAAAGTCTCGGAAACCGTACGGATAGCGTAAGGGAACTCTTCCACTCCTGGCAATACCGGAACCAGGGCTCTCTCTGCCAGTGCTCCGTGACCGATCTCACGGCGTCCCGGTCCTCTGGACGGCTTTGTCTCTCCTACAGAATAAGATGGGAAATTATAGTGGTGCATATAACGCTTGCTTACCTCAAACTCATCCAGTCCGTCCAGTCTCTGGGCCTCTGAAAGAGGAGCCAGTGTAGTAATGGTACAGATCTGCGTCTGGCCTCTTGTAAACATAGCAGAGCCATGTACCCTTGGAACAATATCTACTTCTGCTGCCAGAGGACGGATCTGTCTGATCTCTCTTCCGTCAGGACGTTTGTGATCTTTTAAAATCATCTTCCGAACGGTCTTCTTCTGATACTGATAAATAGCATCTCCCAGAACAGCCAGCCATTCTTCATTATCGGCAAAAGCTTCTTCCAGCTTCTCTGTGATCTGACGGATATTTTCTTCTCTTACCTGTTTCTCGTCTGTGAAAACCGCTTCCTCCATCTCTTCCGGAGTAACGATCTCTTTGATAGCGGCAAATAATTCTTCCGGAACGGCACAACTCTCGTAAGAATGTTTTTCTTTTCCGCATTCTGCCACGATCTTGTCGATAAATGCAATGATCTCCTGGTTCACTTCGTGAGCCTTGAAGATTGCCTCGATCATCTGGGCTTCCGGCACTTCATTGGCACCGGCTTCGATCATGATCACTTTTTCTCTGGTAGAAGCTACTGTAAGCTGAAGATCTGAGATTTCCTTCTGGGCCAGAGAAGGATTTACCACAAATTCGCCGCCTATCAGCCCCATCTGAGTAGCTGCACAGGGTCCGTCAAAGGGGATATCGGAAATACAGGTTGCAATAGAAGATCCCAGCATAGCCACAACCTCAGGGTTGCATTCCGGGTCCACAGACATAACCATATTATTCAGGGTTACATCATTTCTGTAATCTTTTGGAAACAGAGGACGCATAGGACGGTCGATAACACGGGAGGTCAGGATAGCATGCTCGCTGGCCTTTCCCTCTCTCT
The DNA here is from genome assembly GCA_019114545.1 of Candidatus Blautia pullistercoris. Taxonomy (GTDB): domain Bacteria; phylum Bacillota; class Clostridia; order Lachnospirales; family Lachnospiraceae; genus Blautia; species Blautia pullistercoris. Next base: position 749 of record DXFG01000295.1, on the reverse strand, counting down.
TATTAAATCCTCCCGGGATCTTTCCTACTGCATACATTTTCTCTTCGTATTCTACACTTAAGGGGAAGAAATCGATCCCCTCTCTTGGTTTGTCGGAAGCTGTAGCTGTAGATAATACAGTAGTGTCTCCATAGTGCATAAATGCCGCACCGTTTGCCTGCTTAGCCACACGGTCAATGTCTACTGTCAGTGTTCTGCCTGCAAGCTCCATTGAAAAACTTTTATACATGTCTTTTCTCCTTTTTTCTTGCTGAGGTCCTGCAGCTTTCTCCGAAACAACTGAAAAAAGCATTTCCCGAAAACCCCCGGAAATGTTCTTTTCAGTGGTCTCGGCATAAGGCGCACGGACCTTTTCCTTGCTTCATGGGCAGCTCACGGCAAAGCCATTCGCTGCTGGTGCAAGCACGGCAATCCCTTGCCGGGCGTATCGCACATAAAACAGGGCGGAATCTCTCCCGCCCCGTCAACCCTGATCTTGATTACTTTCTGAGACCTAATCTTTCAATTAAAGAACGATATCTCTCAATGTCTTTCTTCTTCAGGTATGCAAGTAAACCACGTCTCTGACCTACCATTTTCAGAAGCCCTCTTCTGGAATGATGGTCTTTGTGATTCACTTTTAAATGCTCTGTCAGCTCATTGATCCTTGCTGTAAGAACTGCAACCTGTACCTCAGGTGAACCTGTGTCTCCAGGTGTTCTTGCATATTCTGCCATGATAGCCTGTTTCTTTTCTTTAGAAATCATTTT
>DXFG01000294.1 GCA_019114545.1 Candidatus Blautia pullistercoris | reverse complement strand
CCTTTTTTGCAGCACATCCCGATTTGGTGTCACAATATAGAGCGTATCTGTCACCTGCACCATTTTGTTGCACTTTGCCGAGTAGTCAGATTGTACATGCGTCCCGCATTCATATTCCATATATAAAATCTGATCGGCTTTCTTTGCTACAATATCCGGAATATAGATCCCCCCTCTTCTAAGCTTTACCGTATTTTCCTTCCGGTCCATACTAACTGAATCAAAATTCCCACTCTCTGTAAGGATTGTCCAGAGGGCGCGGATTCCATATCCATGGTTTGGATTATCATGCTGACTGATAATTTTATCCAGTTCAGATAATACCGGGATTTGTTTAAAGTGTTCTTTAAACAACCGTTGACCAATCTCACTCATCCGGTAAACCATAAATTTTGACCGCAACGGATCTGACACCTGCTCCTGCACCAGAATTCCCATAGAATATAAAGATCGCACACTCATCCTGACCGTTGCCTTTGTCACCTCATCCTGCGTCAGTTCGTTTATTCTTCCCTCTATCTCTGTATAAGCAGATATTCCTTCCTTTCCTATAATTTCAAGAATTGTCCACATCAGCTTTGTAATTTTGTTCTGATACTCCGACAGATCTATCATATGAGCCATATTTTTCTGCTTTTTCCCTTTTTGATACGCACGTACCGTCTTTTTCGCCGGATGTACTGGGATCTCCCTTTGCACTGGCTCCAATTCCTTCGACAGCTTTTCCATCTCTTGAATATCTCTGATATCTGCTTCTTGAATATCTGCATCTTCTTCAATGATCATTTCTACCACAGGTGGTGCCGCAACATAGGATGGCACAGGAGATTTTTTCTCCTCGCTCTGTCTTTCAGATACGGTTTCCTGTTTTTGATCCTTTTCTTTATACATATCGCTCTGCTTTATACTTCCCGGATAATTTCTCATCACTTCAATCTGCTCTTGTAAACTGTCTATTTTTACTCTCCTCTCCTCGGAGATGTCCAAAAGGCGACGCTGCAGATCCGTTCTTTCGCTATTATATTTACGAAAACTTGCAAGCGCTTTTACTGCAAGCTCTGCCAGCGTCAATCCATCCCAGCTGTACATTTTTCCTAGCACAATCTCAGAAGAATCCTTTACCAGAATCTCCTCACACAGCTTCCTGCAGTGAAATTCCGCTTCACGAAACGTTTCCTCAAGTTTTTTCCACTGCTGTTTCTTTTTATTGAGCTGCTCATCAAGATCCTGGCATCTTGATTCGGAACGGTTCAGTCTATTTCTCAGTATAATTTCTTCCTTACTCATCCTGCACCCCTTCCAGCACTTCTGAAATAAAATTCTCTGGTGACCATTCATAGAGACTGGACACATCTATTCCCGGCACATTTTCTCCCAGCACTGCCATGTTCTCTGAAAGGATCAGAAAATCCGTATACATTTGGCTCCTGCAAGCAAGTGCCTCTTCCTCTTTCTGGCTGTCATTTTGCAGGATTGCCGCTGAAATGTTCTGCAAGTACACCGCAGCGTCCGTTTTTACCCATTCCAGAAGCATGGTCTTGAATTGTCCATATTTTGTATCCAGCGCCAAACCGTCAATAGCAACTGTCTGACTGGAAACAGTATCCAGCAGTTCTTCATATTCAGTAGCAATTAGTTTGGACTCCTCATCCATGCTTAGCCGATAATCCAGCCGCAATATATCTTCATACAATCCCCTTGCCTGCAGATAATGCCGGTAAAGAAGCGCATATACATCCCTGTTCTCAATTTCTTCTACTGTCACAATCTTCGGTACTACATTCCCATTCTCGTCATACACATATTCCGTGCTCATAAGTCCATAAATCAAAAAAACAGTATAGACGCAAAGAACTGCCAGGACTACCTGAAAAAAGCGGCCTGCAATCTTCCGTACTCGTTCTGTATGGATCTGCTTTCTCTGACGCTCTGACTCTTCTGCCTCTAACTCAGCTTCTAATTCCTCTGGATCTTTCCGTTCTTCTTCTGGGACTCTTCCCAGGCGGTCTCCCAGCTTTCGCTTCCTACGCCATCTCTTCTTACCGGACGATCCGCGCACATATTTCAGCTTATGCTCCGCTTTCTTCATTGCCAGCAGCCTCCTCTCCGGTCTTTTCTTCCCGTTCCGGGAAAAGACAGCCTTCCAGATATTCCACGCTATACGGTATAATTTCAGACGCCGTATCTTTCCATGCATACTCCGCTCCACAATTCTCACAAGTCGTAAGGCGTGCTACTTCTCGCGTCTGTATTCCTCCATTCACATAGACAGACGAACCCTCCTGCAGTCTTATAGCGTCTTGCTGCGCCTGCGCCCCAAAGCTTTTCACCCATGGATAATCTGTTTTCACATCCGCTGCTGCCCCGTTATCCCGGATATGATACTTCCTATTTGCAGCAATCTGGTACTGACAAGTCGCATAGTTGATTGAATCATCCTTATATAGCTCCGGCGGACGGCACAGATTACCGATCAGGATCACTACATTTGATATTTCACTCCGCTCTTTCAGGAGCTCAAAGCCAGCAATATCATCCAGATGATTTTCCCGCTTACAGATATAAATAGGTGTGATATATACCGTATTTCCCTGAACACTGTTCTTATGACCACAGGCCTTGCAGGTTGTGCTCTTTATCACTTCTCTGGTTGTCAGAACACCCCGGATATCAACCATATCCCCTTGATCCATTTCCGAAATACGCCGGATAATCTCCTCATTTCCAGACATAATGATCGGACAGTCAACATGCAGTTTTCCACCCAATACCTCACCGTTTCCATTCAGATATGGCCGGCGCAGAACCTTTATGGCAAGAATAGCCCTTGTTAATGTTCCTTCCGTAGATTGATAAATCTTAGGGGTTGACTGGATTTGTCCATGCAGCAGTACAAAATTCTCCCGTGCCATGTCGTTCCCTCCTTTCCTACTGCAATAAATATGAAAGACATTGTTGCAAAAAGCAGGAAATGGTATAGACATTATAAAAAGCTCCCCCTCGTTAAGGAGAGCCTTCTTGGTTGGCAGAGAAACAAAAACTGTTTTATATAAAATAGAATTTATCGTTAAAGCTTATTTTGCCTCTCCCCCTTTCCCTGATATATAAATGTACGCATCTTCTAGTGTCGGCTCCACAGAAATACAGTCCACATCCACACATGTCCTTTTGCTTGTCTGACGAGTTCCCTCATACTTCCAGCATATAAAAAGCTTCCTCTTTTCATAACTGCCAGCTGGCTACAGACCGCCGCCAGATCCTCCACAACATGTGTGGAAAAAAGAACGGTTCTGTTCTCGGAGAAATCCACCAAAAGATTCCGGATGCGGATGCGTTCCTCTGGGTCAAGACCAGTGGTCGGTTCGTCCACAATCAGGAATTTCGGCTCGTTTAGGAGAGCCTGCACCAGACCGACTCTTCGCTTCATGCCGCCGGAAAGCTGCTTCATTTTTTTCTTCCGATGCCCTGTCAGACTGGTTTTCTCAAGATAATACCGGATACGTTTTCGGCATTCCTCTTTCGGTACACCGGCAAGATCCCCCATATATTCCAGACATTCCTGGACCGTCAGTCCTGGATACAAGTCGATTTCCTGTGGAAGATAGCCGATCTGACGCTGGATCTTCGGGTAATTTTCTTCACAATAAAGGATTCCGTCCATGCTTACCGTACCGCTGGTGGGCGTAAGAACAGTGGTAAGAACTCTCATTAAGGTGGTTTTTCCGGCTCCGTTTTCTCCCAGGAGGCCAAAAATTCCATTTGGTATTTCCAGATTAGCGTGATTAATCGCAGTCACTTTATTCTTA
>DXFG01000037.1 GCA_019114545.1 Candidatus Blautia pullistercoris | reverse complement strand
GAAATGAAACAAAAAAATAAAAAGGATTCAAAAAAACAATATAATAATCTGGAATAACAGATATGATTAAAAAATATGCAGGAATGGAAAAATAATCTTGCAAAATTTCCAAGAAGGCTTTATAATACAACACAGAGTAAAAAATGTGAATCAACAGGAGGAAAGCCATGTCATACGTAGATGAAGTAATTGAGTTAGTTGAGAAGAAAAATCCAGGGGAACCTGAATTTCATCAGGCAGTAAGAGAAGTACTGGAATCCTTAAAGCCGGTTGTAGAGGCTAATGAGGAGAAATACCGCAAGGCAGCTCTTCTGGAGCGTCTGGTAGAACCTGAAAGAGTGATTATGTTCCGGGTTCCCTGGGTTGACGATAACGGAACCGTACATGTAAATAAAGGTTACCGTGTACAGTTCAACAGTGCTATCGGACCATACAAGGGCGGACTGAGATTCCATCCTTCTGTATATCTTGGAATTATTAAATTCCTGGGATTTGAGCAGATCTTTAAAAACTCTCTGACCGGCCTGCCTATCGGCGGCGGCAAGGGTGGTTCTGACTTTGATCCAAAGGGTAAATCAGACAGAGAAGTAATGGCATTCTGCCAGAGCTTTATGACAGAGTTATACCGTCATATCGGACCTGACACAGACGTACCGGCAGGTGATATCGGTGTAGGCGGAAGAGAAATTGGCTATCTGTTTGGACAGTACAAGAGAATCCGTGACGCTTATGAAGGCGTTCTTACAGGAAAAGGCCTTACATTCGGCGGTTCTCTGGTAAGAACACAGGCTACAGGATATGGTCTGCTGTACCTTACAGAAGAAATGCTGAAGATCAATGGCAAAGATATGGCAGGAAAGACGGTGGCTGTATCCGGTGCAGGAAATGTTGCCATCTATGCAATCGAGAAAGCTTATCAGTTAGGCGCTAAGCCGGTTACCTGCTCTGATTCCACAGGCTGGATTTACGATCCGGAAGGCATCGATCTGGAAGCACTTAAAGAGATCAAAGAAGTAAAACGTGCTCGTCTTACAGAGTATAAGAATTACAGACCAAACGCTGAATATCATGAAGGCAAAGGCGTATGGAGCGTTAAATGTGATGTGGCTCTTCCATGTGCAACACAGAACGAGCTGGGTATTGAAGATGCAAAACAGCTGGTTGCTAACGGCTGCTTCGCTGTAGCTGAAGGTGCCAACATGCCTACAACTCTGGAAGCTACCAAATACTTACAGGAAAACGGTGTTCTTTTCGCACCTGGTAAAGCTGCAAACGCAGGCGGTGTAGCTACTTCCGCTCTGGAAATGTCTCAGAACAGCGAGCGCTTAAGCTGGAGCTTTGAAGAAGTTGATGAGAAGCTGAAAGGCATTATGGTAAATATCTGCCATAACATGGCCGATGCAGCTAAGAAATACGGACATGAAGGCAACTATGTAGTAGGAGCCAATGCAGCCGGATTTGAGAAAGTTGCAGAGGCAATGCTTGCACAGGGTATCTGCTGATATTGTAAAAAATGTATCAGTGTAATACATTTGTATACTGTATCCTCCGCATTCTGGATATAGAGAAGAGGGAGTCCTTTCCGTAAAAGGTCAGGGCTTCCTCCTTTTTATGTACGGCCCGGGGCAGGTTTCCAATGGTTTTCCTATTGACAAACCCGGGATTTATGAATAAACTAATAGAAGATATGGAAAGGCTTGGAACGAAAAGAGTACCGGGTATGATTTATCCAGAGAGAAGGGGCCGTCGGCTGAAAGCTCTTTTATAGAGAAATCCGGGAAAGTGCATTCGGGAGCCGGTCCGGTGACTGTCTTATCAGAACACAGCCGGACACGCAGACCAGCGTTACGGGGGATAAGCGGAAGACTTTTGTCTTCAAGTAGAGTGGAACCGCGGAAATATTCGTCTCTATGTCCTTTGGGATATAGAGGCTTTCTTTTTCTAAAAAAATTTGCGGCTGTTTGACCAGATGCTTTGGAACAACTGCGGAAAAATAGGTTTGTTTTAGGAGTGAGGTGAGAGAATGGGCTTTATCGGACATATTAAGGAAGAATTTCAGGTGATCCAGGAAAGAGATCCTGCTATAAAATCTCCCCTTGAGGTACTGCTGTATCCCAGTTTCCGGGTAATGATCCAGTACCGGAGGGCCCATAAACTGTATAAAAAAGGCCATTATTTCCTGGCCAGATGGATTTCTCAGAGAGCCGCCAGAAAAACAGGTATTGAAATCCATCCCGGGGCAAAAATAGGGAAAGGGCTGTTTATTGACCATGGGGCCGGAGTGATTATAGGAGAGACCACGGTTATCGGCGATAATGTGACCCTGTATCAGGGAGTGACCCTGGGCGGAACAGGGAAAGAGACCGGAAAGCGCCATCCTACCCTGAAGGACAATGTGATGGTCAGTGCCGGAGCCAAGATCCTGGGTTCTTTTACCATCGGAGAAAACTCCAAGATCGGGGCAGGCAGCGTGGTGCTGGAGGAGGTACCGCCGAACTGCACGGTAGTAGGGGTTCCTGGAAGAGTGGTAAAAAGAGAAAATAAAAAAGTACCCAGAGTGGATATGGATCAGGTACATCTGCCGGATCCTACCTTAGATGATATCCACGTTCTGCAGAGGGAAAATGAACAGCTTCGTTCGGAACTTCAGAAAATGCACTATGAACTCCAGGATATGAGAGAAAAAGAAGAGATGTGCCGCAGGGCCAGAGAAAAGGCGGAGCAGGAGCACAGACTGGAATTGGAAAATGCAAGGAGAAAAGGAGAAAATTCATGAAGATTTATAACACCCTGACAAAGAGAAAGGAAGAATTTATTCCTCTGGAAGAGGGAAAGGTGAAAATGTATGTATGCGGGCCTACGGTCTATAACTTTATCCATATCGGAAATGCAAGACCTATGATCGTTTTCGATACGGTGCGCAGATATATGGAATATAAAGGCTATGAGGTCAACTATGTGTCAAACTTTACAGATGTAGACGATAAGATCATTGCAAAAGCCATTGAAGAAGGGGTCAGCGCCGAAGAGATTTCCACCCGCTATATCAAAGAGTGTAAAAAAGACATGGCAGACATGAATGTAAAGCCGGCTACCACCCATCCGCTGGCAACTCAGGAGATCGATGGCATGATTGAGATGATCCAGACTCTCATCGATAAAGGATTTGCCTATGAGGTCAACGGCACCGTGTATTTCCGGGTAAAGAACTTTAAAGAATACGGAAAGCTTTCTCATAAGAACCTGGAAGATCTCCAGTCCGGATTCCGTTCTCTCCAGGTTTCCGGAGAAGACCAGAAGGAAGATCCCCTGGACTTTGTGTTATGGAAGCCTAAAAAAGAAGGAGAACCTTACTGGGTATCTCCCTGGGGGGAGGGACGTCCCGGCTGGCATATCGAGTGCTCGGTAATGTCCAAGAAATATCTGGGAGAAGAAATTGATATCCATGCAGGCGGGGAAGACCTGATCTTCCCTCATCATGAAAATGAGATTGCCCAGTCTGAGTGCTGCAATGGAAAAATATTTGCCAGATACTGGATGCACAATGCCTTCCTGAATATTGACAATCGGAAGATGTCCAAATCTCTTGGAAACTTCTTCACTGTCCGTGAGATCGGTGAAAAATATGATCTCCAGGTTCTGCGGTTCTTTATGCTGAACGCCCATTACAGAAGTCCGCTGAACTTCAGCGCAGAACTGATGGAATCTTCCAAAAATGCGCTGGACAGGATCATAACCTGTGTGGACCAGTTAAAACGTCTGGCCGGGTCTGCCCAGGGTGAGACTATGACAGAAGAAGAGACAAAGCTGGCTGAAGAAGTGCAGGTTTATGTGAAAAAATATGAAGAGGCTATGGAAGATGACTTTAATACAGCAGACGCCGTCGCTGCCATCTTTGAACTGGTAAAATTTGCCAATACCCATGGCAATGGAGACAGCACTAAGGCTTTTGTCCAGTATCTTTTTGATACCATTGTAAAATTAAGTGATGTTCTGGGACTTCTGGTGGATAAAGAGGAGGAAGTGCTGGATGAAGATGTGGAAAAGCTGATCGCTGAGCGTCAGGCAGCCAGAAAAGAGAAGAACTTCAAACGGGCAGATGAGATCCGGGACCAGCTTGCGGCCATGGGCATTATTCTGAAAGATACGAGAGAAGGCGTGCAATGGAAAAGAGCTTAGAACATTTCAGGGAGCTTTTCGGGCTGGAGGCACCGGATATCCGGACATACTCGCCTCTGACCCTGGCCTATATCGGAGACGCAGTTTATGAGTTGGTGATCCGCACCCTATTAGTGGAAAAGGGAAATACCCAGGTAAATAAACTGAACCAGAGAGCGAACCGGCTGGTGAAGGCCTCTGCACAGTCAGAAATGATTGAAAAACTGAAGCCCTGTCTTACAGAAGAAGAACTGGGGATCTTCCGCAGGGGACGAAACGCCAAGTCCTACACTATGGCAAAAAATGCTACCATGTCCGATTACCGGAGGGCTACAGGATTTGAGGCCCTTATGGGATACCTGTATCTTACAGAGCAGTGGGAGCGGATACTGGAGCTGGTGAAACTGGGACTTCAGGAAGGAGAAGAGGATGGAGAACAGATACCAGGAAAGTAATATTGAAGGACGAAACGCAGTGCTGGAGGCTTTCCGTTCCGGCAGGACGGTAGATAAGCTTTTTGTGCTGGAGCACTGTGAGGACGGGCCGGTGCGGACCATTCTCCGTGAGGCCAAAAAACAGAACACCATTGTGAAATTTGTAAAAAAAGAACGTCTGGATCAGATGTCTCAAACAGGAATGCACCAGGGAGTCATCGCACAGACAGCGGCTTATGCCTACGCCCAGGTGGAGGATATACTGGAAGCCGCCCAAAAAAAAGGGGAGCCGCCTTTCCTTTTTATACTGGATAACATTGAAGATCCCCACAATCTGGGGGCCATTATCCGTACGGCCAATCTGGCAGGAGCCCACGGTGTGATCATACCTAAAAACCGGGCGGCAGGGTTAACTGCTGTGGTAGCCCGGACATCTGCAGGGGCTTTGAACTATACTCCTGTGGCGAAGGTGACCAATATTGCCAGGACCATTGAAAGCCTGAAAAAAGAGGGAATCTGGTTTGTATGCGCAGATATGGGCGGGACCCGGATGTATGATCTGGATCTGAAAGGACCTATAGGTCTGGTTATCGGCAATGAGGGACAGGGTGTGTCTAAACTGGTGAAAGAAACATGCGATTTCATTGCGTCTATTCCAATGAAGGGGGATATTGACTCTTTAAATGCTTCTGTGGCTGCGGGAGTACTGGCCTTTGAGATCGTAAGGCAGAGATTAAACAAGTAAAATAATACAGGTTTCAGATATGATGAAAGAGTATGAAGGGATTTCTGATGAAGAGCTGATCCTTCGGGCGCAAAACGGAGAAAAGAAACTGGAAGAATTTCTGATCGACAAGTATAAAGGCATGGTACGGAAGAAAGCGCATGCTATGTTCCTCATCGGAGGAGAACAGGAAGATCTGATCCAGGAGGGGATGATCGGCCTTTTCCGGGCAGTGCGGGATTACCGTCCGGATAAAAACGCTTCTTTTGCCACCTTTGCCAATCTGTGTGTGGAGAGACAGATTTATAAGGCAATAGAAATATCAGGCAGACAAAAGCACAGGCCTTTAAATTCTTACATTTCCTTAAGCGAGGAAAACAGTCCTTTAAAGAATGCAGAGGATACCAAGCAGCAGAATCCGGAAGAAATCATTATTGACAGAGAAAACGCAGACCTTATGCTGGAAAAGATCAGACAAAAGCTCAGTCCTTTTGAAAATCAGGTTCTGGAGCTTTATCTGGAGGGACTGGATTACCACCAGATTGCCCGGCAGATGGAAAAATCTCCAAAATCTATTGATAACGCTCTTCAAAGAATACGGAACAAGATCCATATCCTGACAGAAAAGGTATAGAGGATATACAGATATTTCTAAAGAAAGAAGGTGGCAGTCCATGCAGGAAAAAAACATACTGACAGTGATTCCTATGAACGCAAAACATCAGGAATTACTGAAAAAAACTGCGCAGAATAGTAAGATTATTTTTTCTGATCCTGAAAAGATTACCCAGGACCAGGTGGACCAGGCGGAGATCATTTTGGGCAATGTTCCTCCGAAAATGGTGAAAGAGGCGAAAAAGCTGGAGTGGCTGCAGTTGAATTCTGCCGGATTTGATGCCTATGCAAAGAAAGAGATCATAGGAGACCGGCTTCTCACTTCCTGCAGCGGCGCATATGGCCAGGCAGTGTCCGAGCATATGTTTGCCATGCTTCTGGCAATGCAGAAAAAATTGCACCTTTACCGGGATGATCAGAAAGTCCATAAATGGGGGGATGAGGGACAGGTTACCTCCATCAGCGATACTACAGTCATAGTCCTGGGATTGGGAGATATTGGAAAGCGTTTTGCCTGGCTGGCCCATGCCCTGGGGGCTTACGTGATCGGAATTAAAAGAACTTACAGCCCCTGTCCGGAATATGTGGATGAACTTCATCTCCAGGAAGATACCAGGGGACTCCTGCCAAAAGCAGACGCAGTGGTATCTTTCCTTCCAAGTTCCGAAGAGAACAAGGGATTTTTCGGTAAAGAATTTTTTGACCAGATGAAGCCGGGAAGTCTTTTCTTAAACGGTGGAAGAGGGGATACGGTTTCTACAGAGGATCTGCTCCAGGCATTAAAAGAGGGAAAACTGGGGGGCGCTGCCCTGGATGTGACGGATCCGGAGCCTTTACCGGAGGACCATCCCCTGTGGGATATGCCCCAGGTGTTTCTTACACCTCATGTTTCAGGCGGGTACCATCTTTCCGTGACTCTGGACAATGTGGTAGATATCTGTGTAGACAACCTGGGCAGGTACCTGGCTGGAGAAAGCCTGAAAAATCTGGTGCAGGTAAGGGAATGAACAGCTTTATAGAGTATATGGCGGATATACATACCGCTTGATGGAAGGGGATATGTAACCTTATTTTGGGAGGATAAGTCCTGGAGCGGGATTACATATCCTTTGTTTCAGAAGGGAAAGATATAAATGTAAGAAATTGAAGAAATTTTTCTTGCATTTATGAAAACATGTGTTATAATAAAAAAAGTGCATGGGGCATTAGCGCAGTTGGGAGCGCGCCACACTGGCAGTGTGGAGGTCACGGGTTCAAGTCCCGTATGCTCCACTTCAGGAAGTCCGTATTTACGGGCTTTTTTGTTGCATAAAATGGAAAGTAATCAAGTGAACAACCCTTTTTCACCAGCTGTATTTTTCTGCATATCCTTTATAGAAAACAGAATGAAAAAGGTGGAGCAGAGGAGTGATCAGTCTATTGACTTCTGTTGCAGGTATCCCGGAAGCAGGAGGTTCAGAGGGCGGGTAATACCGCCCTTGCATTTTATGATTTTTAGGAGTATAATAAATTCATGTTCCGGAAGCATAGCTCAGCTGGGATGAGCGTTCGCCTCACACGCGAGAGGCCACGGGTTCGAGCCCCGTTGCTTCCATTGTAAAAAGCCTGTATTTACAGGCTTTTTTCTATTTCGTGTCGTACTGCTTCAGCACTGGCAGCACTAGGCGGCTTTTAACATTTGATAACTTACAGACAGTTTGAAAGATGGAATAGAACCGGGGCAGTATTTAACACATCTGATACAGATTCAGGCCGGAGGCTGTCGGAAACTGTCGCAAAATTTTAAGGAAAATCCGGCATTTCCGGTTGATACTTTTAGAAATCCGGTATATACTAACAGGAAAAGATATCATAATGAAAACAAATCCTATATGATATTTCTTTTGCAGCCTATCGGCTTAGTTCTTTTGGTGCGTTCGCACCACATATTCCAAACAATATTTATCTAAACCAGCAAGTCTGTTATGGCTTTTTTAGCCTTTGGGAAGGGGGCGGTTCCATTGCGCAGATGATCCCGGGAAGGGAGCGATAATACCACAGGAGCTCTATAGAGCCTCCTTTTTGTACCTGAAAATAAGAAAAAGAAAGGAAGCCAGATATGAAAGGGTTTAAAAGAACGGTGGCGTGGGTACTAGCGGCAGTTCTGAGTCTTTCTCTTTTCCTTCAGCCGGTCTTTGTTTCCGCGGCAGCGGAAACAGAAGAGAGCATAGGAAATTCAGAGAAACAGAAAACAGAAGAGACCGGAGGTCCGGAAGCAAGGGAAATTCCTGAAGAAATTCCGGCGGAAGATCCGGGGAAAACATTAACAGAGGAACCGGCGGATGCAACAGTTATACCGGATATTGCGGATCTGAATGCAGCTGATTTTGCATCAATGCGTCTGATCGTACTGGCAGATGATACATCTGTCCTTGCTGATGACAGCGATATTATCGGTCAGTATGAGAATGTATATCTGCTCCAGTTTTCGTCTATACAGCAGGCAATGGAAGCTTATGTATATTATAAGGACAAAGTGACTGCAGTAGAGCCGGATGCAGTTGTTGAAACTGCTTCTGAAGATAATGACTCAGAGGATATTGCCAGTATTGTTATGGATTCTGAAAGGAATCCTGTTGAGGCATTAAATGATGTAGCGACATCTGCCGAAGTACCGGATGCATATAGTGTGGTTGCATTGATTGATACAGGAGTATCTGAGAGTAAGCATGTTCTGGACCGAGTGTCTGTCATTGATGATATACTGGAAGGAAATGGGCATGGGAATGATATGCTGGAGGCGATTATCAGCCAGGATCCAGATGGGAAGATTCTTTCCATTCGTGCAATGGATGATAAAGGAATGGGTACGATTTCATCTCTGGTCGCTGGGATGGAGTATGCGATGAAGCAGAAAGTGGATATTATCAATCTTTCTGTATGTGGGAAAGTAACATTGTCTACATCTGTATTGAAACAGGAAATTCAGAAAGCGGCAGCAGCAGGGATTCTTGTTGTTGGCGCTGCGGGCAATGATGGCGCAGATGTGGCGGGATATATGCCTGGCTCTGTAAATGAGGCATCTATTATAGGAGCGGCGAAGGAAGATGGAACCCGGCTGAATACGTCTAATTTCGGTGAAACGGTTGATTATAATGTTATAGCAGATTCTACATCAGAAGCCGCTGCTTTGTTTACTGGTTTTGTTTCTGCAAATGGTTTAGAAGCTGTTGAGGATATCCTGAATCAGGGGCTTGTATTTGCAGCGGATTATACCAGTGAGCCGATAACTGAAGAACCGGTTGAAAAAGGCGGACAGGAGGATGTTGGGGTTTCCGCAGAAGAAGCAGCTATGTATGAAGCTGGATCGATCCCCACAGTTGAGCCGAATTTGGTAAAAACATACACCGCAGAACAATTAAAAGAAGATTTACCGGATGATACCTTTACTGTGGCGGCTGGAGATACAACGGTTAGTGAATATGGCTCCAATTCTTTGGCAGATGCAGCTGGTGTAAACCGTGCGTCTATTATGAGCTGGCTTGGCGACCATGTGTCAACGGATTACTATCTGAGTACGCCGTATAATCCAGGCTGGATTGAAAATTCAGGAATGTCCGCAGACTACCGTAACCCCAACGGCGACTGCCAGGGTGCGTATGGCGCCGGTGACACAGAGGGACAAGCGGGTATGAACTGTACCGGTTTTGTATGGCATGCACTGACAAAAGCAGGCGGAGAAGGTATTCCGGCCCTCAGTGGATGGGTGTCGTTTATCAGAGAGAATAATATCAAGTACCGTACCTACACGGGGTCTGATGCCACGGATATCATCAATACGATTTTGTATGAGGATGATTGGATTGAGCCCGGGGATATTATCTGGATGTGGGACGCAAACGCCGGACAAATGCAGAATGGCCTGAGCTACGGTGTTTCCAACTACCATCATGTGGGGATCTATATCGGCGCTGAGTTTGATAATGCCAATCCATATAATGCATCGCCGGGATGGTTCCATAAAAATAATGGTGATATCAATGGTTTCTGGCATAGTACGGATCACGGTATTCCAGACAGTTATGAGCCAGGCAACATGATTACGAATATCCTTCCGAAAACCACCTGTATGTCCATGACTGTGGTGAAAACGGATACTGTTGAAGCAGAAGGTGGAATAAGCATTGCAAAATCCTCTGCTAAACCGGAAATGACAGATGACAACAGCGCTTACAGCCTGGCAGGTGCAGAGTACGGCGTGTATAAGCAAGGCACCGAAGAGCAGGTTGCAACATTAGTGACAGACGCAAATGGTTGTGGGAAAGTAGAGGATATACCTGCAGGAAATTATGATATCCGGGAACTGAAAGCCCCGGCCGGATATGCCCTGGATACGACAACAGGCATAGTTACCGTTACAGGGGGCCAGACAGTTATTTATAACTGCCAGGATATCCCACAAAGCAACCCGGCTGCAGTTTTGCTGGAAAAGGTTGAAGCAGAGGCAGACCTGAATAAGCCTCAGGGCGGTGCTTCCCTGGCAAATGCAGAATTTACCCTAAAGTATTACAAAGGAATTTATGACACAGATCCGGCCTTACAGGGGATTAATCCCGAACGGACCTGGATCATGAAGACAAATGAAAACGGTGACGTTCCCTTTGAGGAAAATGCAAAAATTTCCGGTGATGATTTTTATTATATGACCAATGGAAATCCGACGCTGCCTCTGGGGACCGTAACGATCCAGGAAACTAAAGCGCCAGCAGGCTTCTTGATCAACCCGGAAATATTTATCCGCCAGATCACTTCTGATGGAACAGCAGAAACGGTTGCCACCTATAATCAGCCGATAGTACCGGAAACATCACAGAAGGGTATTATCCGGCTGCAGAAGTCTGATTCAGAAAAAAACACATCCCAAGGACAGGCAAGCCTTGCCGGAGCTGTATATGAAATACGAAACGGCAGTAATGAAGTGGCAGGCACTATTACTACAGATAATACTGGTAAAGGGGAAAGCGAACGGCTGCCCCTTGGTACTTACACAGTAAAAGAAAAAACAGCTTCTCCCGGATACCAGGTAGATCCACAGATTTACACCGTAGAGCTTACTGCAGAGGATACTGCTGCAGAGGTATTTTACAAATCCGTGACCAGTAAGGAAAAGATCATCCGGGGCGGAGTGGCTGTAGAAAAATGGGACAGTGAGAAGAACAAGAGAGAACCTCAGGGCGCAGCAACCCTGGAAGGTACACAGATCCAGATTATCTCCCAGAATGATCAGGAAATCCTGGCAGACGGCGAAACCTATAAGAAAGGGGAAGTTATCACTACCCTAACAACAGATAAGGATGGAAAGGCCGGTACAGCGGCAGATTTTTTGCCATATGGAAGATATCAGCTTAAAGAAGTGAAACAGCCTGGGGGATATACCTCCGCAGGAATAACTGCCCGTAACTTTGAGATTCGGGAAAATGGGAAGATCGTTCAGATGAATTCCTCGGATACCGCCATTAAGAATGAAGTGATCCGAGGCGGCGTGGCCGTGGAAAAATGGGACAGGGAACTGGAGCAGCGGATACCTCAGGGGGACGCCAGCCTGGAAGGGGCTCAGATCCAGATCATTTCCAATAATCCATATACTGTCCTTGTAGGGGAGAAAGAATACAGAAAAGGTGAAGTAGTCGCAACTCTTACTACAGATAAAGATGGAAAGGCCAGTACAGCAGCGGACCTTCTTCCATATGGAGATTACCAGTTAAAAGAAACCGTTCCGCCAACCGGTTATACATCTGGGGGAACCACTACCCGGAATTTTAAGATCCGGGAAGACGGCCAGATCGTCCAGATGACAGATAGAAATACGGCCATCAAGAATGAAGTGATCCGCGGCGGCATTACCATTGCAAAATGGAGCCTGGAAATCAATGAACGCAGTCCACAGGGCGGTGCAACCTTAGGCGGAGCAAAATTTACAGTTACCAACCAGTCTGCAAAAGCAGTCCTGGTGGACAACCAGATATATGGGCCGGGAGAAGTGATTGCAACGATAGAGACAGAAGAAAACGGCCTTTGGACATCTGCCAAAGACTGGCTTCCTTACGGTACATACGAGGTTGTGGAAGCTCAGGCACCAGACGGATATCTGCCGGAAGGGGCCCAGCCGAAGACCTTTCAGATTCGGGAAGAGGGCAAGATCCTTTCTCTGGATAACAATGAGGGCGCAATCAAAAACCAGGTGAAACGTGGAGATCTGAACTTTGTGAAAGTAGCCGACAGTACCCTGGAGCGGCTGGCAAATGTACCCTTTAAGATCACCAGTAAGACTACAGGAGAAGCTCATATTGTAGTATCTGACGTAAACGGTCAGGTAGATACATCCTCTGCATGGAACCCACACAGCCAGAATACCAACCGGGGAGAAACTCCAAAAGACGGCCTGTGGTTTTCTGGAACCACAGAAAAAGAGGTGCCGGTAAACGATGAGAAAGGGGCGCTGCCTTATGATACATATCGGATCGAAGAGCAGAGATGTGAGGAAAATCAGGGCTATAAGCTGCTTTCCATTGAAATTACCGTGTACAGAGATAACTATACCATTCCCTTAGGAACTCTGACAGACGACAGCGATCTGGCAGAGATCACAACTACAGCCATAGATAGTGACGCCGAAGATCATTATGCAGCAGCCGGGGAGAATACGACCATCATCGATACAGTGGAATATACCAACCTGAACAAGGGAGAGGAATATACCTTAAAGGGAACTCTCATGAATAAAGCAACCGGAGAACCGGTGACAGATGAGGAGGGAAATCCGGTCGCTGTAGAAAAAACTTTTACTCCAAAGAAAGTAAATGGAACTGCAGAAATGGAGTTTACTTTTGACAGCAGCAAACTTTCCGGAGCAGACATTGTTGTGTTCGAGGAACTCTATCAGAAGGAAAATCTGATCGCAGAACATAGGGATATCACAGACGAGGACCAGACGATTCATTTCCCGGAGATCGGCACAAAGGCCATGGACCAGGAGACAAACACCAATGTATCCAAAGCAGATGAAGAGATTATCCTGGTGGACACTGTTTCTTATAAGAACCTGCAGCCAGGGAAGAAATACAAGATTACCGGGACCCTTATGGACAAAGAAAACGGGGAACCTGTAAAAGACCCTGAAGGAAAAGAGATCACTGCAGAAACCAGCTTTAAACCGGAAACAGCAGATGGCACAGTAAATGTGACATTTACCTTTGACGGCAGCAATCTGGCCGGAAAACAGGTAGTTGTCTATGAAGAGCTTTATATGGGCGATAACCTGATCGGGGAACACAAAGATATCAATGACGAGGGACAGACAGTAACCTTCCCTCAGCTCAACACCAATGCTTCCGATGGCGTTACCGGAAACCATGCTGGAACTGTCAGTGAGAAAGCAACGGTAGTCGATGTTGTGACCTACAAAGGTCTGCTTCCGGGAAAAGAGTATACCGTAAAAGGCGCTCTTATGAATAAAGAGACTGGAGAATCCATTAAAAACAGTGAAGGCAAAGATATTACTGCAGAGAAAATCTTTACCCCGGAGAAGGCAGACGGCAGCGTAGAACTGGTTTATGAACTGGATTCCACTTTGCTTGCCGGAAAGACGGCAGTAGTCTTTGAGGACCTTCTGTATAATGGTGTAGAAGTCGGCTCCCATGGAGATATTCAGGATGAAGACCAGAGTATCCATTATCCGGACCTGGGCACTCAGGCGAAGGATAAGATCACAGGACTTCAGGAAGGTATCCGGCAAGAGCAGACTGTAATCGCAGATACTGTGACTTATCAGAACCTGGTACCAGGACAGGAATATACCCTGAAGGGAACCCTGATGAATAAATCCACCGGAACGCCGCTGCTGATCAACCAAAAGGAGATTACAGCAGAAAAGACGTTTATACCGGAAACAACAGATGGCACTGCGGCTCTGGAATTTTTCTTTGACAGTACATCTTTGAAAAATCCGGAGATTGTGGTTTTTGAAAGACTGTATATAAAGGATAAAGAGATCAATGCCCACAGGGATCTGAATGACAAAGACCAGACTGTAAAATATCCCGAACATAAGATCCAGACTCAGGCAAGGGATAAGGGATCCGGAACCCAGGAAGTCCAGGCCAAAGCCGATACGATGATTATAGATACCGTTACTTATGAAGGTCTGATCCCAGGCCAGAGCTATACTCTGAAGGGTATGCTCATGGATAAGAGCATCGGAGAGCCGCTGCTGATCAATGAAAAGCAGATCATTGCAGAGAAAACTTTTATACCGGAAAAATCCTCCGGAAGGGAAGAACTGGAATTTACTTTCGACGCTTCCAAAATACCCGGAAAGGAGCTGGTTGTCTTTGAGCGCCTTTATGTACAGGGCATTGAGGTGGCTTCCCATACAGATCTGAAGGACAAGAATCAGACAGTAAAGATAAAAGCTCCTGACGGATCAAAGACAGAGAAGAAGGAAACTCCTGATATGACTGCAAAAGACCAGGAGAAAACCCAAAACTCCGGTACTGGTTCTGTGAAAACAGGAGATGAAGCGCCTTTTGGTGAAATCTTCTGTGTACTGTTCCTTTCCGGGGCTGTAATAGCCATGACAGTGAAGAAAAAAAGAAGCAAGCGGAGGTAGGATTTAGAACTATGAACAAAGGGGACTGCTCCCGGATCAGATCATCAGGACAGTCCCCTTTAAATTACAAGGTATATAAAGCCACCATCAGAGGCATTGTCAGGATACAGATCAGGGTAGTCAGCACGTTAATGGCACTGGCATATGGCGCATGATTGTGGTAGAGCTGAGCCATCTGGGTAATGGTGGTAGCTGAGGGTGTGATCACTGCCAGAAGACTGATAAGCAGAATCGTCTGTGCATGGGCCATAGGGACTGCATGACTGAGAAAACGGAGAAACAGCAGCACTGTTCCGGGAAGTATCACCATTTTCAGAAAAACGATCAGATAGACCCGTTTTCCTGTGAAAATCTCTTTCCAGTGGACTTCTGCCAGGAGCATTCCCAGAACCAGCATGCTTACAGGACCGATGGTGAAGGATAAGGTGTCGATGGTATCAGTCAGTACAGAAGGCAGAGGAAGCTGGGTAAAAAACAGCAGGATTCCCATGACAATAGCAATCAGATTAATATTAGAGAGGATCTTTTTCCAGCTTATCCCTTTGCTTTCTTTCATGAGAGACTGGCCGTGGGTCCAGAGAACAACGGTCTGGACACAGAGAAAAGCGCTGGCATAGATCACCCATTCTTTTCCCAATACAGCAGTTACCAGGGGAATGATCAGATTTCCGGCATTAGAGTAGATCAGAGAGGCCTTTTCCACGGAACTGAATTTCAGAAGTTTCCCAAGGATCCAGCAAAGGAGGAACAAGATCACATGGATGAGGACTGCTGCCAGAAGAGCCAGCAGGAAACCGTCACGGATTTCTCTGGAATAATCGATCTGGAAAGCGTTAATGATCACACAGGGCATGATAAGATATAGGGTGATCACAGAGAGGGTCCTGCTTTCCTGGGATTTCACAAGATGAAGTTTTACCAGAAGGAATCCACAGCCCATGATCAGGAACAAGACGGCAAGCTGTTTTGCCAGCAATATAGAAATCATAACAATTATCTCCTGTTGTTTATAAAGTCGAAATGATTATAGCACCTGGGAGGTAAAAATGCTATGCTTAATCTCCGGTTGTTGGGGGAATTACTCTGTGATAGAATGTAAACGAAACATCTGACACAAAAGATTTTTACAGGAGGAGAACGAGCTATGAGAAAGCCGGAACCGTTAAGAAGAGGAGATAAAGTGGCGGTGGTCAGCCTTTCCAGCGGAATGCTTGGAGAGGAGTCCTGCCGACATAATGTGGCGCTTGGCACAAAACGCCTCCGGGAGTTTGGACTGGAGCCTGTTTTTATGCCTAATTCTCTAAAGGGTATAGAATATCTGGATAAAAATCCCCAGGCACGGGCTGAAGATTTAAAAGAAGCTTTCCGGGATAACTCTGTGAAAGGCATTATCTGTGCTATAGGAGGAGACGATACTTACCGCCTTCTCCCTTATCTTATGGAGGATTCGGAATTTGCAACGCTGGTAAAAACAAAGCCAAAGCTGTTTACCGGATTTTCAGATACCACCATCAATCACCTGATGTTTTACAAGCTGGGGCTGACTACATATTATGGACCCTGTTTTATCTGCGATCTGGCGGATATGGGTAAGGACATGCTGCCCTATACAAAAGAATATTTTCAGGGATATTTTGCCGGACAGGAGAAAAAGGAAATCTGTCCCAGCCCGGTCTGGTACGAGGAGAGGAAAGACTTTTCTGTTGCAGCTCTTGGCACAGAAAGAACGGCTCACGAAGATACAAAAGGCTTTGAGATCCTTCAGGGAAGCGGCCATTTCCGGGGAAAGCTTCTGGGAGGCTGTGCGGAGAGCATATATGACGCCCTTTCCGGAGCCAGATATAAAGAGGAAAAAGAAATCTGCGAAAGGTACGGACTTTTCCCGGAAAGAGAAGAGTGGAGGGGAAAGATCCTCTTTATTGAGACCTGCGAAGAACAGCCTGAGCCGGAGCTTTTGGCCCGTGAACTGGCAATGTTGAGAGAAAAAGGGGTTTTTGAAGAGATCACAGGAATCCTGGCAGGAAAACCCCAGGACGAAGTTTTCTACGAAGAATACAAACAAGTATACCGGGAGGCAGTGGGAAATCCGGAATTGTCTATTATATATAACGTGAATTTCGGCCATGCACACCCCAGATGCGTCCTTCCCTATGGGGTAGAAGCAGAGGTTTTCGGTGAGAAAAATAAGATCCTTTTCCGGGAGAGTATGTTTGAGGAAGGGTAAAGAAAAAGGAGGAGATCACCTATGAAAATAGAATTAAAACCATGGACTTTGGAAGATAAAAAAGATCTGGCAAAATTATGTCACAATGCAGACCGGCAGTTCCTTTCTGACCGTCTGCCCTATCCCTATACAGAAGATAATGCCCAATGGTGGATCGGCATGGCGGAAAAGCAGGAGGGAAAAGATGGGATTTTCCGGGCAATTCTGGCAGATGGAAAGATCGTTGGAAATATTTCCGTGGAGAGAAAAGCGGATGTTTACAGAAGAGACGGAGAGATCGGCTATATGCTGAAAGAAGAATACTATTCCCGGGGGATCATGACGGAAGCGGTAAGACAGATCTGCCTTCTGGCTTATAAAGAGCTGGATCTTATCCGCATCACCGGACTGGTCTATGAACCCAATATTCCTTCCAGAAAGGTGCTGGAAAAGAATGGATTTGTCCTGGAAGGCGTTATGAAAAAGGCAGTTACCAAGGGTGACAAGATCTATGATCTTTGTATTTACGGAAAGTATGCAGAGGAGTAAAAAAGATGGAAATGCCAAAATCCAACTATCAGATCATGAAGGGACAGATGGCCAAGAGATTTCTCCGGTATAACCAGGAACAGATGACGGAGAAATTTCAGCTTCCCTGTGATGAAGAATATATTTATGTTACTTTTGTAAGCAGTCTTTACCGGATAAACCGGAAAACCGGGGAGATCCAGGTTCAGGAGCCGGAGACAAAAGACTGGAGGCAGACGGATTATAATGAAGCCATGTCCATCTATGATGTGCTCTGCGATTCCAAACCGGACTGCCATCTTTCAGGAAAATTTGTCAGCCTGAACAGTCTGAAAGGAACGGTATTTTCTTCCGGGACTGTGGGAAATATCTTTCAGAAATATACAGGATTTTTTGATGACAAAACCAAAGAACTGGCGAGAGCCTGTGAAAAACTGGGCGGGATCCCGGAGCCGGTAGGGGATATAAGCTATCGGCTGGAAATTTTTCCTTTCCTGCCTGCGGTCTTCCAGTTCTGGTATTCCGATGAAGAATTCCCGGCAATGCTGAAATTTATGTGGGACGAGAAGATCCTGGATTATGTCCATTACGAAACCATCTTTTTTATGATGAGCCATGTATTGTACCGGTTGGAGAATGAGATCCGAAAGCAAGAGATCTGACGGAAAAAACTTAGGGTTTGTTTATGTGGATAAGCAGGAAGACGGCAGAGGAACTTTAGACCGTATTCCGAAAAAATCCTTTTACTGGTATCAGAAAGTGATTGCTTCCAATGGAGAAGAGCTGGATTAACAGGAAGAAACTATGAGATAACCCCGGAGCAAAAGTAAGGAAAGTTAAAAATATGTTCCGAAAGGGACTGTTGCACGAAATATTTTAGAGGTTCTATTTTAGTGGAGCAGTCCCTTTCCTTTTATTCCTGCGAGCAACGAGCCAAGCGGACATGCTTGTATGGCCATTTGGCGACTGCCGCAAGGGTCTTTGACTTTGGGAGGTTGACAAAAATGAGGAGAATAGATGATAATAAATCTTAAAGAAAATCAAATGGCGGAGAGGTGTCTATGAAAATCAGACAGGAAGAAAGAAAAGATCATAAGGAAGTATATAAACTGATCAAAGAAGCTTTTGCAACAGCAGAACACGCAGATGGCAATGAACAGGATCTGGCAGAAGCTTTAAGAAAGAGCCGGGCCTTTGTGCCGGAGCTGTCTTTAGTAGCAGAAGAGGATGGTGAGATTATCGGCCATATCCTGTTTACAGAGGCAAAGGTGGGGGAAGACAGGGTGCTGGCTCTGGCGCCTTTATCTGTAAAGCCAGGATATCAGAGACAGGGCGTTGGAGCCGCCCTGATCCGGCAGGGACACAAAATTGCCGGGGAACTGGGATATTCCTGGTCACTGGTCCTTGGAAGCAAAACCTATTATCCGAAATTCGGCTATGTTCCGGCAGAAAAAGTGGGGATCCAGGTTCCGGAAGGCTTTCCTTCTCCTAATTTTATGGCGGCCAGACTGAGGGAAGAGGCAGCGCCGGTAAAAGGAGAAGTGGTCTATGCACAGGAATTTGGCCTGTGATCAGAGAAACTTTAAGAATAAGTTTGAAAAGGCGGCAAGACATGAACAAGGTTTATGAGAAAGACGGCTATGTCCTCCGTTTAGCCGAAAAAGAAGATGCAGAGGAATACTTTGAAAATAATTTTCGCCCATTTGACCCGGAAACTGCCAGGCTGACAGGCAGCAGGACGGATTTTTCCCATGATGAAGTAGTGGGATTTCTGAAAAAATGTATTGATGACAAGGACAGGTTCGATTTTTTGATATGCTCTCCCCAGGGGAAGATCATAGGGGAAAGTGTACTGAATGAAATTGACTGGGAGCTGAGAAAAGCCAATTTCAGGATCGCTGTATTTCATCCGGAAGACTGCGGAAAAGGGATCGGATCCTGGGCTATACAGAGTACCCTGGATTTTGCATTTCGGGAAGCGAGGCTTCACCGGGTGGAATTGGATGTTTTTTCTTTTAATCCGAGAGCTATAAGGGCTTATGAAAAGGCAGGATTTCGAAGAGAGGGCGTTCTTCGGGATGCTGTAAAAGACGGCGACAAATACGGAGACGATATCCTTATGGCAATATTAGAGGAGGAATGGGAATGACCATTAAAGAAATCGCCCGGCTTGCAGGGGTATCCAGCGCGGCTGTATCCAGATATCTGAACGGGGGCTATGTCAGTGAGGAAAAGAAAGAGCAGATTAAAAAGGTTATTGAGGAAACCGGTTATCAGCCTTCCGCCCAGGCCAGGATCCTGCGGACAAAGCGGGCCTGTCTGGTTGGAGTGGTAGTGCCTAAGATCAATTCAGAATCCATCAGCCGTGTAACGGCAGGGATCGAGCAGGTGCTGTCCAGGAGAGGCTATCAGATGCTCCTTGCCAGTACAGATAATCAGCCGGCAAAAGAAATTACTTATCTGAAGCTGTTTGAAAATTATCCGGTGGACGGGATCGTGCTGATCGCAACGGTGATCACAGGGGAACACAAAAAGTTTCTGAAAGAATCCAAGGTCCCGGTAGTGGTTGTGGGACAGTATACGAAATATGCCAATTGTATTTATCATGATGACTATGGGGCAGGAAAGGCTATGGGGAAAATTGCGGCAGCCGCTGCCGGGGAGAAAGGAAGAATTGCATATATCGGGGTTACCAGGGAGGATAAAGCCGTAGGAACTGCCAGAGAAGAGGGATTTCGGGCAGGGCTGAAGAGCCTGGGGGCGGAACTGGAAGAAGAATATACCAGAAAATCACAGTTTACCATGGAATCCGGATATGAGGCGGCTTTAGATCTTCTGGATAAAAAGAAGGATATTGCCGTTTTGTCCTGCGCTACAGATACCATCGCCGCAGGGGCTATAGAAGCAATTCTTGCCTGCAGCAAAAAAAAGATTCCTCAGGAAGTCCAGGATTCCGGATCAAGGATGGAATACGTTTTAAAGGGCAGCAGCATAAAAGTCACCGGATTCGGAGACAATCAGTTTTTAAAAGCCGTCACCGGGGGCATCCCCACCGTGCATTTCGGATATAAGACCAGCGGGATCCGGGGGGCAGAGCTCCTTTTGGACGTAATCGAGCGGGGAGAGAAGATCCCTATTGAGATGAAACTGGGATTTCAGATCGTGAACGAACAAGAATAGGTGATAACGATATCATATATTGAAAGGGTGTAGTTGAAAAAGGAAGGGCGCTTTTCAGGGTCAGAAAAGCTGCTTTACATGCATTTTATACAAAAATGAATAACGATTATCAGTAAAAATGCCATCTTTACAAATGGCATTTTTTTACGTATTATTTACATAAAGATATGAAATCGATTACATATTATCATGAAAAGAAAAGGACAAAGAGAAAGGAGAGTCATCATGGACTACGGAAAGACCGCAAAGGAAATTCTGGAAAAAGTAGGCGGAAGCAAAAATATTGTTTCGGCCGCCCACTGTGCAACAAGGCTCCGTCTGGTTATTGCCGATAACAATAAGGCTGATAAAGGAGCTCTGGAAAATATTGAGGGAGTAAAAGGAGTTTTTGAAGCTTCCGGACAGCTTCAGATTATTCTGGGAACAGGAACGGTCAATAAAGTGTTTGATCAGTTTATAGCCATTGCAGGCATTACTGCAAGCACAAAGGCAGAAGCTAAGGAGGCTGCTGCCAAACAGCAGAATGTATTTATGAGGGCCATTAAGCTTTTGGGGGATATTTTCGTACCCATTATACCGGCGATCGTGGCCAGCGGTTTTCTTATGGGGATCATGAATTCTCTGGATTTTATGATCAATAACGGCTTTATCAACATGGACACCAGCAGTTCTATTTATGTATTTGCCAGTCTGTTCAGCAATACGGCTTATACCTTCCTGCAGATCCTCATCGCTTTTTCGGCGGCGAAGGCGTTTGGAGCCAATCCTTATCTGGGAGCGGTTATCGGCATGATTATGATCAACCCTTCTCTCCAGAATGCCTATACTGTGGCTACAGACGGCGTCCTCCAGACCCAGTCTGTGTTCTTCGGTCTTTATGACATTGACATGGTAGGATATCAGGGACATGTGATCCCGGTAGTGATCGCAGTATGGCTCCTCTCTGTGATCGAGAAAAAGCTGCACAAAGTGGTGCCGGAGGTTCTGGATCTTTTTGTGACGCCTTTAGTCAGTGTTTTTGTAACCGGATACCTTACTCTGGCGATCATCGGTCCTATCTTTGTATGGGCGGAAAATGCCATTTTAAATGCCATCCAGTGGATGCTCACACTGCCATTTGGTATCGGAAGTCTTATTATGGGAGCCTTGTACGCCCCGACGGTAGTAACCGGTATCCATCAGATGTATACAGCTATTGATATCGGACAGATCGCCCAGTACGGCGTTACCTACTGGCTGCCTCTGGCAAGTGCGGCCAATATTGCCCAGGGTGCTGCAGCTCTTGCGGTAGCTCTTAAATCTAAAGACAAAAAAGTAAAATCTCTGGCACTGCCTTCTTCCTTAAGTGCTTTTATGGGTATCACAGAACCGGCGATCTTCGGTGTAAACCTGCGGTTCTTTAAACCTTTTATCGCCGGATGTATCGGCGGCGGATGCGGCGCTCTTTATGCTTCCATCGTACACCTGGGCGCCAAAGGAACAGGGGTTACCGGTATCTTTGGAATCCTCCTGTGTCTGGACGAGCCTGTTCAGTATTTTATCGAAATGGTCATTGCAGTAGGCGTTGCTTTCGTGATCTCCTTCCTGCTTTATAAGGATCAGCGGCCTGTCCCGGCAGCAGAGACAGGCAGTCAGACGGGAGAGATCGGAGAAGAGAGAAAAGAAATTGCCGGAGAAACTTCTGACAAAGAAGGCAGGGAAGAAGTAAAAGAAGAGATTTTAGTCAGCCCGGTAAAGGGAAAAGTAGTTCCTCTTACAGAAGTCAGAGATGAGACCTTTGCCTCAGAAATGCTGGGCACTACCGTTGCAGTAGAGCCTTCAGAGGGGAAAATTACCGCACCCTGCGACGGACAGGTCAGCAATATTTTTGAAACCGGACATGCGGTGTGCCTTACCACAAAAGCAGGCGGAGAACTGCTGATCCATGTAGGAATCGATACAGTAAAGCTGGAAGGAAAAGGTTTTACCAAGAAAGTTTCTGACGGGGATATGGTCCATAAAGGAGATGTGCTGATAGAGGCAGATCTGGAGATTATCAAGGCTGCCGGATATCCGGCCACTACCATGGTGATCCTGACCAATCCGGAAGACTTCTCTACAGTGGAAAAAACAGAACCAGGAGAGACAGACGGGGAGAGCCCTGTCATGAAACTGGAAAAACAGTAATAGGAGAATATGCTATGACTGCATTGACAGAAGATTTAAAGAAATTAACAAAGGCAGCAGAGAAAAAGGCGGAGGGAAAAGATCCCTTCCGCCAGAAAATCCATCTCATGCCCCCTGTGGGATGGCTGAATGATCCCAATGGATTATGTCAGTTCCAGGGGACTTACCACGGATTTTTTCAGTACTCCCCTTTTGACCCGGAGGGCGGCGTGAAGATGTGGGGCCATTACACCAGTTCTGATATGATTGACTGGGAGTACCAGGGTGTGCCTTTATATCCGGATCAGCCTTTTGACTGCAGCGGCGTTTATTCCGGAGCCGCCTTTATCGAAGACGGGGAAATGTTTCTGTATTATACCGGAAATGTAAAGCTGGAAGACGGGGAATATGACTATATTAATACCGGACGCCAGGCTAATACTGTTCTGGTATCCAGCAGAGACGGGATCCATTTTGGAAGAAAGAGAAAACTGATGGATAACGGAGATTATCCATCCGATCTTACCCTTCATGTCCGGGATCCTAAGGTCTGGAAGAAAGAAGACACCTACTATATGATTCTGGGAGCCCGTACGAAAAAAGATGAAGGCCAGGTCCTTCTCTATCAGTCAGAAGACAGGATCCACTGGAGCCTGGCAAACCGTGTGAAGACAGATAAACCCTTTGGCTATATGTGGGAATGTCCGGATTATTTTGAAATCGGAGACCGGAAGATCCTTTCAGCCTCTGTCCAGGGGCTTACGGGAGGCCAGTGGGAAGAGCGGAATGTATACCAGTCCGGGTATTTCCTCCTGGAAGGAGAAATTTCCGGCAAGTATCATCTGGGAGAGTACCGGCTTTGGGATTATGGATTTGATTACTATGCCCCTCAGAGCTTCCGGACAGAGGACGGCAGAATCATACAGATCGGCTGGATGGGAATGCCGGATTGTAAAGAATATACCAACAGGACTATCGAAGACGGGTGGCAGCATTGCTTTACCTTCCCAAGAGAAATCTATATAAAAGACGGGATTCCCTGCCAGAGACCTGTCCGGGAACTGGAAGAAAAATGCCGGCTGTTGGAAAGAAAAAAGGATGCTTTAGAGATGAGAGATCATCCTGTATATCAGGCAGAAATTTCCCATATCAGCCATAATCAGTTCCAGGCTGTCCTGGGAGAAGAACTGGTTCTGGAATACCGGGAAGGCCGGTTCGAGATGGGGTTTAAAGATCAGGAAAAGACAAGTGTTTCCGCAGGAAGAGGAAGAAGATATGTGGAACTGGATGTTCTGAAAAATGTAAGGATCCTTACAGATACTTCTTCTGTGGAGGTATTCCTCAATGATGGAGAGTACGTGTTTTCTACCCGGTACTATCCGGAAAAAGCAGATATCCGGATAAAAGCGCCTGAAGCGGAGATCCTGTTTAAAGAGATCGTAACTGACTGAACCGTATTATTGGGACTCGGACGGGCAGAACCATAGTTTCCAGGCAGATGTGATAAAAAAGAACCCTTGGAATTCCAAGGGTTCTTTTCAGAGCTGCCTAGCGGACTTGAACCGCCGACCTCCGCCTTACCAAGGCGACGCTCTACCGACTGAGCCAAGGCAGCAAACTGTGCTGTTGCGTATCACAGTTATGTATTCTATCAAAAAGAGATATATCTGTCAACATATTTTTTGGTTTTTTTGAGAAAATTATAACTATTCAGCCATTGGACGTCGGATAGAAGAAAATTTTATGATTCTGTTATTTCCAGATCACACGGGCTTCTTTTCTGGGAGCTGTGCGTACATAACGCCTGTCGGGATAGCCTAAAAGCATACAGGCCTGGATCGTTTCCCCTGCAATGCCAAGCCATTCTTTTAAAGCCGGATCGGCATTGGCGGTCCGGGCCAGATATCCATTATACAGCACGCCTATATCCATGGAAACAGCCAGAGTTTCTATGTTTTGGGCAGCAAGCCCTGCGTCCAGAGGCCGTTCTGAAGTAATAAACAGCAGGGCAGGGGCATTGCGGAAAAGATAATCGTCGGTGGGATCTGCTTTTCTTCTTTTATTAAAGGAAAGGTAAGGGAGCAGGTCACGGCTGACTTCTTGTCCTTCCAGAGCCGTTCTGTTTTCAATATATTCCCAGACCATAGATTTTAGCTGTCCCAACTCTTCTTGGACAAATATAAAACTATTGCCCTGACAATTCTTTGCAGTAGCAGTATAACGGCCGGCCTGTACCAGAAGCCCCATGTCCTCCCTGGACAGCTTCTGAGGTTTGTAGCAGCGGATACTACGGCGGAATTTTATGGCATGAAGGACCTGATCTGGTTTCAGGCGGAAACTTTCCGGATCATACGCTTCAACATCTGCCATGTCATATTCCGGGATAGAAACGGCGCCTTTGGGACAGACTGCCACACAGTGTCCGCATTGGAGGCAGTCCGTCAGGATCTGCGCCTTTTTATCCTGGATCTTTATATTTAAGGCGATACAATCATCGGCACAAAGGCCGCATCCGATACATTTTTCTCTGTCAATCTTTACCATAATACGATCCTTTCCTGGAGAGAAGATTTTTGTTTTACTGTTTTTTAGATTCTACCATAAAACTTGATTTTTGTCCCGGTTTTGTTATCATAGTAAAAGAAAATTGCAATATGGAACATTGGAGAAATCTATGAGAGAGAAAAAAGAAAAGCTGGTGGTTTCTTTTCTGACCACAACCCAGGCTATGGCAGCAGAAAAATACTGTCTGAAAAACCAGATACCCGGACGGATCATTCCCCTTCCAAGTGAAATTTCTGCAGAATGCGGCATTGCCTGGTGTACGGAACCAGAGGAAGAAGAGCGGATCCGACAGGTGATCAACGACGGTGGGATCCAGGCAAAAGGAATCCACCGGGTATCTCTTTATTCATGATCTGAAAGATGTCGGTCCGGGGAGCAACGGAGGTGCTGCCTGGAAAAAGGAGAAAAGGAGAAAAACTTATGGAAAAAACAGTAGACGCTATGGGCATGACCTGTCCGAAACCGGTAATACTTGCAAAGAAGGAAATGGATAAAAGCCAGCCGGGAGACGTAATACTCGTTCAGGTAGATAATGAAGTGGCAACGGAAAATCTGAGAAAGCTGGCCAATTCCCAGGAGGCAGATTATGAGATGACAAAACTGGGGGACAAGCATTATGAAGTGAAGATTACTGTGAAAAAAGAGGGAACTTCCCGGGAAGAAAAAGAACCGGAATACATTTCCTGCGCACCTCAGGGGCAGAAGAACACGGTGGTAGTGATCTCCTCCGACAAAATGGGAGAGGGAGACCCGGAGCTTGGACAGATCCTGATCAAAGGATTTATTTATTCCCTGACTCAGCTGGAAAAGCTGCCGGATACGGTTTTATTTTATAATAAGGGAGCATTTCTCACCTGCGAAGGCTCTCCGGTCCTGGAAGATCTGAAAACTCTGGAAAAAGAAGGCACCAGGATCTGTACCTGCGGCACCTGTCTGGACTTTTATAAGATGAAGGAGAAGCTGGCAGTGGGAACGGTCGTTAATATGTATGTGATCGCAGAGACGCAGTCTAAAGCCGATCTGATCATAAAACCATAAGATTCAAGGGAGAAATTTATGAAACCGATTATTGTAAGAGGCGGCGGTGATCTGGCTACGGCCACGATACACAGACTTTGCAAAAGCGGCTATCCGGTGATCATCCTGGAATGTGAGCGGCCATCGGCTATCCGCCGTCTGGTGTCTTTTTGCCAGGCTGTTTACGAGGAAACCATGGAAGTAGAAGGCCTGACCTGCAGCCGGGCGGAAAGCTTTGAGGAAGCTCTGGGCCGGGTTTCCTGGAACCGTCCCCAGCTGATCGTGGATCCTCAGGGGAAATGTCTTGAAAAGTATCATCCGGATATTCTTGTAGATGGGATCCTGGCTAAGAAGAATCTGGGGACCAGAAGAGATATGGCAGAACTGACCATAGCCCTGGGCCCCGGTTTTACTGCAGGCGAAGATGTGGATTATGTGATAGAGACCAAGAGAGGACATTATCTGGGAAGGATCATTTCCCAGGGGGCAGCTATCCCAAACACAGGAGTTCCCGGGATGATCGGCGGCTATGGAAAAGAAAGAGTGATCCATTCTCCCTGCCCGGGAATCTTTCATCAGGAAAAAGAGATCGGAGACTGGGTGGAAAAGGGCAGCCGGATCGGATGGGTAGAAAGAGAAGGAGCCCCTGCCTCTGTCTGTACGGAAATCTCCGGTGTCCTGAGAGGAATTATCCAGGAGGGATACCCTGTGACGGAACATTTCAAGATCGCAGATGTGGATCCCAGAAAAGAGTCTCAGGCTCATTGCGCTTTGATATCGGATAAAGCCAGATGTATTGCGGGAAGCGTTCTGGAGCTGGTCAGCGCCTATGAAAAGGGTGTGCTGGAAAGATGAAGATGTATGAAATCATAGAAAGGCTGGGAAGGACAGAAAGACCGGTGATCTCCTTTGTGGGGGCCGGGGGGAAGACTTCCTGTATCCTGGAACTGGCCGATGACTGGGCTGCCCGGGGGAAAAGAGTCCTGGTCACCACCACTGTTCATATGGAACGGCCGGAGATCCTGGGAAGAACAGGCTGGATCGACCAGCCGGCAGAAAATATCAGAAAGGCCCTGGAGAGTCCGGGGGTGGTGATCGCCGGATCCGGCAGCGAGACTTGGAAAAAAATCCGGGGACTTTCTGAGGCGGCATACACAGAGGCAGCTTCCAAAGCCCAGGCAGTTCTCACAGAAGCGGACGGTTCCAGAAAATTTCCGGTAAAAGTACCGGGAAAAAACGAACCGGTGATCAGGGAGGATACCACTCATATCCTGATCCTGGCAGGCGCTTCTGCCCTTGGCAGACCTCTGGATCAAGTCTGCCACAGGCTGGAATATGCGAAAAAGATCCTTGGTCCAGAAAACAGGCCCCTTACCGGGGAGACACTGGGGCAGCTATTGGAAAAAGGCTATGTGGAACCTTTAAAAGAACAATACCCGGGGAGAAAACTGGCGGTGATCCTGAATCAGCAGGATCTTCTGGAAGAACCGGAAAAAATGAAAAGAATTATAGAAGCCCGGATGTCAGTCCCGGTGTTCCTTCATACCAGGGAAGAGAAAAAGAAACGTATACATCTGATCCTTCTGGCGGCAGGTTTCTCCAGAAGATTTGGAGAAAACAAACTGCTGTATCCCATAAAGGGAAAGTCCATGTATCTGTGGACTATGGAAAGACTGAGGAAAATACAGAAAGAAGGTCTGGCAGATTCTCTGGTGGTAGTCAGCCAGTATGAGGAGATTTTAAAAGAAGCCAGAAGACAGGGGATTTTCGGAGTGAAAAATCCTCACAGTGAGAGGGGGATTTCTTCTTCTCTTCAGATCGGTCTGGAGGCAGCCAGAAGTTTTATGGGCCGGGATACAGAGGATTATTATATGTTTTTTGTGGCAGACCAGCCGTTCCTAAAGAAAAAGACGGTGGAAAACTTCCTGAAGGATTTTCGGGAAAGCGGAAAAAGGATCGGCTGTATGTCTTACCGGAAGACTCCGGGAAATCCGGTGATCTTTCATAATTCTTTTGTGCCGGAGCTGATGGAACTCCAGGGAGATACAGGAGGAAAAAGCGTCCTGAAAAGACATATAGATGAAGTGTTTTTTTATGAGACAGAAGATCCCGGAGAGTTAGAGGATTGGGATACAAAAAAGTGTGAACAACGAAGATGACTGGCCGAGGATTCTGTTGGATCTGATCAAAAGCTTTGGAAGGGCAAGGATGGGTTGACAAGAAGATCTGCCTGCTGTAATATACAATGTATTGTATATTGAATAAAGGAGGTTGTTTAAATTTGGAGATTGAATCTACCCTTGCAAGAAAGATACTGCAGTTGTCTAACCAGATTATACGAAACCGAAATGAAGATCTCAGAGGGCTGGGAATTACTGCAGAACAGGCAGATGCTCTGCTTTTTTTACAGGGGAGCAGCCACAGGAGTGCAGTTTCTCTAAAAGAACACTTTGGCATCACGCACCAGGCGGCTCGTGCTATCATTGAACGTATGGCGGCAAAAGGTCTGCTGCGGACAGAAATATCACAGAGCGACGCTCGGTATCGCAAAGTGATCCTTACAGAGAAAGGCATGGAAGTACTTTATGCCATGCAGAAAAACTGCACCCATACCGGTAATCAGATGCTGAGCCGCATGGAGGCTGGGGATAAGGAGAAATTTGATGTCCTTGTTTCTATGGCATTGGAAAATCTTAGAAACCAGAAAGAATCTGCGCATACTTTATCAAATCTACAAAACAGAGGGGAAAAAAATGAAACAAAATGAAACAATATTCAAACGGACAACCTGGTATCTCATAGGTCTTAACTTAATTGCATTGAGTGTTGTCCTGAATATAAGATTTGGTCTTGGCGTTGCCGCATTCAGTTCAGTAATGTATTCTATTTCGGAAATTTACCATATTTCCCTGGGCATAGCATCGATTTTCTGCTATCTGCTGTTTGTTATAATACAGTGCCTGCTATCCAGGAAAATCACGCTTGTTTTTGTACTGGAAGTGCCTCTATCCATTGTCTTTGGATTTTTGACGGATTTCTATGACCTGATTATCCCGGAACTGTCCATTGGACTGGCATTACGTACCTTCTGCTTCGCAGCAACAATGTTTATTACTGCGCTGGGAGTATTTCTGTGCGTAAAAAGCAGAATGGTCCTGACACCTACGGACGGTATTGTTAATACCATTTCCGAAGTTTTTCAGCTGCGTTTTTCAGCGGTAAAAAATGGATTTGATGTTTCCATGGTTACAATCAGTGCACTTTTGTGTATCGCCAATCACAGTCCCTTTTATGGAATTGGTCCAGGCACAGTATTTTCGGCGCTGCTGCTTGGACGTATTATAAAAATCTATGAATCTCTGGATAAACGCAGCTGGAACTTCGATAACCTGAAGTTTCGCCTTCCATCTCTTTTAAGGTTTTAACTGCAGACAGAATTCAGGTACATTCTCAGCAGTGCAGCAGTTTTTCTACATATCCTAATGTCTGCGTTGCTGTCAATTTGATGCCACGCATGTTTGCCCGGGCGTTTCTGAATCCGGGTAGACCAGCCGGTCCTGGGAAATGTCTGTCAGGACCTCATCCAGATATTTTTTTGCCAGATAATTAGCCATTCCCAGATTCATATCCAGGTAGTTGCCGCAGTCTTTCGGAGTGGCGCCGGGCACTTCCCCTTTAAAATCCCGGATAAAAATAAACATTTCTTTTACCAGGTCTACGATATCTTTTGACTCGTAGTCTCCTGCCAGCAGGAGATAAAAGCCGGTACGACAGCCCATGGGGCCGAAGTAAACGGTTTTGGAGCCGAAAACCGGATGGTTTCTTAAAAAAGTTGCGCCCAGATGTTCAATGGTATGAACTTCTGCAGTATTCATAACAGGTTCATCATTAGGGGAGGTCATACGCAGGTCGAAAGTGGTAATGGTCTCAGCACCTACATGGTCTTTCCGGGATACATAAACACCTGGTTTCAGCTTGATATGGTCAATGGTAAAGCTTGCGATTTTTTCCATTTTTTCAGTCCTTTCTAGGTAATTAATAATAGGCATAAAGGGTGTTTCTGCCATACCTTTATTATAGACGCTGGAAAGTGGAATGTCAAAGTATAACCCCTTAGGGGGC
This sequence comes from Candidatus Blautia pullistercoris, assembly GCA_019114545.1. GTDB lineage: Bacteria > Bacillota > Clostridia > Lachnospirales > Lachnospiraceae > Blautia > Blautia pullistercoris. The sequence goes on along the minus strand of DXFG01000037.1, from coordinate 19,559 downwards.
TTGTGAGACAAAAGAAATCCATGGTATACTTCCTTCCAGAATAATTAGCATAAATCAAGAATTTAGAATACAGGGAAGGAAACAAAAATATGGAATTGCTGAATCAGATAGAAGAATACTGGACAAAAAGAGCGGAGGGATATTCCCAGGTAAACCAGGGAGAGCTGGCTACACAGCAGAGGCAGATCTGGCTGGAAAATCTGAGAGAACATCTTCCGGATAAAAAACCGGAAGAGGTAAAGATCCTGGATATTGGCACAGGCCCGGGTTTTTTCGCCATTATCCTGGCCCAGGCCGGCTATCAGGTAACGGCTGTGGACTATACAGAGGAAATGCTGAAAGAAGCCCGGCATAATGCGGGAGAACTGGCCGATAGGATCCAGTGGAGGCAGATGGATGCCCAGAACCTGGATTTTCCGGATCAGACGTTTGACGCTGTGGTATCCAGGAATCTGACCTGGAATCTGGAAAATCCCACCAGGGCCTATCAGGAGTGGCTGAGAGTCCTGAAAAAAGGAGGAAAACTCCTGAACTATGACGCTAACTGGTACCATCATCTTTTCGATGAGGAAAAGCGGAAAGAATACGAAGAGGACCGAAAAAGGGTAGAGTCCCTTCATATGGAGGATCATTACACCTGTACAGACATCGACGCCATGGAGGATATAGCCAGAAAAGTACCTTTAAGTCAGATCAACCGTCCTCTCTGGGACAAAGAACTTCTGGAAGATCTGGCATGTTCCAAAGTGGTGATAGAAGAAGACGTATGGAAAAAAGTATGGAGCCGGGAAGAAAGAGCAAATTATTATTCCACGCCTATGTTTCTGGTAGAAGGAGAGAAATAAAAGCCGCAGTTGCCCGCCGGGTGGAAACGTGCTAAAATATTTCCTAAGGAAAACGTAGCAGTGGAGGACATAAATTATGAACAAGGATAAAAAAGTTTTATTCAGCGGTATGCAGGCCACGGGAAACCTGACTCTGGGAAATTATCTGGGGGCTCTGAAAAACTGGGTGACTTTAAGCGATGATTATGAATGCTTTTACAGTGTGGTGGACATGCATTCTATTACGATCCGTCAGGACCCGGCAACACTGAGAAAAAGAGCAAGAGCGCTGCTGACTCTTTATATTGCAGCAGGATTAGACCCGAAGAAAAACTGTATTTATTATCAGTCTCATGTGTCCGGTCATGCAGAACTGGCCTGGATCCTGGACTGCTTTACTTATATGGGTGAACTGAACCGTATGACCCAGTTCAAAGACAAGGCTGCAAAACACGCAGATAACATCAATGCAGGACTTTTTACCTATCCGGTGCTGATGGCGGCAGATATTCTTCTGTATCAGGCGGATGTGGTGCCGGTAGGCATTGACCAGATGCAGCATCTGGAGCTGACCAGGAATATTGCCATTCGTTTTAATAATATTTACGGTGATGTATTTACTGTACCCGAAGCTTATATTGGCAAGGTAGGGGCCAAGATCATGAGCCTTCAGGATCCCTCCAAAAAGATGTCAAAGTCCGACGAGAATCCTAACGGAAGTATCTATCTGATGGATGAGCCGGATACCATTATGAGAAAATGCAAACGGGCGGTAACAGATTCAGAAGCCTGCATTGCCTACAGAGAGGAACAGCCGGGGCTGAAAAATCTTATTGACATTTACTGTGCATGTCTTGGAAAAACCCCTGACGAAGCAGTAAAAGAATTTGAAGGAAAAGGCTACGGCGAGCTAAAAATGGCTGTAGGAGAGGCAGTAGTCAGTGTTCTGAAGCCTCTTCAGGACGAGGTTGCCCGCCTGGAAAAGGACAAGGCTTATATTGATTCTATTATTAAAGAGAACGCAGAAAAAGCCCAGTATTTTGCAAATAAAACACTGAGAAAGGTTCAGCGCAAGGTTGGTTTCCCGGACAGGATCCGGTAACATCAGGAGGTGTTTCATATGACCATCGAAGAAGTAATCACAGTTTTGGCAATGCAGGAGGAAATTCTCCAGTTTGGACATTTCACCAATGAGGACGCATGGGCTTTGGGAAATATTATTGTGGCAGAGGCCAGAAAAAGAGGACTGGATACGGCAGTGGAGATTCGCCTGAACAACGGATATACCGTATTTAAATATGCCGGAAACAGCACAAACCTGAATAATGAGTCCTGGATGACGAAGATGTACAATACAGTACAGAGAATGGAAAAGAGCACCATGCTTCTCTACAGCGAGATGAAGAAATCAGAGGAGACCTTGGAAGACATCGGTCTGAACACAGGGGAATATTCCTGTATGGGCGGAGGATTTCCCATACGTATAGAGGAGGTAGGCGTCATCGGCGTGATCCTGGTTTCCAATCAGAACCATTTTGTAAATCATGACATTATTGTGAGAGCTGTAAGCAGATATCTCCATGTAGATGAAGTACCCAGGATACGTGCGTTATAGAAATATTGTCAGAAATAAGAGGCTTTCCAGAAAAATCTGGAGGGCTTCTTTTTATTTCCCGGCGCAGCAAGTCAAGGGGGCATAGTTGTATCGGAAACTTTAACGATAATTCCGTATATGGAAAATAAAGGCATACCTGGCAGGTATTGAATAAATATTTATAAAAAATACTTTACAATAGGCTGATTTTCCTGTATTTCACAACAGTTATCAAAAATTTCTGTAAAATAAATTGACTTTTTTTTCATAGAATTATACAATGAGAAAAACCGATAGAGAGGGGAGAATGGAATGAAAGAAAAAGCACCTGGAAAGACATTGCTGCAGGTAGTAGGGATTCTGATGGTGATCTTAGGAGTCTTATCACTTCTTGTAAGTCTGGTGAATATTGCCGTACTGGGTATGACCGGGAATGGAGAGGTAGGAGAGATCATGGAACAGAGCCTGGCTGCCACCGGAGTTACCATGGCGGAATATCAGGCAAGTGTATATATTACAACTGCAGGAGCCCTGCTCAATTTGGTGATCGGGATCATTGGGATAGCGAACTGCAATAAAATCCAGAGAGCAGGTATCTGCTTTGTCTGCGGAGTTATCTTAATTGTATGGCAGTTAGGAAACGCTGCGTATTCTGCAGTTACTTCAGGGATCACGGTACTGAGCCTTGTTAATATCGTGATCGGTTTGATCCTGCCGCTGCTTTATTTCTGGGGCGCCCTGAAAAACCGTCAGGCAATGCTGGACGGCAAGGCCCAGTAATAGAAATCTAAAAACAGAAGGTTTGCTTTTGAAAAGAAAGGGACAGGGTGAGACAGGAGATCATATTTCTGTTTCGCTCTGTTCTTTTGGTTTGAGAGAGGTTTTGGCAAAATCAGCATATGAAGAAAGGAAAAGCCTATGGAACATCTTATTAAAGTAGTGGATTTGTGCAAGATCTATAATCCGGGGGAAAACGAGGTGAGGGCCCTGGATCACATTGACCTGGAGATTGACGAGGGTGAATTTGTGGCGATCATCGGGCAGTCCGGCTCCGGTAAATCTACATTTATGAACATGCTGGGATGTCTGGACGTGCCTACTTCGGGAAAATATTATCTCAATGGTACAGACGTATCTACTATGACGGACAACCAGCTGTCAGAGATACGAAACCGGGAGATCGGCTTTATTTTTCAGGGATTTAATCTGATCCCAAACCTTACCGCAGAAGAAAATGTGGAACTTCCGCTGATCTACCGGGGAATGGACCGGAAAAGCAGAAGAAAGCTTGCCAGAGAGTCGCTGAAGATGGTGGGGCTGGAAAACAGGATGACTCATAAACCATCAGAGATGTCCGGAGGACAGCAGCAGCGTGTAGCCATTGCCAGGGCCATTGCCGCAAAGCCGCCGGTGATCCTGGCCGATGAGCCTACAGGAAATCTGGATTCGGCTTCCAGCAAAGAAATCCTGGGAATCTTAAGGAAGCTCCATGCGGGAGGAAGGACGGTTATTCTCATTACCCATGATGACGGGATCGCATCCCAGGCAAAAAGGGTGGTGCGGATCATGGACGGAAAAATAGAGACGGATATGCTGAATCCGGAGTATGAAGAGACAGAATATGAGAAGACGGAGGAGAATCATGAAGAAGGGAATATTGAAGAGTAAGAACGGGATCATGCTGATCACTCTGGGGGTGGTTGTGATCATGGTCATTCTTATCGCAGTAATCGGCAGCATGAATCAGGGCGGTGAAAGCGTTCCAACCATCGAGACTGTTGCCGTGACAAAAGGAAATGTGACCCAGGAGGTAGATGCTTCCGGGAATGTAGAGAGTGAACAGAAGAAGACTTTCTTTTCTCCGGTAAACGGAGAGATCCAGACCATGCCTGTGGAAGCAGGAGACACGGTGGAAGCAGGACAGCCGATTATCGGATTTAACCTGGAGACACTGGAAAGTGAAAATCAAAGGGCGGAGCTAAATGTCAGATCCGGTCAGCTGGAGCTTGCAGATGCCCAGCAACAGGCGGCAGACGCTGCGGCAAAACAGGAAGAGGCTCAGGCCAGGATCCCGGAGCTGGAGGCACAGATCGCAGAGAAACAGGACCAGATATCCGGTCTTCAGCAGCAGATAACAGAAGCACAGTCCCAGGCGGCAGCAGACGCTCAGGCAGCGGCCCAGCAGGCAGCCCAGGAGGCGGCTCAAGCATATGAGGCAGCTGTTGCTCAGGCAGAGCAGGAATACCAGCAGGCCAAGGAAGAATATGATACGGTAACATTGCCGGAATATCAAAAGAAACTGGAAGAACTGAGGACTCAGATGGATGAAGAAAATGCACCGGCTTCTGCCCGGGCGGATTATGAATATGCCCTGAATAACCCCCCGGAGGAACCGGTAAAGCGGGAAGTGAATGCGGCAGATTTTGCAGTTTCCGGTACTGGCACGGATACGTCTGCAGTTCCGGATACCTCTGACCTTCAGTTCCAGCTGGAGTCCGCTTCCCAGGAGCTGGCCCAGCTTCAGTCGGAACTGGCTTCCCAGGAGGCTTTGGCAGAGGCGGATACTACAGGACTTACGGCAGCAGCTCAGGAGCGGATGCAGATTTCTAACAATCTGGCTGAATTGGAGGCAAAAAATCTTCAGGAGCTTATCGAGGAAGGGAGAAAAGGTCTTCAGGCAGAGTTTAAGGGGGTTATCTCTGACGCTCAGGTAACCCAGGGAGCTACGGTAACCCAGGGAATGGAATTATTTACACTTCAGAGTACTGAGCAGGTCTGTGTAGAGGCCAATATTTCCAAGTATGATTTTGACAAGGTGAAGGAAGGACAGAAAGCTTCCATTACGCTGGGAGATTCGGAATACCAGGGAACTGTAGAAAAGATCAGTAAGATTGCTATTCCAAATGAACAGGGAACACCTCTTATCGGTGTTACGATACATATTGATAATCCTGATGACAATATTTTTATCGGTGTAGAGGCCCAGGCCAGTATCCAGGCAGCCCAGGCAAAGGATGTGCCCCTTCTTCCTGTAGAAGCTGTAAATATTGGAAAAGACGGCTCTTTCTGCTATGTGGTGGAAGATGGTAAGATTACTGAAAAAGCCATAGAGACAGGGGTGACTTCAGATTCTTATGTGGAGATCACAAAAGGTCTGCAGGCAGGAGATCAGGTGATCCGTGATATTGGAAGCCATGAGGTAGGAGACAGTGTTGTGGCAGTGGAAGCTGCCCAGTAAAAGAACAGGAGTATACAGATATGGCTGAATATGTGAAAATGGCAGTGCAGAATATTCTGGCAAATAAAGGCCGGTCCTTTCTCACCATGCTGGGAATCATTATTGGTATTGCTTCTGTGATCGCTATCGTCTCCATTGGTGAGGGAACCAGAAACCAGATGAACTCAGAAATCGACGGCGTTGGAAGCGGACAGATTTATATTTACTGCAGTGAAGATGCCATGAACGAAGGCGCCTATATCACACCGGAGGATCTGGAGGCTGTCCGGGATCTGGAAGGGGTGGAAGGCGTTACCATCAGTATGGGGTTATCAGGCGAGACTGTAACAGGAAAAGGAAATTTTGATGTAAGCCTTTCATTAGAGACCCAGGACGCTGCCCTTATAAATAATACGCTGATGAAACGGGGAGCTTACTTCCGGGAATCTGATGTGGCAGAGGCCAGAAATGTTTGTGTGATCTCAGACACGGATGCCAAAAGGCTTTTCGGTTCCGATGATGTAGTGGGAATGGATATTGAGGTGCAGGCTTCGGATCTGACAAAATCTTATCGGATCGTGGGCGTCAGCACCCAGAGAGAAAACGGCACTTTTGTGACTTATACCTATGAGGGAATGCCGGTAAGTCTGTCTATCCCTTATACAGCAGCTCTGGATTATCTGGGCGATGATCTGGAGAACTTTACCAGTATTTATGTCCAGGCAGATAAGGACCTGGACTCCCAGGAGGTGTCGGACAGGGTGGTGCGGCTTCTGGAACAGAGGCATCAGTCCGCTGGCGAAGATTTTTATCAGATCCAGAGTTTCCAGGATGTGATCAGTCTGCTTAATGATATGATGGGAATGATCACGGCTTTTATTTCTTTTGTGGCAGGAATTTCCCTGCTGGTAGGCGGTATCGGCGTTATGAATATCATGCTGGTTTCCGTGACCGAAAGGACCAGAGAGATCGGCATAAGAAAGGCGTTGGGAGCCAAGACTTCCTCTATTATGCTCCAGTTCCTGGCAGAATCCGCCATACTGACTGTGATCGGCGGGATCATTGGCATCCTTGCAGGAATTGCAGGAGGCTACGGATTATGTTTTCTGATGAGTGCAGGACAGGAGATGACCATCACTCCGGGGATCAGCCTGAGCACGGTTCTTTTTGCCACACTGTTTTCTTGTGCAGTGGGAATTTTCTTCGGAATCTATCCTGCCAGGAAAGCGGCGGCTTTAAATCCCATAGAGGCTTTAAGACGGAATTAAAAGTAAAAACTTCAAGAGGTTGTCAGAAAATAAGGATATGGCAGAGCTTCTCTCCTTAAAAGGAAGGAAACAGCTCTGCCATATCTTTTGGAAGGGGGGACTGAAAATAAAGCTCTTCATTGGTTACAGGGTGGCGAAACTCCAAAGAATAGGAGTGGAGAGCAACTCTTTTTATTTTGGAATATTCCGGGTTATACAGATAATCTCCCAGAAGGGGCGTTCCCAGATATTTCATATGGACCCGTATCTGGTGGGTGCGGCCGGTTTCCAGGGAAAAGCGGATAAGAGAGCTGCCCTTTTCGGTACAGAGAGTCTTGTAATGAGTTACGGCTTCCTCACCACGCTGAAAGTCTACGCAGCGGAGGATAGCAGAATCTTTTTCTCTGGCAATGGGAGCAGTTACCGTACCTTCTGGCGGTTGGGGAATGCCCCGGGCAGCGCCCAGATAAGTCCGGCGGATCTCTCTTTTTTTCATCCGGGAAGAAAGTACAGAAGCACTGTAAGCATTCTTTCCCAGGATCAGAAGCCCTGTAGTATCCCTGTCCAGGCGGTTGATGCACCGGAAGACAAAGGGTTCTCCTTTTTGTTGAAAATACCAGGCAATTCCGTTGGCCAGAGTGTTTTCATAATTATGGAGAGATGGATGCACCGGAGTGTCCGCGGGTTTATTTACCACCAGAATATCCTGGTCCTCATAGAGGATATCCAGCTCCATAGGGACAGGAGGAATCTTTTCAGAGGATTCGGTCTCTGATAAATGGATAGTGACCAGATCTCCGGCCTTTAAAACCGTTCTTACATAGGCCCACTGGCCGTTTACCTGGATCCCCATGGGAGTCTTTTTTAAATGAATGATGATCTGCCTGGAAAAGCCCCTGGCTCTGAGATATTCTCCCAGAGTGCAGGGAAGTTCTTCCGGTCTGACTGTAAATTCAAAAATACGTTCCATTTAGGCTACCTTGATTTTACTTTATTCCAAAGTTCGTTATAGTAATTGTCTGCTTCTTCTCCCAGATACTGGAAGGTTTCGCAGTTCTTCAGATCTTCCTGATCCGGGAAAAGGATTTTGCTGTTGCGGACCTCCGGGTCTTCAATAAGTTCTCTGGCCGCCTTATTGGGAGTGGAGTAGGTGATATACTCAAAATTCATCAGGGCGATATCCGGGCGGCACATGAAATTAATGAATTTTTCCGCATTTTCTTTGTTCTGGGCGTTTTTTGGAATGACCCAGGAATCAATCCATACGTTAGATCCTTCTTTGGGAATTACATATTCCAGATTCGGATTTTCCCGCTGAGTATATCCGGCCTCTCCGGAGTAGATCACGCCAAGAGCTGCTTCATTTCCGATCATTTTGTCTCTGACCTGGTCTACTACATAGGCCTGGACCAGAGGCTTCTGCTCAATCAGGTCATTTGCTGCCTGATTGAGTTCATTTACATTTACGGAATTTAAGGAATCTCCATTTCTTTTTAAAGCTACCATGAAAGCGTCACGGACAGAATCCTGCATAAGGATGTTGTCTTTGTATCTGTCATCCCAGAGGATGTCCCAGCTGTCTACGGGCTCGTCTACCATAGTGGTATTGTAGAGGATCCCTACGGTTCCCACACAGTAGGGAACGGAGTATTTATTTCCCGGGTCGAAACTTTCCGACTGTTCCATATAAGACTGGTCGATGTTCTGGATATTGGGAACATTGTCCCAGTTAATCTCTGCCAGCAGGTCATTTTCGATCATACGCTGTATCATATAGTCAGAAGGACATACCACATCATAGGCAATGGCATGAGACTGGATCTTGGGAAACATGATCTCGTTGGTCTCATATTCTTCATAAGTCACGGAAATCCCTGTTTCTTCCTCAAACATATCCAGGACTTCAGGATCAATATATTCTCCCCAGTTATAAACAATCAGCCTTTCTCCAGAAGCATTTCCGGCATTTTTCAGGCTGTATCCGATCCCGCCTCCGATGAAGAGAAGGAGAAGAGCTACGGTCACTGCCAGACGGAATACCCAATTCCTGCCTTTCCCTGAAGAAGTAACCTTTGTGTCCGCAGAGTCCTTGGGACTGGAATTGATCAGGATCAGAAGGACCAGCACCGTGACAAACAAAAGAGTGGACAAAGCGTACATTTCCGGACGGATGCCTTTGCGGACTTCTGCGTAGATTTTCGTGGACAGGGTATCTACTCCCGGACCTTTGGTAAAATGGGTGATAATAAAGTCATCCAGAGACATGGTAAAGGCCATGAGAAAACCGGAGACAACTCCCGGCAAGATATCGGGAAACACCACTTTAAAAAAGGCGTACACAGGACTGGCACCCAGATCCTGGGCGGCCTCAAAGGTGCTTTTGTCGGTTTGTTTTAACTTCGGCATAACACTTAAGATCACATAGGGAATACAAAAAGTGATATGAGAAAGCAAAATAGTGGTAAACCCCAGGGTAACTCTGCATGCGATAAAAAGCAGCATGAGAGAGATACCGGTGACGATCTCGGAATTCAGGATGGGAATATTGGTGATCCCCATACATATAGTTTTCGTTCTTGGTTTCATGGCGCTGATGCCGATAGAGGCAGCTGTTCCCAGCAGAGTCGCCAGAAGGGCGGATACCAGGGCGATGACCAGTGTGTTGTATAAAGCGGACATTATAGCTTCGTCCTGGAATAAAGAAACATACCAGGAAAGGGTAAAGCCTCCCCATTTGGTCCTGGACTTGGAAGCATTGAAGGACAGAACCACTAAAGTCACGATGGGGGCATACATGAGAAAGAGGATCAGCCCGAAATAAATCCTGCGCAAAGCCGTTTTCATCAGAACATCCCTCCTTCTTCATTTTTATCATATTTCCCGGTAAGGAACATACTGATCAGGATAAAGACCATAAGCACCAGGGAAAGGCCGCTCCCCACATGCCAGTTGCTTCCTTGCTGGAACTGACGGTCAATGACATTTCCGATCAGCAGGATCTTGCTTCCTCCCAGGAGATCAGAGATGACGAAAGTTGTCAGAGCAGGGACAAAGACCATAGTAATACCGCTGATCACTCCCGGAAGGCTTAATGGGAAGATGATCTTCCGGAAAGTATAGACGGGAGTGGCTCCAAGATCCCGGGCTGCCAGGATAACATCCCGGTCAAGTTTTGACAGTACATTGTACAGAGGCAGCACCATAAAAGGCAGGAAATTATAGACCATGCCCAGAATGATAGCTCCCGGTGTATTGATGATCTGTATAGGCGGCAGGTGGAAGAAAGAGAGAATCTGATTGATCACCCCGTTTTTCTCCAGAAGGGTCTGCCAGGCCATAGTGCGGAGCAGAAAGTTCATCCACATTGGCAGGATAAAGAGCAGCACCATGAAGCTGGTCTGGCTTACTTTCATATTAGAAAGCATCATAGCCAGGGGATAAGCCAGCAGAAGACAGATCAGGGTGCTGATAAAGGACAGAAGAAGGGAAAGGCAGAGAGCCTTAAAATTCTCCACAGTCCCGATTGCCAGGATATTTTCAAAGGTAAACTGTCCGTCACTGTTGGTCAGCCCATAATAGAGGACCACTGCCAGGGGGATCAGGATAAAGGCCACTGCCCATACCAGATAGGGGCCTGTGAGAAGTTTTCGCTTATTCATTGATACCCAGTGCCTCCTCATCCTCAGATTCCGGTTTGTTCATGATCTGGATATCAAAGGGATCCACATGGATGCCTACCTGCTGGCCCACAGGAAACATGTCCGTGCTGTGGACCAGCCATTCGAATCCGCCTGCCTGGACTTCCATCTCATAGTGGACCCCTTTAAAAATCAGGTGGGAGACCACACCCTGTATAGTGCCTTCTTCAGGAGAAAGAAGGTCTACGTCTTCCGGACGGATCACAACGTCTACAGGCTTGTTCTTTCCAAAGCCTGTATCCACACAGGGGAATTTGGCACCGAGGATTTCCACCAGCCTGTCTTCCAGCATGACGCCGGAAATAATGTTGCTCTCTCCGATAAAATCAGCTACGAAAGCATTCTGAGGCTCGTTGTAAATATCCTCCGGAGAACCCATCTGCTGGATATAGCCCTGGTTCATGACCACGATCGTATCTGACATGGTAAGGGCCTCTTCCTGATCATGGGTTACATAGATGAAGGTGATGCCCAGTTCGTTTTTCAGACGGATCAGTTCATACTGCATGTCCTGACGGAGTTTCAGGTCCAGAGCCCCAAGAGGTTCATCCAGAAGCAGAAGCCGGGGCTCATTGACAATGGCCCGGGCAATAGCTACCCGCTGCTGCTGGCCGCCGCTTAAAGAATCCGGAAGGCGGTTTTCAAAGCCCTCCAGATTTACCAGTTTCAGGGCATATTTGATCTTATCTTTAATATAGGAAGCGCTTTTTCCGGAGATCTTCAGGCCAAAAGCAATATTTTCCTCTATATTCATATGGGAAAAAAGCGCATATTTCTGGAACACAGTGTTCAGGTTTCTTTTGTTGGGAGGCAGACTGGTAATATCAGCTCCATCGAAAATTACTCTCCCGGAATCAGGGATTTCAAATCCCCCCAGGATACGCAGGGTAGTGGTTTTGCCGCAGCCGCTTGGCCCAAGAAGGGTAAGAAATTCATTTTCCCGGATGGAAAGATTCAACTTATCCAGGACGATCTGATCCCCAAAACTTTTGGATATATCAATCAAATCGACTAATGTATGATTCATTTCAAATCTCCTTTATATAATGAAATTTCGACATTACATCTATTATACAGGAGGGGGAATTCCTGTCAATATACCGGAAATGTAAATTCTTCAGAAAGAACCGGTAAAAGGTAAGATTGGGTCAGTTTTTCAGTTGTATAAAAAAAAACTTTGTGGTAGAATGGCACTAGGTATCCCGCAGGGGATACAGATTTGTCATGTGGTAAAAACAATAAATACAGGAGGGTATTGCATAAATGAAAGAGAAATATGTTGCGTATGTCGGAACTTATACCCATGGAAGCAGTATCGGAATCCATGTATACGATGTAAATGTGGAGGAAGGGACTTTAAAGGAGAGAAAAGTCGTTCCGGTAAATAATTCTTCTCATCTGGCACGTTCATTAAATGGAAAATATCTTTATTCCATAGCGGATGAAGGAGTGGCAGTATTTGCCATTGAGCCGGATGGAGATCTGACTTTTATCAATAAAGTGGATATTGACGGAATGAGGGGCTGCCATCTGTCTACGGACGAAGAAGGCAAATATCTTTTTGTGGCAGGATACCATGACGGAAAAGTTACCGTAGTGCATACCCATAAAGACGGCCGTCTTGGAAGCATTGTAGATGGCGTGTTCCATAAAGGCCTGGGCAGCGTGGGAGAGAGAAATTTCCGCCCCCATGTAAGCTGCGTCCGTCCTACACCGGATAATAAATATCTCTGTGCAGTGGACAATGGTATTGACCAGATGAAGATATACAGAATTAACAGCAGGACAAAGCGCCTGGAACTGGTAGATATTTTGAGATGCAAAAGAGAATCCGGTCCGAAACTGATCAAATTCAGCCCGGATGGAAGATTTGCTTATCTGAATTTTGAGTTGAACAATACCATTGAAGTCTATAAATACGACGGAACCGGAAAATCTCCGGTATTTGAAAAAATACAGACGGTCTCCACCCTGGCTTCCAAGGATGATCAGATTCATGATGCTACATCCGGGCTGTGTTTTTCTCCGGATGGAAAGTATCTTTTCTGCTCAACAGCAGGAGAGGATACGGTAGCCATGTATAAGAGAGATGAAGAAACCGGTCTTCTGGAGACACAATTTATCCTTCCGATCAGCGGAAATTACCCCAAGGATCTGGATGTATTTCCGGATGGAAAACATCTGGCAGTGGTAAACCATGAATCCAATTCGATTACCACTTTTGCTATTGACTATGAGAAAAAACTGCTGATCATGAAGGGAAAACCGATGAAAGTAGAAACCCCCAACAGCATTATTTTTTCAAAATGCGAATGTGGAGAATAACCAAAGAAATATTTATAAAACTATAAAAAAGGAAGTGCAAAATTATGGAAAGCGGGCCTTGTCGTCCTGGAGAGAAATATAAGATAAGACAAAAAACAGAATATGTTTCCTGCTGACGACTCAGGCACCGCCCTTTTGCTCTGTCTGGTCATGGCAGGAGTTGAAGGGAGATACCATGATTAGAATTTTTAAGACAATGGATGGGAAGATCCATCAGGTGGAGGAAGCCAGCGAGGGATGCTGGCTGGCTCTGACAGATCCTACCGCAACAGAAATTTTCGAGGTTTCCAACCAGTTTCATATTGAGGTGGATGATTTGAGAGCACCTTTGGATGAGGAAGAACGTTCCCGTATCGAGGTGGAGGATGATTATACCTTGATCATCGTGGATACGCCTATTCTGGAAGAGCGGGGAGAGAAGGACTGGTATGGCACGATTCCTTTGTCCATTATTGTAACGGACGAAGTGATCATTACTGTCTGCCTGGAAGATACTTCTGTATTAGGTAGGTTTATGGATGGGAGAGTGCGGAATTTTTATACGTATATGAAGACCCGGTTTATTCTGCAGATCCTGTATAAAAATGCCAGTATGTTTCTGCACTATCTGCGGATCATTGACAAGAAAAGCGAAGAAGTAGAGGAAAAGCTTCAGGCGGCTACCAGAAATGAAGAGCTTATAGAACTTTTGGAGCTTGAGAAATCTCTGGTATATTTTACTACTTCTCTGAAATCAAATGAAATGGTTCTGGAACGTCTTCTCCGGGTAGAGAGGATCAAGCAGTATCCCGATGACACGGACCTTTTGGAAGATGTTATTATTGAGAATAAGCAGGCTATTGAAATGGCGAATGTGTACAGCGGGATCCTGAGCAGCATGACCGATGCTTTTGCCTCTATTGTTTCCAATAACCTGAATATTGTTATGAAATTTCTGGCTACGGTTACCATTGTGCTGTCCATACCAACCATGATATTCAGTGCTTATGGTATGAATCTGGATGCTGACGGCATGCCTTTTGCAGGAAATCCTGCAGGGTTTGCCATTGTTATTGTCCTGGCTCTGCTTCTAAGCCTGATTATTGCGTTTATCTTCTCCAAAAAGGATTTATTCTGAAAGCAGAACTTTAGAAAATTGAGGAGACAAAATGAATTTCTTAAATAAAATGGAACGGAAATTTGGAAGATTTGCGATCCACAATCTTACCAAATATATCATCGGCTGTTACATCATCGGCTATATTCTTGTGTATATGCAGGCCTTGACAGGGGTAAATCTGATGGGGTATCTGTACCTCAGCCCCTATCATATTCTGCATTTTCAGATCTGGCGGCTGGTATCCTGGATATTGATACCGCCATCAAGTTCCAATATCCTGTTCGTAGTGATTATGCTGCTGTTTTATTACTCCCTGGGGAGTTCTCTGGAAAGAACCTGGGGGGCCTTTCGCTATAATGTGTATATTCTCAGTGGAATGATCTTTACCGTGATTGGCGCCTTTATTCTATATTTCATTATGGGGCCTTCCAGCGTAATGTATGCGCCTGCTTTTTCCACATATTATATCAATCTGTCTATTTTCCTGGCGTTTGCTCTCAGCTATCCTGATATGCAGGTGCTGTTTATGATGATCATACCGATTAAGATCAAATGGCTGGCATGGCTGGATGCAGCTTATATTCTCTATGATCTGGTGAGAGGAAGCTGGGCCATCCGGACAGTGATCATTGCTTCATTGCTGAACTTTATTATCTTTTTCCTGTCTACCAGGAATTTCAGCAGGATTTCGCCAAAAGAGGTACGCCGGAGACAGCAGTTTCAGAAAGCGGTCCATCCTAAGATGGCGCCTGGAATCACCAAACATAAATGCGCAGTTTGCGGAAGAACAGAAAATGACGGAGATGATCTGGAATTCCGTTTTTGCTCAAAATGTAACGGGAACTATGAATATTGTCAGGATCACCTGTTTACCCACCAGCATATAAAGTGACAGAATACACAGTGACATTTACATTAAAAAATAGGAGGAAGAAAAGAGATGAGAAGTACTAAGATTATCTGCACCATGGGACCGAATACGGATAAGAAAACGGTTATGAAATCTTTGGTGAAAAACGGAATGAATGTGGCAAGGTTTAATTTTTCCCATGGAGACCACGAAGAGCAGAGAGAGCGTATGAATCTCCTGAAAAATGTAAGAGAAGAGCTGGACCGTCCGGTGGCAATCCTCCTGGATACCAAAGGACCGGAAATCCGCACAGGGCTTTTGGAAGGCGGAAAGGAGGTAACCCTTAAGGAAGGCAGCGAATTCATTCTCTATACAGAAGAAATGACCGGAAATGCAACCGGCTGCTGTGTAACTTATCCAGGCCTGGCTAAGGACGTAAAAGCGGGAGACAGAATTCTTATTGACGACGGTCTGATTGAACTGAAGGTAAAACAGATCAAGAGCGGCAATATTGTCTGTCACGTGGAAAACGGCGGAGAGCTTGGCGAGCGGAAGGGTGTAAATGTGCCCAATGTAAAGGTAAAACTTCCTGCTGTTACAGAAAAAGATATTGACGATATTTTGTTCGGTATCCAGCAGGACATTGACTTTATCGCCGCCTCTTTTATCCGGAGCGCCAAAGGCGTTAAAGAAATCCGTAAAATTCTTAAGGAAAACCATGCAGAACATATTTCTATCATTGCCAAAATTGAGAATGCGGAAGGTGTGGAGAATATTGATGAAATCATCGAAGCTTCCGATGGTATCATGGTGGCCAGGGGAGATCTGGGCGTAGAGATCCCGGCTCAGGAAGTACCTCACATCCAGAAGATGATCATAAAAAAATGTAATGAGCGTTATGTGCCGGTTATCACGGCTACACAGATGCTGGATTCTATGATCCGCAACCCACGTCCTACAAGAGCAGAAGTAGCAGATGTGGCAAATGCTATTTATGACGGTACAGATGCAGTTATGCTTTCCGGAGAGACTGCGGCAGGCAAATATCCGATAGAAGCTCTGAAGATGATGAATGAGATTGCTGAGAATACAGAGCAGTATGTGGACTATGAAAAATATATTCACCACAGGACCATGTATGAGCAGAGCAAAATTTCTTCCGCTATTGGTATTGCCTCTGTGCGTACTGCCAGAAATATCGGCGCCGCATGTATCGTGACTCCTACCATGTCCGGCAAGACGGCCAGGCTGATTTCTAATTTCCGTCCTTCCATGCCAATCTATGCAGTAACTCCTAATGAGATGGTGCAGCATAAGATGCAGTTATACTGGGGAGTTATTCCGCTGAAAGGTTATATTAAAGATACTACAGAGAATATTATTGTAAACGCTATGGAAACGATTAAAAGAAAACGTTTGGTGAGAAAGGGGCAGACGGTAGTTATTACTGCAGGTGACCCTGCAACGAATAATACCAAGGCAGAAGGAAGAGTCACCAATATGCTTCATGTTCTGGAAGTAGTTTAATCAAAGACCAAGATGCAGGTATTAGGGTCTTTGACCTTTGCGACAGTTGCCGAATGGACATGCTCTCATGTCCGCCCGGCTTGCTGCCAGCAGGAATCAGAGGGGAGAGCCGCTGTACAGCTCGGGAGTTGATGCTCCGGTACAGCGGCTTTTTCGATTTTCCGGGGAGCAGTACGGGAAGAAATGAGGCTGCAGGAAATGAAATGGAGAGTAAATATGAACAGAAGAGAGATACTGGGCGTTGTTTTTGATATGGACGGGCTGATGTTTGATTCAGAAAGAATTGTGCAGTATTCCTGGAATATTGCAGGAGAGAAGATGGGCTATGGGCCTTTGGGAGATCATATCTATCATACGTTAGGCCTTAACAGAAAGACCAGAGAGGAATACTTTAAGAATAAATATGGGAGAAATTTTCCCTTTGAGAGATTTCAGGAATTGTACAGAAGTGTCTTTCAGGAATATGTACGGGCCAATGGACTTCCCACAAAAAAGGGCCTCCATGAGCTGCTGGATTTTCTTAGGAAAGAGCAGATCCCTATGGCAGTGGCCACGTCTTCCAGCCAGGAACACGCAGTCGGCAATCTGGAGAAAGAGGGAATCAGGGAATATTTTCAGACAGTGATCACAGGAAATATGGTTTCCAGGGCAAAGCCGGACCCGGAGATATATTTAAAAGCCTGCCGGGGCCTGAAGCTGCCTCCATCTAAAGTTCTGGCCCTGGAGGATTCTTACAATGGACTCCGCTCTGCCCACCAGGCAGGCATGATCACGGTAATGGTGCCGGATCTTTTGAGAGATTCTGCTTGTGTAGACGATATTTTGGATGAAAAAATGGAATCTTTGCTGGAAGTTCGGAACTGGATTGCGTCAATGCGTTAAAAAGTTAATAAAGAATTGCAGGAATGACTTGAAAATCAAAGGATATTTCCGTATAATGAATTCTGGATTTTATCAGGCGGAGAAGCCTTTTGCTGAGATACAGATTAAATAGAAAAAGGAGAACAAACATGGAGAAGAAGCCATTTGTGACAAAAGAACAGTTAGATGAAATTGTGAAAGAGTTTCCTACGCCTTTTCACCTTTACGATGAAAAAGGCATAAGAGAAAATGCCAGGGCTATGAAGGAGGCTTTTTCCTGGAATAAAGGTTTTAAAGAATACTTTGCTGTAAAAGCAACGCCCAATCCTTTCCTGATCCAGATTCTTCGGGAGTATGGATTCGGATGTGACTGCTCCTCTTATACAGAATTGATGCTGTCTAAGGCCATAGGCTGCACAGGAGAAGACATTATGTTTTCTTCCAACGATACCCCGGCAGAAGAATTCCGGTACGCCTATGAGATGGGAGCGACGATCAATCTGGACGATATTACCCACATTCCTTTCCTGGAAGAAGCCATCGGAACTATTCCAAAGAGAATCAGCTGCCGTTTTAATCCAGGTGGAATCTTTGAGATCAGCAATGGCATCATGGACAATCCGGGAGATGCCAAGTACGGAATGACCGAGGAGCAGCTTTTTGAGGCTTTCCGTATCCTGAAAGCAAAGGGAGCAGAGGAGTTTGGTATCCATGCTTTCCTGGCCAGCAATACTGTGACCAACGAGTATTATCCTATGCTGGCAAAACAGCTTTTTGAACTGGCAGTAAAGCTTCAGAAAGAGACTGGCGCCAAAGTATGCTTTATCAATCTTTCCGGCGGTGTGGGAATTCCTTACCGTCCTGACCAGGAGCCAAATGACATCCGGGCTATTGGCGAAGGCGTCCGGAAAGTTTACGAGGAAGTTCTGGTTCCTGCAGGTATGGGTGACGTGGCTATCTACACAGAACTGGGCCGTTTTATGATGGGACCTTACGGCTGCCTGGTAACAAAAGCAATCCATGAAAAACATATCTATAAAGAATATATTGGAGTAGACGCCTGTGCGGTAAACCTTATGCGTCCGGCTATGTACGGAGCTTACCATCATATCACAGTTATGGGCAAGGAAGACCAGCCCTGTGACCATAAATATGATATTACCGGTTCCCTCTGTGAAAACAATGATAAATTCGCAGTGGACAGAATGTTGCCGAAAATTGATATGGGAGACCTTCTGGTGATCCATGATACAGGGGCTCATGGATTTGCTATGGGGTATAACTACAATGGCAAATTAAAATCCGCAGAAATCCTGCTGAAAGAGGACGGAACTGCTCAGCTTATCAGAAGAGCGGAGACCCCAAAGGATTACTTTGCCACCTTTGACTGCTTTGATATCTATAAGGAACTGGACTGTAATAAGTAAGAACAGAGAAGAGGACAGTTCTATAGCTGAACTGTTAGGGATTATAGGAGAATTGCAGAAAACACTTGCAATTCTCCCGGATTTGTGATATTCTAACTATCGGTTCAGCAAAAGATGCCGGCGTGTCGGAATGGCAGACGAGGCAGACTCAAAATCTGTTGTGGGCAACCACGTGCGGGTTCAAGTCCCGCTGCCGGCAGTAGTAAGAAGCTTGTTTTTACAGGCTTCTTTTTATTTTGTATTGCATAATGCGAAAATTATGTATTTGCTTTTTTTTCGTATTCTGCAAACACTATCGGTTTCTTTATTTCTCAGCTCTTTTTGTTGATTTTCCCATAGATATATTCCCTCCTAACCCCTGTACCTACTCCTGGATGAGATTATTCCGCTGATTTTTACTTGTAAATCCATATTTTTTTAGGTATTATTTAATCTAGGAGTGAGTATTAAAGTATAAGGCGAGATATACAGCCCTGGGGTTGAATAAAGTCTGCGGAAATAGAAGTACACTGAAAGAGAGAAAAACTTCAGGAAGAGGAAAGCGAGTCATGAAAAAAGAACTTTCAACATTTGAACTGCAGCTGTGCGATATTCAGGGGCGGTTATTTGAACTGGCCCTGAAAAATGATATAAAATATCCGGACTTTGCAGAAAAATATATGAACAGCCAGACCGCGGCGTTTATGGATTATCCTTATGACCGATTGCAGTGGGCCGGGGAAGAGTATATCCTGGAAAATCTGATGGATGAAGTGATCTTAGAAAAATGCACAGGTGAAAATTATGGCCGGGAAGAGGTATACTGGATGGGATATGTATATCGGTATTGGCATTTTTATACCGATGAAAACAGTAAACAGATTTATGCTCAGGCAGATGGGCCACTGATG